>NZ_JAXBRE020000032.1:0-19004 GCF_047520985.2 Stenotrophomonas sp. BR163
GTGGAGTACATCAAGTACTACAACCAAGAGCGAATCAGATTGAAATTGAAGGGGCTAAGCCCGGTAAAGTACCGGGAGCAGGCCCAATCGGCCGCCTGACCCCGTCCAAGTCTCGGGGGTCACTTCAGGGACGGGTTCACGGCGTCCCCCGCAATTCCACCCATCCCGGCCAACCTCATGATCGTGCAGCCCCCACCCACCACGAGGGGCGCAGCCGTTGGCCGAAACCCTCACCCCGCCCGCAATGCCGCTGCGGCCGCCCAGCGTGCCGCCACCCGCGGCGCGGTGATGCACACCGCCTGGTCGGTCACCGTTGTCACCGCGCGCTCCAGCAGCTGGATATCGGCCTCGTGCTGGCGTGCCACATGCGGGTCCTCGAAGAAGATCGCGCGCTGGCAGCGCCCCTCCAGCACACGGTCGGCAATCTGCGCATCGCCGCCCATCGGGCCACTCTGGTAGCGCGTCACCCACGGCGTATCGCTGGGCCAGCCGCGGCTCCAGGCCAGTTCGTTCAAGCGCTGGCCGGTGGTGCCGGTCGCCACGCGCTCGCCGAACCGTGCCAGCACATCGAAGTGCTCGTCAGCGAAGGCCAGCATCGCCGGCTTCATCGCGTCGTGCGCGATCAGCGCCAGCGTCTGGTGCTGGAAGGCATGCAGATCGTCGGCACCGGCATCAGCAGCCAGCCCGGCGTGGATGCGCTCCACCTCGATCCAGTCACGCGCAGTGGCCACGGTTGAAATGAACGGCTTGCCGTGGATCACGCACTGCCGCTTGAGCGCGGTTGCCTCCGGAAACACCGAGGAAGGATCGACCGGGTCGATCAGGTAGATCGCACCGTCCAGAGTGCGCTCCGGCCCCATGCCAACCACTTCGGCCACCAGTTTCATCAGGCCACCCTCGCGGCCGTAGGGGTAGCGGTGCAGGCCACCGTAGCCGGCCAGGAAGCCCTGCCGTTCGATCGCATCGTGGGTGCGCCCGACCGCGTGCAGCGATACCCCCAGTTCACGCAGCCCGGCCTCGCTGGCACGCAGCCAGCGGAACAGCGCGGCGCGCGCATCGTGGTGATGGAGACGGTTGGCGGCCAGGCCGATACGCATCGAGCGCTCCGTAGGGACGGGTAGAAGCGGCAGTGTATGTCGGCATTCGCCGATAGGGATGTTTTTCGAATTTTTCTCATTGTCGCGGAAGCGCGCCTCGCTAGCGTGGCTGGCAGCGGTACCGCTGCGCGGCCGTGGTTCCTGCCCGCGAAATGAGGATGTCTACCGTGAATGTCGCCGGCCGCCGCACCGTCGCCGCTGTCATGGCATCGCTGTTGCTGCCCGGCATCGCTGCTGCGTCCGGCTGTGCGAGTCCACTGCAGGTGGCATGGCGTTCCGATCGGCCGCCGCTGTCATACAACGCGCAGGGCGATCTTGCGGGGTTGGCTGCGGATTACCTGCCGCTGCTGGGCCCGCAGGCAGTGCAGCATGCGCAGCCATTGCCCGCAGCGGTGCTCACCGATGACCCGCTGCCGGCTGGCACCCAGGTGCTGCTGGGCTGGCCGCGCGCACAGCTGCCGACCGGCTGGGTGGCCAGCAGTCCCTACCTGGAAGTGCCACAGGTGATCGTGCGGCGCGAGGGTGCAGCGCCAGTGCTGGGGTTGGAGGGACTGCGTGGCCGCAGCGTGGCCAGCCCGGACCGGCTGCCGCTGGACGCATTGCTGGCCGAACAGGCCCCGGGTGCGCAGCTGCTGGCACCGGCGCCGCTGGACCACGCGCTGTCACTGCTGCGCGCCGGGCTGGTCGATGCCGTGGTGGCCAATCTCGCTGAAGTCGAAGCCGCGCTTCGCGCCGTGCCGGGTGACCCTCTGGTGATCGCAGCACCCGCGGGCTTCGGCGATGCACTGGTGCTGGCCGCCGTACCGGCCTGTGCTGCGGTGGTCGCTGCCTTCGACCGGGAGCTGCAGCGGGAGGGCGATGCGCGTCGGGCGTCGGTTCGCAGTGCCTGGCTGCCGGACCTGCCACGTGCGCGGCCCGCCGGTTCGGCACTGCGCTGGCTGGTGCCGGTGTCGCTGATCCTGCTCGCGCTCATACTGCTGCATGCCTTCGGCTACTGGCGCGTGCATCGCGAGAGCGTGCGTCGCCGGGTGCTGGAGCAGCGCTTGCATGAAGTCACCGCGAACCTGCCGGCGGTGGTCTACCAGGCGCGCCGTTCGGCAACCGGCCACTACAGCCTGGCGCAGATCGCCGGCGACGTGCAGGCGCTGTTCGGCGTAGCCGTGGAGACTGAGCGGATCGACCATCTGCAGCTGCTGGCGGCCGTGCATGCCGGTGACCGCAGCCGGGTGATGGCGAGCATCGAAGCGGCCGCGCTCGTGCGCGGTCCGATCGACGTCACCTTCCGCACCCGGGCGGCGCAGGGCTGGCGCTGGGTCCGATCACAGGGACGACCGTTGCCGTGCGATGACAGCAGCGTGGAGTGGAGCGGCTACTGGATGGACGTCAGCGAAGCCCAGGCGCGCGCAACGGCGTTGGCCGAGGCGCGCCGCGCGGCCGAGCAGGCGGCGCTGGCCAAAGGCCATTTCCTGGCGACCATGAGCCACGAGATCCGCACGCCGATGAGCACCCTGCTGGGCATGCTGGAGCGGCTGGCTGGCACGGACCTGGATGCGGGCCAGCGGCAGGTGCTGACAACCGTCGGTGACGCTGCGCAGATGCTGCGGCAGATCCTCGACGATGTGCTGCACAGCCAGCGCCTGCAGCCGGCGCCCCTGCAGCTGCGTCCGACCGATCTGGCGGCGCTGGTGTGCGCGGTGCAGGAGCTGTTGATGCCCGTCGCGGCCAGCCGCGGGCTGCACCTGTGCAGCGAGATTGACCCGACGTTGCAGCCCTGGTCGCTGGCTGACGGGCTGCGCCTGCGGCAGGTCCTGTTCAACCTGGCCGGCAACGCGCTCAAGTTCACCCTGCAGGGAAGCGTGGTGTTGCAGGTCCGCGTGCTGCAGCAGCGCGACGGCGGCCAGCGACTGCGCCTGCAGGTGACCGATACGGGCGTGGGCATCAGCGCGGAGCGGCAACAGGCGGTGTTTGCCGCCTACGAGCAGGCCGAGGCGTCGACCACGCGCCGTTTCGGCGGCAGTGGTCTGGGGCTGTCGATCTGCCGGGAGCTGGCGACGTCGATGGGCGGGCGTCTGCACCTGCGCAGCGTGCCCGGCAAGGGCACCACCGTGTGGCTGGAGCTGGACCTGGCGGCCTGTGCGGCCCCCGCTGCGGGACCGGCGACGGCACGGCCCGCGCAACGACCGTTGCCGCCGGCGCGGGTGCTGGTGGCCGAGGATCATCCGACCAACCTGCAGTTGCTGGCACAACGCCTGTGCGAGCTGGGACTGCAGGTGCACGCCTGTAGCGACGGCCTGCAGGCATGGGAGGCCTGGCAGGCGCAACCGTTCGACCTGGTCATCACCGACTGCCACATGCCGCACATGGATGGCTTCGCGCTGGCCCGGGCGATCCGTAGCGACGCCTGCGCCACCCGTGCGCGGGTCCCGATCATTGCGCTGACTGCCAGCGTGCTGGAGCGCACCCGTGAGGCCTGCCGTGATGCGGGCATCGACCATTTCCTGGCCAAGCCGCTGGAGGTGCACGAACTGCGCGCGCTGCTGGAAGTGCTGCTGTTGCCGGACTCAGTGCGCCAGTAGGCGGACGATGCTGGCAGCGGCGTCGCGGCCTTCGGCCACCGCGGTTACCACGAGATCGGCACCACGCACCGCGTCACCACCGGCGAACAGGCGTGGATGCGCGGTCTGGAACGGCAGGCGGTCCTTGCCACCGGCGAGGATGCGGCCATTGGGCTGGCCTTCCACCCCCAGTTCCGCCAGCCACGCCGGCACGCTCGGCGAGAAGCCGAAGGCGATGATCACCACGTCTGCCTCCAGCAGCGACTCACTGCCTTCGATCGGCACCGCGTTCTGGCGGCCATTGGCATCGGGCTCGCCCAGCCGGGTCTCGACCACGGTCACGCCGATCACCTCGTCGTCGGCGCCGGCTTCGATCGACAGCGGCTGCCGGTTGAACAGGAAGCGCACCCCTTCCTCGCGTGCATTGGCGACTTCGCGCGCGCTGCCGGGCATGTTGGCTTCGTCGCGGCGATAGGCGCAGGTGACCTTGGCCGCGCCCAGCCGCACCGCACTGCGCACGCAGTCCATGCCGGTATCGCCACCGCCCAGAACCACCACGCGCTTGCCGTTGAGATCGGGCAGGGCGATGGTGTCTTCCCAGCCGGCGATCGGCCGGCCCTTCGGATCATCGCCGCCGACGATGCGGCTGTTCTGCACCAGGAACGGCAGCGCCGGCAGCACGCCCTTCAGGTCCTGGCCGACCAGGCCACCATCGGTATAGCGGTAGGCGCCGGTGCCTATGAACACCGCATCGTGGCTGTCCAGCAACTGCTGCACGCTGACATCACGGCCGATCTCCACACCGAGGCGGAACTGCACGCCCATGCCTTCCAGTACGTCACGGCGGCGATGGATCACATCCTTGTCCAGCTTGAAGCTGGGAATGCCGAACTGCAGCAGGCCACCGATCTGCTCGTAGCGGTCGTAGACCACGGCGGCAATGCCGGCGCGTGCCAGGCGGTCGGCACAGGCCAGCCCGGCCGGGCCGGCACCAATCACCGCCACACTGTGGCCGGTCGGCTGCACCGCGCCCAGGTCCGGGCGCCAGCCACTGGCCAGTGCGGTATCGACGATGTACTTCTCCACCGCGCCGATGGTGACCGCGCCGAATTCCTCCAGCGTGCAGCTGCCTTCGCACAGCCGATCCTGCGGGCAGACCCGGCCGCACACTTCCGGCAGCGGATTGGTGCTGTGGCACAGCGTGGCGGCCTCGTGGATGCGGTTTTCCTGCACCAGCTGCAGCCACTGCGGAATGGCGTTGTGCACCGGGCACTTCCAGCTGCAGTACGGGTTGCCGCAGTCCAGGCAGCGGCCCGCCTGGTACTGGGCGTCTTCCTTGCCGAACTTGCCGTACAGCTCGCCCCAGTCGCCGGACGTGCGCAGTTCCACCGGGATGCGCTGCGGCATGGTGCGGGGCAGGTCGAGGAACTGGAAGGCGTGCTTGCGGCTCATGGCGGACTCTGGAATGCGAGGGGGAACGTTGCCGGCCAGCGGCCGGCACTACGTGATCCTGGGTTGCCGGCCAGCGGCCGGCACTACCGTTATGCGGCGCGTCGCAGGGTTTCGGTCAGCGACTCGATGCTGGCGGCCTTGGGTTTGACCAGCCAGAACTTGCCGATGTAATCGCGGAACTCGTCCAGGATCTGCTGTGCCCAGATGCTGCCGGTCAGCTCGCGGTGGCGGCCGATCAGGCGGTGCAGGTGCTGGCGGTAGTTCTCGAAGCCTTCGGCGGAGACGCGATGGATGTCGATCAGCTCGTGGTTGTAGCGGTCGACGAAATCGCGGTCCACGTCCAGCACGTAAGCCAGGCCACCGGTGAAGCCGGCGCCGAAGTTCAGCCCGACCTTGCCCAGCACCAGCACCACGCCGTCGGTCATGTACTCGCAGCAGTGGTCACCGGCACCTTCCACCACCGCCAGCGCGCCCGAATTGCGCACCGCGAAGCGTTCGCCGGCACGACCGGCGGCGAACAGCTCGCCACCGGTAGCGCCATACAGGCAGGTGTTGCCAATGATGGCGGTGCTGCGTGCCTCGAAGCGGGCGCCACGCGGCGGACGCACCACCAGCCGGCCGCCGGCCATGCCCTTGCCGACGTAGTCGTTGGCTTCGCCTTCCACTTCCAGGTGCAGGCCACCGACGTTGAAGGCACCGAAGCTCTGCCCGGCGCTGCCACGGAAGCGCAGTTCCAGCGGTGCCTCGGCCATGCCCTGGTTGCCGTGCGCGCGCGCCACCGCACCGGCCAGTCGGGTGCCGATGCTGCGGTCGGTGTTGTGGATCAGGAAGCGGTGCTCGCCACCGCGCTTGTGTTCGATAGCCGGCGCCAGCAGGCCATCCATCTGCGTGGCCAGGCTGTCCGGCGATTCGTACAGGCGCTGGGCGGCGCAGTGGCTGCCTTCATAGCGGGCATCGGCCAGCAGGCGCGACAGGTCCACGCGCACGCCATCGCGGGGCGCGGCCTCGATCTGCCGCAGCAGGTCGGTGCGGCCGACGATCTCTTCCAGCGAACGTGCACCCAGGTACGCCAGCCAGCCGCGCACTTCCTCGGCCAGCAGGCGGAAGAAGTTCTCCACGCGTTCGGGCTGGCCGGTGAAGTGGTTCTCGCGCAGGCGCTCGTCCTGGGTGGCCACGCCGGTGGCGCAGTTGTTGAGGTGGCAGATGCGCAGGTACTTGCAGCCCAGCACGATCATCGGCGCGGTGCCGAAGCCGAAGCTGTCCGCCCCCAGCAGCGCGGCCTTGACCACATCCAGGCCGGTCTTCAGGCCGCCATCGGTCTGCAGCAGGGTGCGCCCGCGCAGGTCGTTGGCCAGCAGCGCCTGATGCGCTTCGGCCACGCCCAGTTCCCACGGCACGCCGGCATAGCGGATCGAGCTGACCGGCGACGCACCGGTGCCGCCGTCATGGCCGGAGATGGTGATCAGGTCCGCACCGGCCTTGACCACGCCTGCGGCAATCGTGCCGACGCCGGCATGGCTGACCAGCTTCACCGACACCAGCGCGGTCGGGTTGACCTGCTTGAGGTCGTAGATCAGCTGCGCCAGGTCTTCGATCGAATAGATGTCGTGGTGCGGTGGCGGCGAGATCAGGCCGATGCCCGGGCGCGCATAGCGCAGGCGTGCGATCAGTTCGTTGACCTTGTGCCCGGGCAGCTGGCCACCCTCGCCGGGCTTGGCACCCTGCGCGACCTTGATCTGCAGCACCTCGGCATTGACCAGGTATTCGGCGGTGACGCCGAAGCGGCCCGAGGCCACCTGCTTGATCTTGCTGCGCTTCGCGGTGCCATAGCGTGCGGGATCTTCGCCGCCTTCGCCGGAATTGCTGCGGCCGCCGAGGCGGTTCATGGCGATGGCCAGTGCCTCGTGCGCTTCCGGCGACAGCGCGCCGAGGCTGATGGCTGCGGTATCGAAGCGCGGGAACAGGGCGCTGGCCGGGGCGACCTCGTCCAGCGGCACCGGCATTGCGGCCGGCACCAGTTCCAGCAGGTCGCGCAGCGCCGATGGCGGGCGCGCGTGCACCGCATCGCAGTACTGCTGCCACGCACGCGGGTCACCGCTGCGCGCGGCGCGCTGCAGGGTGGTGACCACGTCGGGGTTGTACATGTGGTACTCGCCGCCGTGCACGTACTTCAGCAGGCCGCCCACGTCCACGCCCTGCTGCGCATCCCAGGCCTGCGCGCACAGCTCGCGCGCGTCGGCATCCAGGCGTGCGAAGCCGGCGCCGCCGATGCGCGAGGCGGTGTCCGGGAAGCACATGTCCACAACCTCGGGTTCCAGGCCGATGATCTCGAACAGCTGCGCGCCGCGATAGCTTGCCACCGTACAGATGCCCATCTTCGAGATGATCTTCGACAGGCCCTTGTAGATGCCCTTGCGGTAGCGGCGGCCGATCTGCGACTGCTCGCCGCCCTTGCTGAGCTTGAGGATGCCGCGTCGGCCCAGGTCGAACAGGGTCTGGTAGGCCAAGTACGGATACACCGCGGTGGCACCGAAGCCGAGCAGGCAGGCCATGTGGTGCGGGTCGCGCGCGGTGCCGGTTTCGACGATCAGATTGACGTCGCAGCGCAGCCCCAGCCGCGAGAGGTGGTGGTGGATGGCGCTGGTGGCCAGCAGCGCATGCACCATCGGCCGACCGGCCACCGGGTAGCGGTCGGACAGCAGCAGCATCACCATGCCCTCGCGCGCGGCCTGCTCGGCCTCGGCACAGATGCGCTCGATGCCGGCACGCAGGCCCTCGTCTTCGCTGTAGGACAGGTCAAGCAGGCGGTTGGCCTGCACGTACTGGTCCATCTTCAGCAGCTGGCGCAGCTTGCGCTGGCTCAGCACCGGCGAGTTGAGAATGACGTGGTTCACCGTCTCCGGGCCGGCATGGAAGATGTTGGTCTCCTTGCCGAGCTGGGTGGACAGGGACATCGCGCAGTCTTCGCGCAGCGGATCGATCGGCGGGTTGGTGACCTGCGCGAAGGCCTGGCGGAAATAGTCGTACAGCGGACGGCTGCGCTGGCTCAGCACGGCCATCGGTGTGTCGTCGCCCATCGAGCCGGTGGCTTCCTGCTCGGTCTCGGCCAGTGGCCGCAGCACCTGTTCCACTTCCTCGCTGCTGAGCTGGTAGAGCTTGTGGTAGCTGCGCAGGGTGGCTTCGTCGAACGGCTCTTCCACCAGTGACGGGTCGATCAGTTCGGTCTGCAGGTAGGTCACGCCCTGCTGCAGCCACTGCTTGTACGGCGCGCGGCCGCGGTTGATGCGGTCCACCGCATCCGAATCGAGCAGGTCGCCGCGCTTGAGGTCGATGGCCACCATTTCGCCGGGGCCGAGCTTGCCCTTGCGCACCACGCGCTCGGTCGGCACTTCCCACACGCCGGCTTCGGAGGCGACCAGGAAGTGGCGGTCGGCGGTGAGCATCCAGCGCGCCGGGCGCAGGCCGTTGCGGTCCAATGTACACACCGCATAGCGGCTGTCGCAGGCGACGATGCCGGCCGGGCCGTCCCACGGCTCGCTGTTGAGGCCGTGGAATTCGTAGAAGGCGGCCAGGTCGGGGTCCTTGAACTCCAGCGACTGGGTGGCCGGCGGCACCAGAATGCGCAGCGCCTGGATCAGCTCCATGCCACCGGCAACCATCAGCTCCAGCATGTTGTCCAGGCTCTGCGAGTCCGAACCGTGCATGGAGATCACCGGATCGAATTCGGCGATGTCGAAGCGCGGCGTCTTCCACACCTTGCTGCGCGCCTGCGCCCAGCGACGGTTGCCTTCGATGGTGTTGATCTCGCCGTTGTGGGCGAGCATCCGGAACGGGTGCGCCAGCGGCCAGCGCGGCAGCGTGTTGGTGGAGAAGCGCTGGTGGAACACGATCGCGCTGGAGGCCAGTTCGCGGCGCTGCAGGTCGGGGAAGAAGCGGCTGAGCTTGTCCGGCAGCACCATGCCCTTGTAGCTGATCGCATCCGGGGTGAGGGTGGTGACGTAGAAGTCGGCATGGTCGCGCAGCTGCTGTTCGCTGCGGCGACGGGCCAGGAACAGCGCCAGCGCGAAGCCGGCATCATCCTGGCCGACGCCAGCATCGACGAACACCTGCTCGATGCGTGGCAGGGTGTCCCGCGCCAGCTGGCCGCAGACGCTGTCGTCGATGGGTACCTCGCGCCAGCCGGCGACCTTGCAGCCGACCGCTTCGATCTGCGCCTGCAGCTGCGTGCGGCAGGCGTGTGCAGCCTCGGCATCGTGCGGCAGGAACACCAGGCCGGCAGCGAAGCGTGCGGCGACGGCGATGCCGGCTTCACTGGCCAGCAGTTTCAGGAACGCATCGGGGCGGCGCAGCAGCAGGCCGCAGCCATCGCCGGTCAGGCCATCGGCGGCGACGCCGCCGCGGTGGGTCATGCGCGAAAGCGCGGCGATGGCGGTATCAACCAACAGGCGCGAAGGTTGATCGTCGAGCTGGGCGACCATGCCAAATCCACAGGCATCGCGCTCGGAGCGCGGGTCGTAAAGCCCTTGGCGGTTGCGGGGGGCCATCTCTACCTCGATGCGTATAGGGTTGGCGGCGACACTCGTCCCCGCTCATTCCCTGGAGCGCATCGTGAGGCCACCGGATGCCTCGACTAGATCACAGGTTGCTGCAGCGCCGCAATACACGGTTGCAGGTGCAACAGAACGCGCCGGCAACCCCGTGCCGGCGCGCGGTCGAACTCAGCCGCAGCGCACGCCGCTGACCAGGCCCTTGTCGTCCACTTCGATGTTCAGGCGGTCGCCGAGGAACTCCATGGTGGCGACGTCATTGGGCTTCATGACGCGCAGCTGGTGGGCACCGGCATCTTCCTGCGCCTGCTTGCCCAGCGCGTCGGCGTAGGCCTGGCCGACCAGGCTCTGCACCTGGCTGGCATCGCAGGTGCCGACCGGCGGTGCCTCGGTGGCCTTGCCGGTTTCGTCGGCCGGCGCCTTGGCGGCTTCGGCCGCCTGCTGGGCATGGGCAGTGGCCGAATCCTGTTCATCCAGCGCCGGAGCCTGGCAGGCGGTCAGGGCCAGCACGGCCGGCAGCAGCAGGGCGGAGAGCGAACGGGCGCGAATCGGGAACGACATCATGACTCCGGAAGGGATTGTGAAAGCCCGAGCATAGCGGCGAACCGACCCTCACGTGTTTGTCTTCTGTTATCGACAGGTTCGCGGCATCGCGACGGCGACACTGCGGTCATGCCAACCTCCTCTACCCCCGAACGACAGGCCGCGCGCGCGGCCGGCCTGCGCTATGTCGATGACACCCAGCCAGGCATCAGCCGGCGCCGCGCCGGCAAGGGCTTCAGTTACCGCGATGCCGATGGCCACGCGGTTCGCGATGCCGCCACCCTGCAGCGCATCCGTGCGCTGGCGATTCCACCTGCGTATACCGCTGTGTGGATCTGTGCCCACGCCAATGGCCACCTGCAGGCCACCGGTCGCGATGCGCGTGGACGCAAGCAGTATCGCTACCATGCCGATTGGGCGAAGGAGCGCGATGCCGGCAAGTTCGACCGCATCATCGCCTTTGGCGAGGCGTTGCCCACGTTGCGGCGGCGGCTGTCGCGCGATCTGAAGCAGCCCGGCTTCCCGCGCGACAAGGTGCTTGCGGTGGTGGTGGCCCTGCTGGCCGACACCCTGGTGCGGGTGGGCAACGAAAGCTATGCACAGGAAAACAAATCCTACGGGCTGACAACGCTGCGCAACCGCCACCTGGACCTGCTGCGCGGCGGCCGCGTGCGCATGCGCTTCCGGGGCAAATCCGGGCAGTTGCACGAGGTGGTGGTGGGCGATCGGCGGCTGGGCACGCTGGTACGCGGCATCCAGCAGCTGCCCGGGCAGGCGCTGTTCCAGTACCGCGACGACGAAGGCGCGCTGCAGCCGGTGGATTCCGGCGCGGTGAACGACTACCTGCGCGAGGTGATGGGCGAAGACTTCACCGCCAAGGACTTCCGCACCTGGGGTGGCACGCTGGCGGCGGTACAGGCATTGGCCACCACCGAACTGCCGGAACCGGCCAGCCAGCGCGTGCTGGCCAAGGCGCAGCGTGAAGTGGTCTGCCAAGTGGCGGCACGGCTGGGCAACACGCCGGCTGTGTGCCGCAAGGCCTACATCGACCCGTGCGTGTTTGCCGGCTGGGAGCGCGGTGAGCTGGTCTCGCTGGCCGGCCTGCGCGGCCCGCGGCAGTGGGAGCAGGCCACGCTGAAAGTGCTGCGCCGGGCGCGGCGGCTCAGTCGTAGTCGTCAGCCGCAGTAGATCGCAACGATGTTGTTGGTCCGGCCCTTCTCGATGGTCAGGCGGTCGCCGCCCTCGCTGGCCGGCGGCACCCGCGGACCGTCATGGCGCAGTACCCGTACGTGCAGGCTGTCGCTGTCCACGCGTGCGCGGGCCACGGTGGCGTCCGAGGCGGCCAGGCCCACCGCGCCGCGCACCCTGTCGCTGTGGCACTGGCCGGAAATCACGCCGTCGATCGGCTGCACCTGGGCCATCGGCGTGCTGCTGCAGGCGGCAAGGGCAAAGCAGGCGGCGGCGGTGGCGATGGCATGTTTCATGGAGGCACTCCTTGTTTGATTGCGTGCAGGGTGCGACGTCAGACGTGGTGGCGGAATGAATGCCGTGCACATCGTGGACACGGCGCGCTCACCGCCGCCAACAGCGTGGGTGGAGACACTGCAGGAGCGGCATGGGCCGCCCCCCGGTAGTGCCGGCCGCTTGCCGGCAGCCCCTTTCCCTCCCGAGGAGACCTGCATGGCCACCACCAGGAAGACCCCCGCCCGCCGTAAGGCATCGCCGAAAGTGCGTAAAGGCAGCACCTCGACCAAGGCGGTCGCCGACCCTGATCGCCCGCGCGTGGTGAAGACCGCAACCCGCAAGGCAGCCGCCAGTGATCCACGGGCGGCACGCGTCGCTGCACGGCAGCGGCGCCTGCAGGACCAGGAGAAGGCCAAGGACGCCCGCGCGGCCAAGAAGGCAACGAAGAAGACCGCGACCCAGGCCGGCGCACGCCGGCAGCCGGAGGCGATGCCGGCGCAGCAGCTGGCCAAGCCCGGGCACGAGCACGAACTGGAGCTGGCGCCCCGTTTCCTTGCGCCCGACTACGCGGGCAGCGGCAAGCTGCAGGGCATGCGTGCGATCGTCACCGGTGGCGACTCCGGCATTGGCCGTGCGGTGGCAGTGTTGTTCGCGCGCGAAGGTGCGGATGTGGCGGTACTGCACCTGGACGAGGCCGAAGACGCGGACATCACCCGCCAGCACGTGGAACGCGAAGGCGGCCGCTGCTTGGTGATCGCTGGCGATGTGCGCGATCCGCGTTTCTGCAACAAGGCCGTCAAGCAGGTGGCCAAGGCTTTCGGCGGCATCGACATCCTCGTCAACAACGCCGCGTTCCAGCTGCACTGCGAGCGCCTGGAAGACCTGGAAGACGCGCACCTGCAGGAAACCCTGCAGACCAACATCGGCGGTTACATCCAGATGGCGCGTGCGGTACTGCCGCATCTGGGCGAAGGCGCCAGCATCATCAACACCGGCTCGGAAACGGGGATCTTCGGCAGCAAGGCGCTGATCGACTATTCCGCCACCAAGGGCGCGATCCATGCGTTCACCAAGGCGCTGGCCAGCCAGCTGCTGCCGCGCGGCATCCGGGTCAACTGCGTGGCACCGGGTCCGGTGTGGACGCCGCTGAACCCCGCCGACAAGCAGGCCGAAGACGTGGCGGAGTTCGGCAAGGACAGCGACATGGGCCGGCCCGCACAGCCCGAGGAACTGTCGCCGGCGTATGTGTTCCTGGCCTCTCCGGCCTGTGCCAGTTACATCAGTGGGGTGATCCTGCCGGTGATGGGCGGGCCACGGGGCTGAGTGTGATCTGCCTGAATGCGGCGTGGCGGCGAAGGTGTGCGGTGCGTCAAAAAGCCCCAGCCGGCGGCTGGGGTAGGCTGACTCCGTACTGATCACGTCCAAGGAACGACCATGCCCGAGATGGATATCGATGCGGCGGCCAACGAAGTCGTCGCCCTGCTAAGGCAGAACGACCCGCGCGCTGCAGCCGCCCGCCTGAACGCCCTGCACGACGGGCAGAGCGCCGTGGTGCAGGAAGCGCTGGATCGCTACGTGTCGGTGCGCGCCGCCACCGAGCTTGAGACATTGCGGCGCAGCGGAGGTGTTGCCGCAGCTGATGCGACGACGGTGAACCCGATGCTGGACCGTCTGAGCAACGCGGAGCGTCCACCACGGATGCCCGACGCGGCTGAGACCGCAGGCCTGAGCCAGGCCCAGCAGTACGACGTTTATGGCAGCATCGTGGCCCAGCGCGGCAACATCGCAGCGAACGATGCAATGGCAACCCAGGACCGCGTGGTGCTGGGGTTGCGCGATGAGAACCGCACGACCGAGGCGCGCGGACGTGGGGTCTACGATGACCGCATCGTGGTGCTGTGGAAGGATGCGCAGGGCCGCGGCCATGTGCGCGAGTTCAACCAGGCCACGACCGAGCCGACCGCCCAGTACGACGGCCATGCCAAGACCGCGCCGCCCAGCCCGGGCTTTGGCAATGTGGCGCCGCGTACCAAGACCGAGGGTGAGGATGTCAACGGCGACCGGGTCAAGGATCTGGGGCGCCTGGGCGAGGGCACCACCGAGATGCGCGCGACCACCCATCCGCGCAATGGCCATCCCGATGAGTTCGCGCTGCGTCCTTCGCAGGACGCGATCACTGCGGGCGCCGGACGGGTGGAGCGCGACAGCAATGGCGACGGCTGGTTCGATGCGCGCGATACCCAGGGCGTGCAGGACCTCAACGACACCTTCAAGATCCATCGCGGCAGCCGGTCCAACACCGATTCGGCCGGCTGCCAGACCATCGGCGGCGGCGAGTACGACGACTTCGTGTCGACGGTGCGCGGCACGCCTGGGCAGAACCGCTGGCAGTACGTGCTGACCTCGGTTGCACCCGGCCAGGCGCGCGAGCTGGGGCAGGATGTGCCGCTCGCGGCCAACGACGATCCCCGTCAGCCGCAGCATCGCGACCATGCCCTGCAGCAGCAGATCAGCACCCGCCTGCACGCCCTGGGTGGACGCTACGCCGAGCATGCCGACGACTACAGTCTGGTGATGCTGCGCGAAGCGAAGGCCGCGGGCATCACCCGGGTCGACCAGATCGTGGCCAGCAATCCCAGTGCTGGACGTGCGGCGGGCGAAACACTGTTCCTGGTGCAGGGCAGTCCGGGCGATCCTGCGGCGCTGCGCGCAGGGGTCAATGCAGCCGAGGTGCGCGACACCGCGGTGGAATCCAGCCTGCGCCAGCTGCAGCAGCAATCGCGCGAACAGGCGGCACCCGTGGCCGCGCCTGCACAAACGCAGGAAGCGCCGGCGATGGGAGGGCGTTGAGCGATGATCCGATCACACCTGAGTCTGACCGTTTCGTTGATGCTGCTGCTGGCCTGCAGCGCCTGCGCGCCCGCTGGAGAGCGCGTCGCACCGGTAGCGCCTGCCGCCAGCTCACCGGCGAAACCGGAGGCCTTGCCTTTGCAGACCCTGCCCGCTGATCGCGGATTGCCCGCACTGCCGGAAGCCTCTGGCAGCGCCCACCCCGGCGGCCGCTACGAAGCACTGCCGGAACCGGCCAGGCAGGTGCTGGCGCAGTTGAAGTGCAAGGTGGAGGGCGCCAGCAAGGTGCAGGTGCTTTCCATTCCAGCGCAGGGTGGCCAGCAGGACTTCATGGTTACCGACAGCAGCGGGCCGCGTTTCCGCTACTGGATGCGGTCGTTCTCCGGCAGTGGCGGTATCACCGGCTATCTGGTGCAGCTGCAGGGCTGCCCGGCAACCACCACGGGCATGCGCGCCTACATCGCACAGGGAGCCGCACCGCTGCAGGATGTCACCGCATCCATCCTGGCGCAGGCCGGGTTGCCCGATGCGGCGACCATGACGGCCTACGAGGACAAGGGCGCGGGCGATCTGTTCGCCTTCATCGGCGTGCTGGACAAAGTGCCCGTGCTGCGTTGGGTGGCCGAAGCCGACCCCGAACAGCCACTGACCGACGATGCGCGCAGCTTCGACCATGGCAATGCCATGCACGGCGGTTTCCTGCGCTGGAACGATGATCACTTTGAAGTGTCCAGGACCGTGCCGGCCGGGCTATGGCCCTGCGATGACAGCCCGCTATTGCCGTGCCAGGGCGACCCGTTCGTGACCGGGCGTTGAGGCATCGCGCGCATAGAAATCGGCAATGCGTGGAATGAACTGCTGTGGATTGGCACCGACAAGATTGGTCAGTACCACCACCGCCACGCCGCGCTCGGGATAGACCACGAAGGCCGAGCGCGCACCGCCGATACCGGCCACCTGAAGGTCGGGCGATGCGTGCAACACCGGCCAGCCACCCGCCCACGGGCCGGCACGGCCATCCGCCAGGCGCTCTACGCTCCACATCCGCCGCAGGGCCGTCTCCGGCAGCAGGCGGCCTTCGGTCAGCGCGACCAGCCAGCGCGCGGTGTCGTCGGCGGTGGTGAGGATGCCGCCACCCGCCCACAGCGAAGGCGGTATGTCGTAGAACCAATGCGACAGGCGGGACGGCGCATCTACATCGTCGGTGGCACGCGGGGCCAGGCTGTACATCGTCGCAGCATCCGGAATCAGGTCGTAGCTGTCGCCGAAGGTGGTGCGGGCCATGCGCGCGCTGCTGAACTGGCCGGTGGCGAGGAAACGTTCGTAGGGCATGCCGGATTGCTGCGCGATGATCCGTGCCAGCAATACGTAGTTGGTCTGGTTGTAGGCGAAGTGCTGCCCAGGCGCCGCTTCCAGCGGTCGAGCTGTCACCGCCGCCCATGCCTGTGCTTCGGAACCTCCGCCCAGCAGCCCGTTCGCATCAAGGATGTCCGGAAGGCCGGAGGTATGCGCCAGCAGCTGGTGTACGCGTACGTCTCTCCACGCTGGCGGAAGATCACCCAGATATCGCGAGGCCGGCGCGTCCAGATCCAGCTGCCCTTGCTGAGCCAGCTGCGCGGCAGCCACGCCGGTAAACGCCTTGGTGGCCGAATTGAGCGGGAAGCGGGTGTCCCGCGAGGCAAGCACGCCGTTCTCGACGTTGGCCAGGCCGTAGGCTTCGGAGAGCACGATCTGCCCGTCCTTGACCACCGCGACCTGCAGCCCGGGGATGCGCTGCTCCAGCATGATCTGGCGGATCAGGCGGCGGGTCTGGTCGTTGGCCTGGTCCTGGCTGGCAGAGACGGCGGCGAAGGGCAGGGCACTGATGAGCATGAGCACGACTCGGAGCGTTGGGCGGAACATGCGGAATTCCAGCGGGCGTTGCGAATCGGATGCAGACAGCGCGTCGAAGGTTTAAGCGCTCGGTGCCCTACCGTTCGTCGGCCCGTGACTTCCGGGGGGTTGACTACAGCTGTCGTCAAGCTGACAGTGGCGACACGTGTAGTCAAGGGAGTGGTGTCATGCGCGGCAAGACCATCGGGGACCAGGAACTGGCCCTGCTGCAGTACATCGATGAACATGCGCCGGCCAGTGTCGGCGAGGTCGCCAGTGGCTACGGCGAGGCCCGCGGGCTGGCCCGCTCCACTGTGCTGACGATGATGGAGCGCCTGCGGGCGAAGGGGTATCTTCAGCGCCGGCAACAGGACGGTATCTACCGCTACCAGGCCACCCGCGGCCCGCAGAGCGTGCTGCAGGGCGCGGTGGCGCAGTTTGTCGACAACACCCTGCAGGGCTCGGTGTCGCCGTTCGTGGCCTATCTGTCGCAGCGGCAGAAGGTCAGCGACAACGAACTGGCCGAACTGGAAGCGCTGGTCGCCCAACTCCAATCGCGTCGCCACGAGGGCTGAGCCATGGACACCACGATGCTGATCCCGATGCTGGAACGCCTGGGCTGGACCAGCCTGCAGACCGTGCTGCTGGTAGCCCTGGTATATGGCGTGTGCCGCGCGCTGCCGTCACTGTCGGCGGCGACCCGCTGCCGCCTGTGGTGGCTGGTATCGCTGCAGGCCGTGCTTGGCCTGTTCTGGAGCCAGCCGTTGCAGTTGGCCTGGCTGCCTGCCCCGCAGGCGGTGGCGATGACCGCGACCGACGTGGCCGCTGACATCGTCTACCCGCTGGCCCCGGAGGCCTCGGCACAGTTGCTGGCCGCGATGCCGATGCCTGCAGCGGATGCACCGGCAGTGGCGTGGTGGGCCGTCGCACTGGCCGCGCTGTGGGCATCCGGCGTGCTGCTGATGGCGCTGCGTACCTTCGGTGAGT
Source organism: Stenotrophomonas sp. BR163 (assembly GCF_047520985.2). Taxonomy (NCBI): domain Bacteria; kingdom Pseudomonadati; phylum Pseudomonadota; class Gammaproteobacteria; order Lysobacterales; family Lysobacteraceae; genus Stenotrophomonas; species Stenotrophomonas sp. BR163. The sequence continues at coordinate 17,368 of NZ_JAXBRE020000032.1, forward strand.
GGCGTCGCTGCCGCGCGCTGCTGGCAGCGGCCTATCCCTGCGAGGACCAGGCGTTGGTGCAGGCCCTGCAGCTGGCTTCCGATGCACATGGCGTGCGGCCTGCGCCGCGGTTGTGGATGAGCACGCAGGTGGACGCACCGCAGCTGGTCGGTCCGTTCCGCCCGGTGCTGCTGTTGCCGGCTGGCGACAACGCCCTGCAGGGCGACGCGCTGGACCTGGCCCTGACCCACGAACTGCAGCACCTGCAGCGGCGGGACCTGCAGTGGGGCCTGCTGCCTGCGCTGGCCCAGCACCTGTTCTTCTTCCATCCGCTGCTGCGCCTGTCGGTGCGTGAATATGCACAAGCGCGCGAAGAAGCGGTGGACGCAGCGGTGGTGGGCCAGCACGCTGCCAGCCGCCAGGCCTATGGCCGTCTGCTGCTGCAGCTGGGGGTGGCACCGCAGCCGCACCTGGGCGTGGCCAGTGCCGCACCGGATGCCACCAGCCTCAAGCGTCGCCTGCTCTCGCTGCAGCCGCGCCGGGCATGCCCGCGCATCCTGGCGATGGCGCTGACTGCTGTGGTGGTGGTGGTGGGCGTGGCGCCGATGCGACTGGTCGCAGCGCCGGTGCCGCCGGCACCGCCCGCGCCACCGGCGGCACCCAAGGTCGTGGCGCCACCACCGCCGAAGGCTCCCAAGGCTCCGGTCGCACCGCCATCCGCCGCGGGCGTGCCGGCGGCCCCGGCCGCGCCTGCAGCACCGGCCGCGCCGGCCGAACCCGCTGACGCGACCGGGCCCGACGATGCCGATGTGGCCGAAGTCGACGATGCCACGGGCATGGCCGAAGACGATGAAGGCGCGACGTCGGCCGCCACCTCCATCACCACCTACGGTCGCCTCGACCTGGGCAGGTCGCCCCGGGAGGCCTTCGTTCTGGTTGATGGTGATTCGACCTTCGCCAACGGCGGCATGGACGACGTGACGGTGGCCCGCAGGCAGCTCGGCAAGGGCCCGGCGTTGTGGTTCCGCCAGGGTGAAAAGCGCTACGTGGTGCGTGACCCGATGCTGATCCAGACGCTGCAGCGTGCCTACAGCGGTGCCGTAGAGCTGGGCCGCCAGCAGAGCGAACTGGGCCGCCAGCAAAGCCTATTGGGTCGCCAGCAGGGCGAACTCGGCAGGCAGATGGGTGAAATGGGCCGCCTGCAGGGCGAGCAATCGCGCCGCATCGCACTGATCGCCGCCGAGGCCGCGCGCACTGCGATGGCCGCGCATGACATCAACCGCGAGGCGGCGGCGGAAGCGGCAAAGGCAGCGCGCGGTGCAACCAGCGACGTGGCCGTTGCGCGTGAGGCTGCACGCGAGGCCGCCGCCGAGGCACGCCGTGCGATGCAGGAAGCCCGCAGCGAGGCCGCGCAGTCCGGCCGCACTCGTGACATGCAGCGCCTGGCCAGCCAGCAGTCTGAACTGGCCAGCCGCCAGGCAGCGCTGGGCAGCCAGCAGGCCGCCTTGGGCGAGCGCCAGGCCCGCGTGCATGCGCAGGCGTCGCAGCAGGCGCAGCAGGTGATCGCGCGCGCACTGGCCAGTGGCAAGGCCGAGCGACTCTGATCGGTAGTGGGGGGGGGGGGGGGGGGGCGGGGGGGGGGGGGGGGGGGGGGGGGG
>NZ_JAXBRE020000032.1:19014-38386 GCF_047520985.2 Stenotrophomonas sp. BR163
GGCCTTCACCGGCAAGACGGCTGTCGAAGCCACCATCAAGAAGCTGGTGGCCGGCACTACCCTGGGTCGATCAACCGCAGCTGGCGCGCTCGATCCGGTTCTGCGCATCCACCTGCACCGTCACGCGGTCCTGGCGGAAGTCCATGGTCACCGCCATGCCCGGCTTGACCACCCGTGCACCGCGCGCGCCGCTGGCGGCCACCAGCTTCTTGATGGTGGCTTCGTCAGCCGTCTTGCCGGTGAAGGCCTCGAGCGCCTCCGGCTTGCATTCGTGCGCGGCGTCGGCCACGGGCGCCGGCGTGGGATCGTGGGCGGTGCTGCCGCCGGCGTGGCTGCAGGCGGCCAGTGGCAAGATGGCAAGCAGGGCAAGCGCATTGAGGCGCATCGTCGGGCTCCAGGCGTGGATGGTGGCGGCAGTGTCACCGCAACCACCGTCAGGGCATGTCAACGCGGCCCCGTGTCATTACTGCCCGACCAGCGCCAGTGTCTCGCGCTCGCGCTGTTCCTCGCGCACCAGCCGCTGCAGCAGCAGGGCCAGGGTCACCACGTCCTGGTGGTTGTGGTCGGCCACCCGGCGCAGGTTCACCGCGTCGCCGCCGCGCAGGAAGCGCAACCACGCACCGGGTGCCTCCGAGCCCGGCAGATCGTCCTCGCGCACCACGCGCAGCAGCTGGCGTTCGATGGTGGACAGCTTGCAGTTCTCCCAGCTGCCGCGATAGCGACGGCGCGTGGGGTAGAGCAGGTCGACATGGTCCAGTGCGGTGATCGGGTCCGGCTGCCGGGCCAGCCGGTAGCGCGCCTTCAGCAGCGGCGCATCGTAGCTGCGGCCGTTGTAGCTGCAGAACACGGTGGACGGTTGCAGCCAGCGGGCAAAGGTGGCCAGCATCGCGTCCTCGGCGGCCATGGTGGCCATCAGCAACTGGCGGATGCGCAGGCCCTCGCCACGCTGCGGGCACACATGCCAATCGGCCGCGCCGATCATGAAGGCACGGGTGCCGGTGCCGCCGGCCAGGCCGGTGGTTTCGGTATCGAAGAACAGCAGGTCACGCGCAGCCACGTGCTCGCCGTCGCGACGGGCGAAATCAAGCGACAGCGGTTGTGCCGGGATCGCCTGCGGCTGCAGCGATTCGATCAGGAACAGGCCCGGTGCGATCTCCTCACCTGGCAACTGACGGTCCTGTGCGCTAGCGCGAGCAGGAGCGGGGCCGCCGCGCGTGCGCAGGCCGAGCAGGCGATGCAGGCTGCCCACTTCGGGCCGACGCAGTGCGGGCGGCGCCGTGGCAGGTGCCGCAGCGCCGGTCGGCTTGTGGCGGATCTCCTGCTCGACCCAGGCGAACACCGAACGCTCGGCCGGCGGTTGCCGCGCATCGTTGGCGGCCACAGGTGCCGGTGGCGCAGGGGGCACGTCCGGCACGGCCGGTGTGCTCGCCTTCGGGTCGCCGGCCTGCCTGCGCAGCAGGCGCAGCTTGTCCAGGCTCAGGCTCACGGTGCCAGCAGCTCCATCGGATCGCCCGTGGTCACCACCACGTCGGGTACGTGCCGGCAGGCCTCGGCGTCGAACAGGTCGAGCACGCGCAATGCCAGCGCACGTGGCGAGGTTTCATCCTCTTCCTGTGCAGCCAGCACCGGGCCGACGCAGGCCGGGCAGCCGGCCTTGCAGTCGCAGCGTTGCACCAGTTCACGCGCGCGCTGCACCAGTTCGGCCTGACGCTGCCACAACGGCTCGCTGAGGCCGACGCCACCGGGGAAGTTGTCATACAGATACACCGTGGGCACGAATTCCTGCAGCAGTTCGACAACGCCAGGATCACCCTCGCTGCCGCGCAGCTGGCCGCGGCCGCTCTGGTCGGCGATCGCAAACCAGGAACCATCGCCGTTGCCGACCGACTTCTGCAGGTCGCGCGCATCGGCCATCACCGCCACGGTGGCGACGATGTGCAGCGCATACGCCGCACCGAGGAAGCCATCGAGCGCATCCTGCCTGCTGGCGAACGCGCGCAGCAGCAGTGCCTGCGGCAGCTGCCACCACACTGCGGTGGTGTGCAGTTCCTGGTCGGGCAGGTTCACCGGGCCGTAGCCGATGTTTTCGTGGGTGTAGTAGCGGATCTTCTTGTAGCCGGCCACGCGCCGCACCACGTGCACTTCGCCATGGTGCGAATCACCGCGCCCGGCCACGCCACCATCGAAGCGGTCCAGCACCTTGAGCTTGGTGAAATCGATGCTGTCGGTGTAGTAATCCACATGCGTGCGGGTGACGTAGGCCTTGCGGCCCTCCCAGTCGAGCGTCTCCACCTGGTAGGGCGTGGACTGCACCATGTGGATGGCGCCTTCATACAGCGTGAGCGCGGCGGCGGAGTAATCGACCTCGGCGATGATCTGCTGGCGGCCGTCGCTGCGGTCGACCACCACGAAGTTGCCATCGGCCACCGCGCGCAGGCTGACCGCGTTGGCCGGATAACTGTCGGCAATCCATTCCCAGCGCTCGCCTTCGCGGTGGATGACTTCGGTTTCGGCCAGCGCTTCCAGGAACACTTCCGGGTCGATCGGGCCGAAGCCATCGCCGACCCGGAACGGCAGTTCAAAGGCCGCGCAGCGAATGTGGTCGAACAGGATCAGCGGCTGGTCTGGCGCAATGCGCGCATGTTCGGGCGAGGCTTCGGCGAAGAAGTCCGGGTGCCGTACCACGTATTGGTCCAGCGGCTGCGAACTGGCCACCATCACGCCGAGTGCGGGTTGCTGGCGGCGACCGGCACGGCCGAAACGCTGCCAGGTGGCGGCCACGCTGCCGGGGTAGCCATTGAGGATGACCACGTCCAGGCTGCCGATATCCACGCCCAGCTCCAGCGCCGAGGTGCTGACGATGCCGTCGATGTTGCCGGCACGCATCGCACGCTCGGTCTCGCGGCGTTCGGTGGGCAGATAACCGCCGCGGTAGGCGCGGATGCGGGGCGGCTTGCGCGGGTCGTGGTCGAAGATGTCCTTCAGGTACTTGGTCAGCACTTCGACCATCAACCGGGTCTGCGCGAACACCAGGGTCTTCAGCCCGGACTTGATCGCGATGCGGGCGATGCGGTTGCTCTGCGAGCGCGCCGAGGCACGCAGGCCCAGGTCGGGGTTGATCACCGGCGGGTTCCACAGCAGCACCTGCTTCGGCCCGGTGGGCGCACCGGATTCAGTGATGGCAGTCACCGGGGCCTCGATCAGCGCTTCCGCATGCGCCTGCGGGTTGCCGATGGTGGCCGAGCACAGGATGAACTGGGGTTGCACACCATAGAACGCGCAGATGCGCTTGAGCCGGCGCAGCACGTTGGTGACGTGGCTGCCGAACACGCCGCGATAGGTGTGCACCTCGTCGATGACGATGTAGCGCAGGTTCTCGAAGAACTGTGCCCACTTGGTGTGATGCGGCAGGATGGCCTGGTGCAGCATGTCCGGGTTGGACACCACGATGTCGCCATGCAGGCGGATCGCCTGGCGCGCATCGCCGGGGGTGTCGCCGTCGAAGGTGAAGGCCTTGACGCCGAGGTCGCCGGCACGATTGAGTTCCAGCAGCTCGGCCACCTGGTCCTGGGCCAGTGCCTTGGTTGGGAACAGGTACAGCGCCTTGGCCTTGTCCTGCATGGCCGCGCTGACCACCGGCAGGGTGTAGCACAGCGACTTGCCGCTGGCGGTGGGGGTGACGATGGCCACGTGCTCGCCGCGCTGGCTGGCCTCCCAGGCTTCGGCCTGGTGGCTGTAGAGCTGCTCGATGCCACGTGCCTTCAGTGCAGCGGCCAGCGCCGGTGGTACCGAGTCGGGAACGGGCGCGTAGCGGCCTTCACGGCCCGGAATGGCGAAGCTGCCGGTGATGCGGTCCTGGTAGCGGCGCTGCAGGCGCGCGCTGAGCAGGGCGCCGTCGCGGGCGGGCAGGCCATCGCGGGTGGCGAGCTTCTGCTCGGCATCGGCGGTGCGCTTGGCGAGTTCGTAGGCCATGGAAGAGGGAGGGAGCCGGGACGGATTGCGAGGGGTCACATGGCACCACATCCGTGTCTCAGGATGTGAGACACCAGCATGGGAACGCGTGAACCGTTCAGTGCCACGGGTCGGGACGCTGCGCGATGTCCGCGTCAAGCGCGCGGCGGCGGAGCAGGAACTGCACGGTGCAGACCACGATCTGCACCGCGTGCCAGCCCGATGCCAGCACGGCGAGCACCCCCCAGCCATAGGCAGCCGCCCATGCAGGATCCGGACGGGGCGGCGGCGTTCCGCCAGTGCCGAACACCAGCACGCACAGGAGCAGGCCCAGCCATGCCAGATGCCACGACCCTCCTGTGGGCGGATAGCGCCGTCGGTCGCTGGCGAGGCACCATGCCGTCCCTGCGCCCAACACCCATCCATCACAGGCGCGCACTTCCAGCACCATCGAGCGCCCGCGGGAGAATGCCGCTGCGTGCTCCCATTCCGCAGGAAGCTGCACACGCCGGTCATTGCCGAGCAACCACACCCGGGATGCCTGGGTAGTGCGCTGGTAGACGCGCAGGCGTCCGCGAACCTGCAGCACGCGCTGAGCTGTCGCGGGGCTGTTGCGGCGAGGAAGTGCCAGCCAAGCCGCCAGTCCGGCGATGGCGAGCAACGGTATGGCCAGCAGCGCCGGGGCGCCAGCGGCGGCCCACAATGCCAGTGCGGCAATCACCAGCGGGGAAGGGCGCAGGCCGGGTCCCCGTCGCATCGAAACTTCCTCGGGTGTCTCCAGGCGCTCGCCACAGACGCGGCTGGTGGCTGCATCCGGCCGTGCAGCAGCGATGGTGAAGCCATTGAGACGCACCACCAGGGCCACGTGCTCACCCAGTACGACTTCAGCTTCATTGTCTTCGGAGACGTCGGGCCATGCCTGTCTTGGCAGCAGCACGGGAATGCCACCCAAGAAGCCGTCACCGATCGGGAAGCTGTTCCGCCACGCCCCACCGGTGAAGGCGCCATGCAGCCGTTTTACCTGGTCGTCGTGGTCGCAGCCGGTCAACGCGCGCACCGGTGCCAGTGCCCTGTGTTCGTCCGCGCCCAGCGTCCGCAGCGTGCTGCTCCGGCGCAGCGAGGCGATGCCTGCGCGGACACGTGACGTCCATTCGGCAGCGCCCGCGATGACCATCAGGCACACGACCGCCAGACCAACCAATACTGCTGCGCGCGACATCAGCAGGCGACCTGCCGGCGCGGCAGGCGTGTGGAGGGAGCTGTCATCAGCGTGGGTCTTGACGGGAAACCCGCAGGATGCCGTGCCCATCCCACGGCGGGAATGAAGCTCATTGCAAACTTCAGTGTCCGGGCCGCGCAACGATGATGCGCGACACAGCCTGAATGCCCCCGTCGATGCCAACGAAATCTGAAGCCGGCATCCGTATGCTTGGGCGCTGGACACAACCAACAGGGTGGATGGCTGTGGCACGACGTGGAACGCAGGGAGCACTCCTGGCCGGCATGCTGCTGGCCGGCATCGCACAGGCGCAGCAGGCCGCGCCGGTGGCGGTGCCCGATCCTGCACCCGTTCCCCCCGCAGATGCGCTGTCTGCCCCCACCGCACCGATCTCCACCACTTTGCCGCAGGACAACGTCACCACTCTCGGCGAAGTGCGTGCGCTCAAGCCCGATGACGAGCCGCTGGACCTGTACCGCTTCAAGAACCCGGTGAAGTTCGGCGATAACCGTTTCAGCCGCGACTGGAGCGAACCGCCATCGCCGGAGCAGGTCAGCATGGGCGGTGGCTACATCATGATGGGCGTGGTCAAGGGTGTGCTGGCGGCAGCCAAAGGCATCAACAAACTCACCGGCGGTCCCGACCAGATCCAGGCGGCCGTGGCGCGGCCACCGCCAGAGCTCAGTGCCGAACAGCAGCGGCGCGCGCTGCGGTTCTCACAGGAGCAGGATGCCGGCGACACAGCGCCAGTGAAGTAGGCCGGTATATCCTGCGGGCTCCCCCACCGGTAATGCTGTCATGTCCCTGCGTTCATTCTGCCTGCTGGCCGCGTTGCTGCCGGCCTCCGCGTTCGCGTCCGATATCGCCGATGGCGGCGCCTGCCGCAATGGCGCGTTCCCCTCCCAACAGAGCCGGTTCGCGCTGGCGCGGGTGGTCGATGCACCGCGCCTGTACCTGCTCGGCGACATGGAGGGCTGCCCCGCCAAGGGCGAACCGGCCTGCCGCCAGCGCAGCTATGTGGTCAACGGCGATACGGTGGTGACCGGTCGCGACCTGGGCCGCTACCGCTGCGCGTTCTTCCCCAACAAGGTGGGCGGCAGCGCCGGCTGGGTCGACCGCAGCAAGCTGCAGCCGTTGCCGGTGGCCGTGCCCACGCTGCAGGACTGGACGGGCCACTGGAAAGATGGCGACAACGGCCTGCGCATCACCGTGCAGGGTGGGCAACTGCACGTGGATGGCGACGCCTACTGGCCCTCGGCCAACCCCACGCCGGAACAGCGCCCGTACGGGCCGAACCTGGGCCAGGTGGAAGCGCGTGCCATACCGCAGGGTGCCGATGTCGAGTTCGCCGAGGATACGTGCCGGGTGCGTGTGCACTCGCTGGGTGAGGTGCTGATCGTGGCCGACAACAGCGAATGCGGTGGCATGAACGTGCGCTTCAATGGCGTGTACCGGCGCGCGGGAACGCGTTGACCCCGCCGAAAGACGCCAGCCAAGGTTGGCGTCCATCAGGGCAACCGGCCAGTAGATCCACGCCATGCGTGGATGCCGCCCGCGATCCCATCGTCGCGGTCAGCGCCGCCGCTCCAACCACCACAGCAGCGATGCGCACAGCACGAACGCCAGCCACCACGGCCAGCGCGATCCCGGCACGGGTCGCATCAGCGACGCGGTTGCCGGGGAGCTGCCCGCCAGCGCCTGCGTGGTTGCATCGATCATTGCCTGCTGATGCAGCGCGGGCGCGTCCTTCGGGTCGAACGCATAGCGCCAGAGGGTAGCGTCACCGTGCTGTAGGCGCTGCCAGCCCGCCTCGCGCGGCCACCAGCCCGCGCAGCGCAGGTCTGACGTCGCGCCATCGACGATCAGCGGCGTGCCTTCGCCGCGTGCGTTGAAGGCTTGCAGCGGCGCCTGCACGCCGCACAGCGCCTGCCGTTCGCCCGCCCAGCTGATCGGCTGTGGCGACCACAGCGCCTCAGCGCTGCCCTGCGCCCGCGCCAGCGTGGCAACCACGCCGCTCCACAGTTCGCCGTGGCGGTCATCGCGGCCGGCTAGCACCCAGCGCCAACTGTCGGTTATGGGCAGCAGGCCGATGCGGCCTTTGCCGGTAGCGCGCCAGCCGCCGACAGCCTTGCCGGTGCGATCGTGCAGCAGCGCGTTGCTGCCAGGTACCTGCAGCCCCAGTGCTTCCAGTGTGGGCAGCGCGGCCTCGTGCGAACTGCGGTCTGCCTGTTCGCCGTAGCCGGTCGGCAGCGTACCCGCGGCGAGCGGGCCACGTCGTGCGGCGAGGACCGCGCTCTCGCCGTCGCCGGGAAGTTCGAGGACCTGGCTGCTGCCATCACCCCGCAGCGGCAGGCCCAGATCGCGCAGGCGCTGGCGCGCGCTGGCCGAAGGCGCGCCCGCACTGCGTACCAGCACGCCCAGTCCTTCGCGCAGCGCCTGCCGCACAGCGGCCAGCTGGGCGGCATTCAATGCCGCCAGGCTGCGCTCGTCCAGCAGCAGCAGATCGCTGCGCGCCAGCGACGCCGCGTCCAGCGGCAAGGCGCCGTCGCCGACGCTCAGGCCGGCTCCGGTATCGGCCTGCACCTGCACGCGGATGCCGGCATCGGCTGCCCATCGGCGCAGGTACTTCAGTTCGGGGCCCGGCGCGCTGGCGCGTACCTGCAGGCGCAACGGCGCCGCCGGCAGGGTCTGCTGCGGCACCGGCACGTTGTCCACCACATGGCGGTCGGCATCGAGCAGGCGCAGCTGGAACACGCTGCGGCCTTCGGCGCGGGTGATGCCACTCAACTGAACGTGGCCATCGTCGGCAACATCCGCGCGATCGACCACGCTGCCGGCCGGGTCGAGCAGTTCCGCCTTTGCCCTGGCAACGCCACGCGCCTGCGCCCATACCTCGAAGCGTGCGCCGGGCGCGGCGTCGGCCGGTGGCTGCAAGGCGACCCAGCCGCGCGGCGGTGCTGCCGGCTGCCAACGTACGTCGCGTGGCAGTACCGCATCGCGATCGCGTGCGACCAGGCCGGCACCGACCAGGGTGAGCGTGGAGGCCGGATGCTGCCGCAGCGCGGTGGCCAGGTCGGGTACGCGCTTTGCGCCGGGCACATCGGCAGCTTCCGGCAACAGCCACAGCGGACCTTCGCTGGCCGGGAACGCGCCGGCCTTGCCGGCATCGATTCCGAGCACAACCAGCCCGCCTGCGGGTTGCTGGCGGGTGGGCGGCGCCAGGCAGAAATACAGCAGCGTGGCGACGATGACCTGCAGCCCGATCACCCCCCAGCGGCGGACACGGTGCGTGGTGTTGCCGTGCGACTGGCGAACGCTGGCGATCGCCACGATCACAGCGAGTGCCAGGGCGATCCACAGGTTCAGGCCGGAGGGGTTCATGGCTGCGCCTCCAGCGCGTCCAGGTAGCGCTGGCCCATCGCATCGGCGGCACCGCGCCGCATCGCCTGCGGCAGTGGACGCTGCAGCGCCCGCCACAACTGAGCGCGCAGGCGCTGGCGGCAGTCGCGGCAACCGGGCTCGATGCGCAGCTGCTCGATGGCGGCAGCCAGATCAAGGGCATCGGGCAGGTAGGCGGCATTGCGCTGCTGCCAGGCAGCGAGTGCGTCGAGGTCGGGCACACTGGTGTCATCACCGAGTCGCTGCCAGGCTTCGATGATGGTCGGGTCGGGCGGCGCTCGTGCGGCCAGCGGCAGTTCGCGACTGGCCAGTCCGGTGCGATCGCCGCCCAGCCGACGGCCTTCATCGATCGGCGGCAGCTCCGGTCCCACCCGCGCCAGATAGATGCGTTCGGCCTGCTGCACCTGCTTGATGAACCCCAGTGCCTTGTAGGCGAACGGCAGTGCCTGCTCCGGACGGCCCTGGCGCAGCTCGCCTTCGGCCGACCACATCTGGTCCAGCGCGGCCTTCAGCGTGGCCCGGGTCTGCGGGTCGAGCAGGGTCGCGGCTTCGGCATGGTCATGGGTGTGGCCGTATTCGGAGAGCACATCGGTGGTGCTGCCGAACACCGGTGGCGAATCGGCATTGGACGCCTTGCCGCCGTGATCGTGGCCATGCTCATCGTGTGCCCCGGCCTCGGTGCCATGGTCGTGCTCGTGCTCGTCGTCGTGGCTGCCTGCAGCTGGCGCATCGCTGGTGGGCAGGTCGCTGGTCGGCGGCGGCTTCGGTGCGCCTTCGCTTTCCTCACCCAGGAACTGGCCGTAGCGCAGGCGCAGGATGCGCTGGTCGACACCGATCGCATCGCTGCGCTTCACGAAGTCCTCGGCGGCGAGGCTGCGTCGCTGCCGGATCAGCGCTTCGGCATCGATGATGATCTGCCGCTGGCTGCGGAAGTAGGCCGGCAGCGTCTTCTTGATGCGGCCTTCCAGTTCGGCACCGAGTGCAACCTCGGCGCTGGGCAGGCGCAGGATCACGCTGCTGCTGCGCCCGGCCTGCGGTGTTGGCGCGTGGTTGTCGCGTACTTCCAGCTGGGCGATGACATCGCTGCCGGGCTGCGCGCCCAGCGCAGCCAGGTCGAGGCTGTGCGCGAAACGCCGTGCAGTCGCTTCGCCGCTGCCGGTGAGGCCGACACTGCGGCGAACGAAGGTGATGTTCTCGCCGCTGCCCTGGGTAATGGTGATCGACAGCGTTGCCTGCGTGGCCACGGCGTAGTCATCGCTGGCTTCGAAGCGCAACGACCACTGGCGTTGCCCGGGCGTGCCCAGCACCAGGGTCGCGGCGGGCTCCAGCACGCGCACGCTGGGCGCACGATCAGCGACCACGTCCAGGCGATGCAGGCGGGTCTGGGCCAGTGCAGGTTCGCTCACCACGCGGTACAGCACAGGCACGCGCGCCACATCCTGCGCCAGCCACTGCCCATCCTGCTCGCTCAGCGGCAGCCGGCGGCCGTCGTGGAACTGTAGCCATGCCTTGTCCGGCGCGCGATCGAAGCGCAACGACCACGACAGCCGGCTGTCCGCGGCGACCTTGGCATCCAGCGCGTTCTGGGTGCGCGTGGCCTGGCCGGTATAGGCCGGTGCGTCGATCCGCAGGCGGGGGGACTGAAGGTGCAGCGGGCCGGCGGCAGCCGTGCTGACAGGCGCCGATGTGCGGGCCGGCGCGGAGTCGGGGCCGGAACGTGGCCAGCCGAATGCCAGCGCAGTGATCGCCAGGCCTGCGACCCAGCTCAGGGCCAACGCCCTGCGCGGCCAGCGCTGACGCAGGTCCGGTGTCGCGCGCTCCAGCGTGGCCAGCACATGCGCGCGCTGGCGCTGCTGCAGCGGATTGAGCATGGCGGCATCGGCGAACAGCAGGTCGGCACTGTCCTCGCTGGCACCGCTGGCATCAAGCTGGCGCTGCACCCACTGTGGGTCCAGCTGGCGGGCATGTGCCGTGGCGAGCGCTGCGCAGGCGAGCGCGCTGACCGTGCCGACCACGCAGGCGATATCGAAGCCCGCCAGGCGCAGCGCCAGCGTCGTCGCGGCCAGCGCCCACGGCAGGCCCAGCAGCAGGGTAACGAGTGCACGGCGACGGCGTGCGCGTTGCCAGGCGTACTGCAGGGTGTTCATGCGGCCACCCTGCGCCGGCGACTGCTGGCCATCCAGCGCTCCAGCGCGAACAGCAGCAGGATGGCCAGCAGCAACCACGTGGTTGGCTCACGCGCTGGGGGCGCTATGGCGGGCAGTGCGGCCCGGCGTGGTGCCTGGTCCTGTGCATCGCCGAGGCGCGGTGACGCTGGCGGTTGCAGCGCCAGCAGCAGGGCACGCGGCAACTGCGGGTCGCGCAGCGCAGCGTTGCCTGAGGCATCCCAGTCGCCGGGCAGTGACAACAGGACGCCGTGGCCGATGCGCTGTTGCCACAGCACTGGTGAGCCGTCGGCGTTGCGCAGCAGGATGCCGGCGTCGCCAGCAGGCTCGCCGGCGCTCACTGCACGACCGCCGTGGCGCAGCCATGCCTGCCAGCTCGCCGGCAGTGCATCGCTGCGGCTCCATACGCCGATCTCGCCGCGTTCGGGCAGGGCATCGGCCGACAGAGGAGCGAGCGGCGCCTGCATGCCCCACGCGCGTTGCAGTGCGTTCACCCAGTGCTGGGCGGCGGCCGGCGCATCGCTGTGCACGCGCAGACGCGGCACCGTCGCGGCACTCGGTTGCGGAGTGGCCGGTACCGGTTGCGGCCGCCACTGCACTTCGCGCGACAGCTGCAGACGGGTGCCGTCCAGACCGGGCAGGGGATCGGGAACGTGCACGGTCAACGCGGTGCCCGCGGGCAGCTGTGCGTCCAGCTCGCGCAGCAGGCTGGGCAGCGATGCGCTGGACGCTGGTGGTGGGTGGTCGATAGCGGGGAAGCCGGGTGCCAGCCAGTGCCAGTTGCCCGCTTCGGCAGTGCCGCGCAGTGCGGTCGCGTCCAGTCCGGGAGCCACTACCGTCCACGCGGTGGGGACGGGCGCGGGGCCGGTCAATGCAGGGCGTGCCAGCAGCAAGGCCAAAGCAGCCAGTAGCAGCAAACGCACCAGTAGCAACGGCCAGTCATCGAAGCGGATGCGCTGGCGCGGGCGGATCTGCGCGCGCAGCCAGCGCAGCGCGGCGAAATCCAGCGGCGTGTACGGATGGCGCCGGGCCAGATGGATCAGCAGCGGTAGCAACCACGCAGCGAGCGCGGCCAGGCCCAACGGGAACAGCAGGGTCATGCACTGCCCCCACGGCCGAACAGCGCCTGCAGGGGTTGATCCAACGGCTGGTCGAGCCAGCCGGTGGCACTGGCGATGCCGCTGGCCTGCAGGCGCGACTGCAATGCGTTGCGTGCGTCAGCGAAGCGCTGCAGGTAGTCGGTGCGGATCACCGCGCCATCGCCCAGCAGTTCCTCGCCGGTTTCCGGGTCGCGGAAGCGATGGCCGGCGTCGAACGGGAAATCGCGCTCGTCGGCGGTCAGGATCTGCAGCAGTGCCACTTCACGGCGTGCGCTGGCCAGTTGCTCCAGCAGCACGATGCAGGCCGCGTCGAAGCCATCACCCATCGCCAGCAGCAGGTCGCCCGGGCGCACGCGCTCCCACAGTGGCCGCAGGCGTTCGGCCGCGGGCCAGGTGCCGCGCGCCTGCAGGGCATGCAGTTGCAGATGCACGCGGTCACGCTGGCGTGCGCCGTCCGCTGCGGGCACCAGCTGCAGTCCATCGCCATTGATCGCCAGCAGGCCGAAACGGTCGCCCTGCTGCAGCGCCAGTTCCACCACGCAGGCGGCCACGCCGCGCATGTGATCCAGGCGCGTGCGCTGCGGTGCCGCGCGATCGGCCTGGCCGGCCGAGGCGGTGGAATCGAGCAACAGCCAGACCGTGATCGGGCTTTCCCGTTCGGATTCGCGCACGAAGAAGCGGTCCGAACGCGCGTACAGCTTCCAGTCGATCTGGCGCAGCTCGTCGCCCGGTTCGTAGGCCCGGTACTGGGCGAACTCGAGGCCGGCACCGCGGCTGCGGCTGGCGTGCTGGCCGATGCCACTGGCACCGCTGGCCAGGCGCGGCCGCAGCCGCAGCAGGCGCAGGCGCGCACGCAGTTCCGGTGGCAAGGTCAGCGGGGTACCGGCGTTCACGCGTGGATCAACCCGGGAACGGCACGGCCTGCAGCAGGGCGGCGACCACGTCGTCGGCACGCTTCTGCTCGGCCTCGGCGGCGAACGACAGCAGCAGGCGATGGCGCATTACCGGCGCGGCCAGCGCCTGCACGTCCTCGCGGGTGGCGGCGAAGCGGCCCTGCAGCAATGCACGCGCTTTTGCCGCGAGCACCAGCGACTGCCCGGCGCGCGGGCCTGCGCCCCACTTCACCCATTGGTTGATCGCTGCCGGCGCGCCTTCGCCTGGCCGGCTGGCGCGCACCAGGCGGGTGATCCAGGCCAGCACGTCGGGGCTGACATGCACCTGCCGCACAGCCGCCTGCAGGGCGATCACCGCTTCGGCATCCATCACCTTCGGCACCGCGTCGGTGGCGCCGCCGGTGGTCTGTTCCAGGATCTGCCGTTCCTCGTCTTCGCTGGGGTAATCCACCAGCACATGCAGCAGGAAGCGGTCCAGCTGCGCTTCGGGCAGCGGGTAGGTGCCGGCCTGCTCGATCGGGTTCTGCGTGGCCAGCACGAAGAACGGCGCGGGCAACGCGTAGGTGGTGCCGGCGTAGCTGACGGTGCGTTCCTGCATTGCCTCCAGCAGTGCGGCCTGGGTCTTGGGCGGGGTGCGGTTGAGTTCGTCGGCCAGCAGCAGGTGGGTGAAGATCGGGCCCTGCTGGAAGCGGAAATGGCGATGGCCGGTGCCATGGTCCTCCTCCAGCAGCTCGGTGCCGAGAATGTCGCTGGGCATCAGGTCGGGGGTGAACTGCACGCGCCGGAACTGCAGTTCCAATGCCTGGCCGAGTGAGCGCACCAGCAGGGTCTTGCCGAGCCCGGGCGCACCTTCCAGCAGGCAGTGGCCACCGGCCAGCAGGCCGATCAACAGCTGCTCGACCACCGTGTGCTGGCCCACCACCGCGCGTGCAAGCGCGGCGCGCAGTTCATCCAGGCGCGGCAGCAGGGAATCGAGGTCGGGGGAGTTCATGGGCGTGCAGGTCCTGTCAATTGTTCAACGCGTACATCACGATGTTGACGCCAAATCGGGTGTTGTCTTCGGCCAGGAAGCGCTTGTTGCGCCAGTCGTAGTCCCACTCGCAGCCGTAGTCCTTGTTGCTGTAGAGCAGGCCCAGCCGACCCTCGACCTCGATGCCTTTCAGATAGTCGTGCACCAGGTCGTCGCCCCAGCCGTTGAGTTCGAAGCTGGTGGCGGGCGGACCGTCCGGGAAGCGGAAGAAACTGCGGTACAGCGCGTGGCTGTTGGGCAGTTTCTGCAATGCCTTCGGGCCGAACAGCCGGCCCATCTGTGCCTCGAACGAGGTGGCGAACAGGCCGTCAATGTCATGGTTGCAGTCGTCGACGAAGACGAAGCCGCCATTGCGCACGTAGCGCACGAAGTTCTGCCGTTCGGCGGCGTTGAACTCCACCAGCGTGTGCCCGGCCAGGTAGCAGAACGGCGCTTCCAGCATGCGCGGGTCGGCCAGGGCCACCACGTGTTCCTGCGGGTCCACGCGCAGCGATGTGTAGTCGATCAGCGAGGTGATCAGGTTGGATGGCATGCGCGCGTCCACGTCCCAGTCACCGGAGTCGTACTGCAGGCGGGTGAACCAGAAGTCGTAGCGCGAACTGCGCGGGCCTGCCTGTGCCCAGGCAGGCAGCGCCGCCGCCGAAGCGGCAGCGGCCAACCAGCGCAGGCAGGCCCGGCGATCCATCAGACCGCGTCGGACAGCGAGGTGAAGGTGAAATCGCGCAGCTTCATCGGCGGGATCATCATCACGTAGCTGGATTCATCACCGGCCACGCGCACCGGCTTGCCCAGCTCTTCGATGTTGTTGAGCATGATCACCGGCGACTCGTTGAAGCGGAAGTTCTTCACCGGGTGCTTGATCTGGCCGTTCTCGATGTAGAAGGTGCCGTCGCGGGTCAGGCCGGTCAGCAGCACGGTCTGCGGATCGACCATGCGGATGTACCAGGTACGCGTGACCAGGATGCCCTTCTGGGTGCCGCGCACCAGCTCGGCGGTGCTCTTGTCGCCACCGCTCATCAGCAGGTTGCCCGGCGAGGCCTTGGCGGTCTTGCCCTGCTTCTGCGCCCAGAAGCGCGAGTAGTCCAGGTTGGCGATCCTGCCGTTCTCGATGATGGCCATGCGTTCGCGCGGCAGGCCTTCGTTGTCCCACGGCAGCACCGGCGCCTCCGGATGCCACGGGTCGGCGATCATGGTCACGCGCGGGTCGTAGACCTGCTCGCCCAGCTTGTTGCCGCCGCCCTTCTTCGACAGGAAGCTGCGGCCTTCATCGGCCGAGCGTGCACTGAAGAAGTTCATCATGAAGCTGATCAGGCCTGCCGCTGCGGCCGGCTCCAGGATGACCGTGTACTTGCCCGGTTCGAGTGCCTTGGCTTCGGCCGATTCGGTGGCCTTGCGCATGGCGATGCGGATGTCCTGGTCAGCCTTGAAGTCCGCCGCGTCCTTCAGGTTGCGGCCGACCCAGCCCGAACCGCGGCCATCTTCGGTGCGCACAGTGCAGGTGTAATCGAAGTTGGTGGTGCGCTGGTAAGCGAAGTTGCCGTTGCTGTTGGCGGTGGCCTGGAAGCCCTGGCCGTCCTCCAGGAAGCCGGCGGCGACCAGGCCGTGGCCGCGGCACGGGGCGATCGAATCGGCAGCGACCTTCGCACGGAAGGCCGGATCGATCGCGGCGGTGGATTCGCTGAAGGTCGGGCTGGCGCGGTAGCTCTGCTTGCCGATGGCCGGCATGAACTCCGGGTTCTCCGGGGCCAGGCGGGCCAGGTCTTCGGCACGGCGTACCACGCGTTCCAGCGCGGCGTCGTCGAACTCGTTGATCGAGGCAGTGCCGACGCGCTTGCCGAAGGCGACGGTGACCGCCAGTTCGGTGTTGTCGACGATGCCGCTGGTGGAGACATTGTTCAGCGCGAAACGGATGTTGCCGCTGATTGCACCGGCCAGCACGGCGGTGCACTCGTCGGCCTTGGACAGGGCGATGACCTTGTCGAGGATGGCCTTGGCCTGGGCTTCGGTGAAGATACTCATGTGTAAGGGCTCCTGACCGGTCAGCCGAGGCTGCGTGCGGTGTTGATGACGTTGATGCCGTTGAAGCGCGCGGTGGACGAGCCGTGCGAGACCGCCGAGACCTGTCCCGGCTGGCCCTTGCCGTCGAAGAACGAACCGCCCAGGCGGTAGTCGCGCTCGTCGGCCACGGCGGTACAGGCGTTCCAGAATTCCGGCGTGCGGATCTGGTAGGCCACGTCTTCCAGCATGCGGGTGATCTGGCCGTTCTTGATCTCGTAGAACAGCTGGCCGCCGAACTGCGCGTTGTAGCGCTGCTGGTCGATCGAGAACGAACCGTCACCGATGATGTAGATGCCGTTCTCCACGTCCTTGATCAGGTCCGGCACGCTCAGCGGCTTCTTGCCCGGTGCCATCGACACGTTGGCCATGCGCTGGAACTGCACGCTGGACCACGAGTCGGCATAGCAGCAGCCGTCGGACTCGGTCTTGCCGAGGATGTGCGCCTGGTCGCGGATAGTCTGGTAGTCCACCAGCTTGCCGTTGCTGATCAGGTCCCAGCGCTTGCACTTCACGCCTTCATCGTCGTATGCCACGGCGCCAAGGCTGCCCGGCTGGGTCTTGTCGGCGAAGATGTTGACCAGCTCGCTGCCGTACTGGAAACGCTGTTCGCGCTTGTCCAGGGTGGCGAAGCTGGTGCCGGCGTAGTTGGCTTCGTAGCCGAGCACGCGGTCCAGTTCCAGCGGGTGGCCGATCGACTCGTGGATGGTCAGCCAGGTGTGCGACGGGTCGAGCACCAGGTCGTACTTGCCCGGCTTCACCGACGGTGCCTTCAGCTTTTCCTGCGCCTGCCGGGCGGCGGCGATGGCGTCTTCCTTCATGTCGTAGGAAGAACTGTAGTTGACCACGCCATTGGGGCTGACCACCTTGCCCGCGGCGGCGCCGTCCAGGTACTCGTAGCCCAGGCCCATCGGCGAGGACAGGCCCGAACGGGTGCGGAACTTGCCGCTGGCCTTGTCGATGGCGGTGACCGTCATCGGCGCCCAGATGCGATGCACGTCCTGGTCGATGTAGGAACCGTCGGTGGAGGCGAAGTACTTCTGCTCGTTGACCAGGAACAGCATCGAGTTGACGAAGCTGGCACCGGCGCCCATTGCGGCGGCGTTGACGTCCAGCAGCAGGCCGACCTTGTCCTTGATCGGCACCTCCATCGCATTCTTGCGGATCGGCGTGCGCCAGCTCACCTCACCCACGCCCGGCGCCTTGGCCAGCTGCACCGGCGCGGTCTGCACGCCGGCATTGGCCTTGGCGATCGCGGCCGCCTGCTGCGCCGCCTTGGCCACGTCGGCGGTGCCCAGCGCATTGGTGGCGGCAAAGCCCCAGGCACCATTGACGATCACGCGGATGCCCACGCCGGTGGACTCGGTGTTCACCACGTTCTGCACCTTGTCCTCGCGGGTGATCACGAACTGCCGCAGGTAGCGGCCGATGCGCACGTCGCAGTAGGTGGCACCGGCCTGGCGGGCGGCGGCCAGCGCCGCATCGGCCAGGCGCTTCTTCAGCCCCAGGTCCAGCGTGCTCTGCAGCTGCTCGGCGGCGATCACCTTGCCGAAGAAGGAGGGCACGATCAGCCCGCCCGCGGTAAGCCCGGTCAGGGCCAGGAAGTCACGTCTTTGCAAGGCTGCTCTCCATGTCGAAGGATGGGTGGCTCAAGCGCCGAGACTGCGCGCGGTGTTGATGATGTTGATGCCGTTGAAGCGGGTGGTGGACGAACCGTGCGAGACCGCCGAGACCTGTCCCGGCTGGCCCTTGCCATCGAAGAACGAACCGCCCAGGCGGAAGTCGCGTTCA
The DNA here is from genome assembly GCF_047520985.2 of Stenotrophomonas sp. BR163. Lineage (NCBI taxonomy): Bacteria > Pseudomonadati > Pseudomonadota > Gammaproteobacteria > Lysobacterales > Lysobacteraceae > Stenotrophomonas > Stenotrophomonas sp. BR163. Next base: position 36,618 of record NZ_JAXBRE020000032.1, read on the forward strand.
TCGCATATGGCGGTGCAGGCATTCCAGAATTCCGGCGTGCGGATCTGGTAGGCCGCATCCTCAACCATGCCGGCGATCTTTCCGTCCTTGATCTGGTAGTACAGCTGGCCGCCGAACTGCGCGTTGTAACGCTGCTGGTCGATCGAATACGAACCGCGGCCGTGGATGTAGATGCCGTTCTCCACGTCCTTGATCATGTCCTCGACGCTGAGCGGTTGCTTGCCCGGCGCCAGCGAGACATTGGCCATGCGCTGGAACTGCACGCTGGACCAGGAATCGGCATAGCTGCAGCCATGCGATGCATCGCGGCCGAGGATGTGGGCTTCATCGCGGGTGGCCTGGTAGTCGACCAGGATGCCGTCGCGCACCAGGTCCCAGCGCTGGGTCTTCACGCCCTCGTCGTCGTAGCCGACCGCACCGAGGCTGCCCGGCTGTCGGCGAAGAAGGTGACGATGTCGCTGCCCCAGCGGAAGCCGGCATCGCGCTTGTCCAGCGTGGCGAAGCTGGTACCAGCGTAGTTGGCTTCGTAGCCGAGCACGCGGTCCAGCTCCAGCGGGTGGCCGACGTTCTCGTGGATGGTCAGGAACAGATTGGACGGGTCCAGCACCAGGTCGTACTTGCCGGGCTTCACCGATGGCGCCTTCAGTTTCTCGCGCGCGTGGCGGGCGGCCGCAATGGCGTCCTCGACCGGGTCGTAGGAATCGCGGTAAGCAGTGATGCCGCCGGGCAGCTGCACCTTGCCGCGCGCATCGCCATCGAGGAACTCATAGCCCATGCCCATCGGCGAGGACAGGCCGGCGCGGGTGCGGAATTTGCCGCTGGCCTTGTCGATGGCGGTGGCGGTAAACGGCAACCAGATGCGGTGGATGTCCTGGTCGATGAACGAGCCGTCGCTGGAGGCGAAGTACTTCTGTTCGTTGACCAGGAACAGGGTGGAATTGATGTAGTCGGCGCCCGCATCCAGCGCAGCGGCATTGAGGGCCAGCAGCAACTCGACCTTGTCCTGGATCGGCACCGCCATCGCGTTCCTGCGGATGGGCGTCTGCCAGCGCACTTCACCGACCGACGGCGTGGGTGCCAGCTGCACCGGGCGGGTCTGGATGCTGGCGTTGGCGCGAGCGATTGCCGCCGCCTGCTCGACCGCTGCGCGCACGGCGGCCTCGGTCTGCTGATGGGTGGCAGCAAAGCCCCAGGCACCGTTGACGATCACCCGCACACCCACGCCGGACGATTCTCGGTTGGTTATATTGCCGACCTGGTGCTCGCGGGTGATCACCGACTGGTTGAGGTAGCGGCCGATGCGCACATCGCAGTAGCTGGCCTTGGCCGAGCGTGCGGTGGCCAGGGCGACCTCGGCCAAGCGCCGGCGCTGGGCGGTATCGACCGGCGCCAGCAGCTGCTCGGCGGCGATGGCACGGGAATGCGGCAACAGCAGGCCGGCCAGGCCCAGGCCGGAAAAAGCCAGGAACTCACGTCGTTGCACAGCGTCTCTCTCTCGCTTGCATGCGGTCGGCAACGCGCCGGACCGATCACGTCAACTCCTCGACTTTCGCCAGCGCAGCGCAACCGGGCAAGTGACTGCAGTCATGGTTGGGGAGGGTTTCGGCAGGGCTTGCAGCCCTGCACCTGCTCAATGCAACGGCAACGGCAACGGCCAAAGCCAGAGCCAGAGCGGCATTCCGTGGGTGGGCGGGGCGGTGTCGGAGTGCGGGGACGCCGCAAGTACGTCCGTGTAGGCTTGGCAGCCGCATCCATGCGGCTGACACCCC
>NZ_JAXBRE020000033.1:0-38383 GCF_047520985.2 Stenotrophomonas sp. BR163
GCTCGATCACCTGCTTCACCGCCTCTGCCCGGAACTCATCCGTGTACTGCTTGCTGTTGCCCATAAACACCTCGGTCATTGCCATCAATTATGGCAACCGGATGTCTACGAAAGGCTGGCCGGTCCAAAGATGAGATCGGGGATGTCTGCCAGGTGCTTATGAACGTCCAGCGTGTAAAGCAGGTCGATGCGCTCCAGTACCTCGCTGATTTGGCGGGTTGAGTGTTTCGCCGGTGCAGCCCATAGCCAACTCTGCTGGGTTTGTCCATCTGGGCGCAGCTCTGAAACTGAGGCTCGCCAGCGATCAAGTGTTGCTGGATCAACGCTGGCGGCGATGGCGGTGCCTGTTTCAACTTCAAGCTGGGCAAGTGCCGCCGCAATCAGTGTCCGAATTGCCCGCTCGTGCACGATCACCAGCTTGTTCTTGTACAGCCATTGACGCGCCCGCACGAGTAGCTGATCGCGGTCGGCGCAGCGCGCCACTTCGTCGCGCAGTTCACGTACCAGTGAGCGGCGCTGGTGCTCGCTCATCCACTGGAATCCAAGGACCGTGCAGGCTACTTGTTGGTGATCGAATAGCGTGCGCCCGCGTTCATACATGGCTCTCAGCGAGGCGACTTCTGGTGCTGCAATGCCAAGCTCGTTGCCAAGGTGGCGCCACAAGGCTACTGGAATTACCCGAAAGGCACCGAGCAAACGCCCACTCATGCGCAGGAAACCAATATGGAGCGCCAGACCAAGCTTGTGGGAATCACCTCGGCGTGCATTGATTGCGTCGCGCTCGGCACCATCGAAGGTGAAAAATGCCTTCATCTCGAAGTCGCTGATATCGCGGGGGAGCCCACGCATCCCCAAAAACGTTGTGTGCCAACCCTGCATCGTGAACCTCAAAAGTGGGAGGCCACCATACCCGTTTACAAAGCGAACAGGAAAGTCAATGAAATCAACGGTCTACCCAGACCACCCCCGCGCCAGTGCTAGCTTTGCGTACCGTCACTTATTGCACTGAAAACGAGGAGACCCCGAACCGGCCTGCGCCGGATCGACCCTGCCCAGCCTACGGCAGGGCTGCCGCTGCGAGCTGGCTTTCAGCCTCGCTCATCAGCACCGCAGTGCTGCATTCGAGCGCGCCGGCAATCTTGAAGATGATCGCCAGCGTTGGCATGTGCTCGCCGCGCTCGATCTTGCCCATGTGCGACCGTTCGACGCCAGCCAGGTGCGCCAGCGATTCTTGCGCGATACCGCGCTCTATCCGCAGCGCACGCACCGCAGCGCCGAAGGCGTGAGCCAACTCGGCGTCATGGGTGGTGGAGCCAGCCGGTCGGCCGGGCTGGACGGATCGCTTCTGCATGGACAGAAGCGTCGATTCGCCGCACAATTAAAACCACGTTATCTTTAACTCATTCATCAAAGCCCCACCGTTTTACGCTTCTGCAGAAATCCGTATTTACGGACTCCGACAAAGGAGCAGACCCACGGAATCACAATCGTGTTCATGCCCAAATCCGCCGATACGGTTTTGTGCTTTCACGCTTTGGCGGATTCGTGCAGCCGACGGGAATCGCCATGAATCCGCTCATCACCGAGGACGACCGTGTGCGCCTGCTGGCCCACGGCCAGGCCCGCGCCGCTGGCCGGGCCATCGACCCGGTGCCCGTGGTCCGGTTGTTCACGCCGGACGCGCATGTGACTTGGCTGCTGGCCGCGCTCGATCCCGCCGATGGCGACACCGCCTGGGGACTTATCGACCTGGGGATCGGTATGCCGGCGCAAGGCACCGTCAAGCTATCCGAGCTGGCCGGCATCGTCGGGCCGCGCCAGCAGCCCGTGATGCGTGACCTCTATTTCTGCCCAACGCGCACGCTGTCGGAATACACCCGGCTGGCCCAGCGCGACGGGGCTATCCCGGACTGAACAAGGCTGACTGTGATTTTTTCAGTCTGGTGTCATGCCGGTCAGGTCTCAATCGGCATTCTTGCGGCATACCCCGGCCAGTCTGATCGAAACAGTCATGATGCGTGGCGCGGGTTGCGGCAGGCTGGTCAATGCAGCGCTCCAAGTTCGGAGTGCTGCCGCCGCCGTATTGAGACAAACACTGCAACGCATCGGAGCCATTCGGTCTTGACCCCTTCCACCTATCTTGAAACTCCCATTTTTCCAACGATGGCGATGTAGCGCGTAGTCTCTTCCGTGACGGCGAATCCTGTTCTCAGGGAGGAGGCGTCATGGTCAACCCCCATCACCTCGCGCACTGGTATCCCACTGCGGCGTACCTGTTTGTCCTGTGGCTCGATGCGCTCGCGCTGGCTTGGGAATACCTGCGCAGGAATCCCGACTACCGGCTTGACTGGCTGCGCCATCATCGCCGGTTGCAAGCTGCGCAGCAGGCGGCGCAACGCTGGGGCTTGCGCCTGCTGGAAGACCCAGCCCTGGATGCGCGCGACGCGCATCCGGCCTGGCTGCCCGGCTCCGATGCCGTGGTGCAGCTCTACCCCGATGCCGATCCACTACTGGACGCCGCCGCGTTCGCGTTCTGGCACATCCCCGGCCATAAACACCTGCTGCATGATGGCAAGGGTCTGGCGTTGATCGCGCGCAGTCCTGGTCGCTGCCTGCGCTTCGCGCTGGCACCCGGCCTGCAAGACGGCATGGCCGTGGTCCATGCCTATCGCGGCGGCACTACCGCGCCTGCGCGCGGCTATGCGCCGGGCGCAGCCATTTCCGATGCCAAGCCCAGGCCAACACCGGCCGCGCTGCTGGAGCTGCATACCCTGCAAGCGCTCGACGCCACCCTGGCGGGCGCGTCCTTGCGCGAGGTCGGTGAAGGCTTGTTCGGCGTGGATGCCTTGGCCGATTGGTACAGCGACGGTGGCCTGCGCTCGAAGGTGCGCCGCCTGGTGCGGCGAGGCGATGCACTGATGCGCAGCGGCTATCGCCAGCTAGCACAACTTTCGCCGCTTGAGAAGGGTCGTTCTGATGGTGACGCAAAACGACCCTGAGCAGAACAGCTTGGTTTTCTGAGACTGCCTCCATCCGGTTGCGCTGGTGCAGCCGGCGTTTTCAACCGATGGAGGTTCACGCCATGCGTTCCGCTCCCTTGCGGCCTGCCGCCACTGCTGTCGCTGCGTCCATGCAGCCTCAACGCTACCTGACCAACGACGAAGCCGCCGAGTACCTGCGCCTGTCGCCGCGCACGCTGGAAAAGCAGCGCGTGATCGGTGGTGGTCCGCGCTTTCGCAAGTTCGGCCGGCGCGTCATGTACGCCGTGGCCGACCTCGATGCCTGGGCCGCCGACCGCAGCTTCGAGACGACTTCCGATCCCGAGTACGCCGAGCACCACTCGGCCGACAGCCGTGCGCGCTGATCGGCGGCGCGCGGCAGGCCATCGCCATGTCCAGCCCTGCGCTGCCCGCGCGGCAGCAGCCGATGCAGGAACGCGAACAGCTCGACCTGTTCCGCGCCTTGCCGGGCGAAGGCGTGGCTCCGCGCGACAGCCAGGATTTGATGGCCTATCCGTTCTTCTCTCTGGCGAAGTCCAAGCGGGTCAAGCCCATCGACTTTCGCGCGGGCAATGTGACGATCCGCGTGGAAGGCACGCAGGAGCATGGCATCGCCACCATTTGGGACGCCGATCTGCTCATTTGGGCGGCCTCGCAGATCGTGGAAGCGCGCGACGCGGGCTTGCGCCCGTCACGGCTGATGCAAGCCACACCCTACGAGATCCTGCGCTTCATCGGGCGCGGCAAGTCGCTGCGCGACTACCAGCGCCTCAAGGCCGCGCTCGATCGTTTGCAATCCACGACCGTGGCCACATCCATCCGCGAGACGACAGGCCGGCGCCTGCACCGCTTCTCGTGGATCAACGAATGGAAGGAACTGGCCGATGCCAGCGGCACACCGCTGGGCATCGAGCTGATCCTGCCGGACTGGTTCTATGCGGGCGTGCTCGATACCGCTCTGGTGCTGACCATCGACCCGGCGTATTTCCGGCTGACGGGCGGCATCGAGCGCTGGCTGTACCGCCTGGTGCGCAAGCACGGCGGCAAGCAGGCATACGGCTGGCAGTTCCACTTTCGCTACCTGCACCAGAAATCGGGCAGCACCGCCAAACCCTACGACTTCGCCTGCGACCTGCGCGCGCTCGTCGCGCGGCAGTCGCTGCCCGGCTACGTCCTGGGCATCGAGCGGATGCCCGACAACGGCATGGAACTGCTGACGTTCCGGCCCGTGCCGCATACGGCACGGGGATAACTCCGGGACAGCCTGTGAATGGTGTCGTGCTATCAGGCGTGCGGGGTATCGTGCTATCAGGCGTGGGACTATCGTGCTATCAGGCGTGCCGATCGGCCGCAAACCCGCGCCAGCACTGGGTTTGCGCGTCCTCTAACTTCCCTAACTTAATTTCTCTAACTTTTAGTAGGGAAGCGCCGCTGCGGTGGACAACCACCACGCGGCCACAAGCACAGCAGCAAAAGCCCTGCTTTCCAGCATGGAGGGCCAGGCCATGATCGTCGCTTTGCTCAACCAGAAAGGCGGCGTGGGAAAGACCACGCTCGCCACGCACATCGCCGGTGAGCTGGCAATGCGCGGCCAGCACGTCGTCCTGCTGGACGCCGACCCGCAGGGTTCATCGCTGGACTGGACACAGCGCAGAAGCCAGCAAGGCTTGCCACGGCTTTTCAGCGCCGTGGGCCTCGCACGCGAAACGCTGCATCAGGAGGCGCCAGACCTCGCCAGGCGGACCGATCATGTCGTCATTGACGGTCCACCACGCATCGCCGCCTTGGCGCGCTCTGCGCTGCTGGCGGCCGAGCGCGTGCTGATCCCAGTGCAGCCCAGCCCCTATGACCTGTGGGCCAGCGCCGAGATGGTGGAGCTGATCCGAGAAGCGCAGGTGTTCCGACCTGTGCTGCGCGCGGCCTTTGTCATCAATCGCCGCGTCAGTACCACCGTGATCGGGCGCGAAGCGCGCCAGGCGCTCGCTGACCAGCCGCTTCCTGCGCTTCGCGCGGAAGTGCATCAGCGCATTGTGTTCGCCGACAGCGTGGCCGCTGGCCGGCTGGCACGCGAGACGGCGCCCGACAGCGCTGCCGCCCGCGAAATCACCGCCCTGGTGGACGAGCTGCTGCGGTGGCCGACATGACCGAGAAACCGCTGCCGAACAGCAAACGCACGGCAAAGCGCGTCGGCATCGGCGCGCGTCCACCCGCGAATCCGCACGCCGAGGCGTGGATTCGCCAAGGCGATGCCGATGCGCTGGGCAAGGGCGACCTCTACACGGCTCGCCTGACCCTCGACATCACGCCCGCGATGCGCGCGCGCATCAAGGTATCGGCCTTTACGCAAGGCGTGACCGTGGCCGACCTGCTGCGCGGTCTGCTGGAGCGCGAGTTTCCAGAACACCGCAGGGAGAACACCCCATGATTGCATCCGCTTCGTCTGCCGCTGTCGCGGCCACGGCTGCGCCGCCACCATCACCGGCCGCGCTCGCTGGCCAGCCTGCCAGCGCACCGCTGACGCGCGTGGCGCTGGCCTACATCGAGCCACGCTTCAAGCTCTATCTGCGCTTCGGCGAGCCGGCGCGCATCATCCGGCTCGACCGCTGGCGGCGCTGCGCCGTATTCCTGCCGAACGCGGTTCTGTGCCGTGTCCGCTGGCAGGCCAACGACTACGGCACCGTGCGCTGGCAGCTCATGATGATGCAGGCTTGCACGCCGCTCGATGCGGTGCAGCGCATTCCTGGCGTGCAGCCGGGTGCGCGCCTGCTGCTGCACGCCGAGGGCGAGAACCAGGTCCGTGCCGTGCTGGAACGCATCGACGCCATCGAGGCGCTGGGCATCGCGCTCGTCGCTGTCTCGCCCGCGTACTGGCGCACGCTCGCCAACCGGCTCGCTGCGCGCCTGCCACTGCCCGAATACACCGCCGAGCGGCACGCCGCCTCGCTGACCGGGAGGGCGCAGCCATGACCACCGTTTCGACTGCCGGTACTGCATCGAGTCCTCGCTCGCCCCGCGCACGTTTGCGCGCTCGCCTCGTGCTGGCGGGCATATCCACCTGCGGCCTCGCTGCGCTGGCCTGGGCGTCCTTCGTGCATCCGCTGCCGCGCCTGATCTACAACCCGTCCGATAGCGTGGCGGTCGGCTGGTATCGCGTCGATCCGCTGGGCCACGGCACCGGCTCGCTGCCACGTTCCTTGTCCGTGGGCAGCATCGTCCTGACCGCGCTGCCGCCAGACGCCGCCGCGCTGGCCGCGCAGCGCGGCTACCTGCCGGCGCGCGTGCCGCTGCTCAAGCGCGTGGGCGCCGTTGCGCCGCAGGAGGTGTGCATCACTGGCCGTATCGTCCGCATCGACGGCGAGCCTTCGGCCGCCGTGCTGCCCGCCGACCGCTGGGGCCGGCCGCTGCCATCCTGGCAGCAATGCCGTCGCCTCGAACCCGGCGAACTGTTCTTGCTCAGTGTGACCAACCCGGCGTCGTTCGATAGCAGGTATTTCGGGCCGGTCAGCGCATCCGCCGTGATCGGCATCGCGCATCCGGTCTGGCTGGAATCTCGCCCATGATGGCCGCCGACTCGCTGCACGTTGCCGTGCAGTTCATCGTGCCATCGGGCGTGTCGCTCTGCTGGTCGTCGCCGTGTCGTCGCGCGTGCAGTGCTGGTGCTAATCCTACGCATTGGGCACTGCACTTCGCGCTGTCTACGGCGCAGCCATCCCATGTGCAGGCGTCTTGCCTCGAACGCGCCCGGCCTGCGGCCTTCATCGCACTGGTTCGCGCGTTCGCCGGCGCGCTGGCTGTTCACGCAGCAGCGCCGCCGGGCCGCCGCTGCCCGGAGCGTCAGCGAGGGGCAAAGGCGGAAGGCAAGACAAAAGGACGCGGCACCGGGCCGCGTCGAAAGCCTGTCTGCACGTGGGGGTGGCGCGGCACGCAGCGGCTTCGCCGCCGTGCCGCGTGGGGCGCGAGGCCCGCGCCGATGCAGGCATGTCCGCGTGCTTCGCACGACCGGACACGCCATAGCTTGCAGGGAGAGCGGCCATGACCGGCCGCCGCGACGACGATTTCCGGGTGCGTCCGAGCGCCCCAAAGAACCGGGGTAAGGGCCAGGGCCAGAGTTTCGTTTCCAAGGTGCTCAAGCAGGCGGGCAAGGCCAGCGGCGGCAAGTCCTCGATGCGCCATTCCGCCGCGTCCGGCGGCCAGGGCCAGCGCGCAGGCCAGCGGCCCGGCTCGCGCCTGGGGCGCGGCCATACGGCAGCGCGTTTCGCCGGGGCGAAGCTGACGCCCATGTCGCGGCGGGTGACCATCAAGACGCTGCTGGTCAATCAGCGCAACGTCAGCCCGCAGTCGTTGGCAAAACACCTGCGCTACATCGAGCGCGACGGCGCGGGCCGCGATGGTGAACCTGGGCGCGCCTACGGGCCGCAGACCGACGAAGCCGACCTCGACGCCTTCAAGGAGCGAGCCTCCGACGACCGGCACCATTTCCGCTTCATCGTCTCCCCGGAGGACGGCGCCGAGCTGGACGACCTGCGCACCTACACTCGGCATCTGGTGAACCGTATGGAAGCCGACCTGGGCACGCGGCTGGATTGGGTGGCAGTCGATCACTGGAATACCGACAACCCGCACACCCACCTGATCGTGCGCGGGCGTGACAACACCGGCAAAGACCTCATCATCGCGGGCGACTACATCGCCCACGGCTTCCGCCATCGGGCCGCCGAACTGGCGACCGAATGGCTGGGACCGCGCACCGAGCTGGAGATCCAGCAGACCTTGCAGCGCGAGGTGAATCAGGAGCGGTGGACGAGTCTCGACCGCACATTGCAGCGCGAGGCCGGTGAGGATGGCCGAGTGCAGATCGAACGGTTCAACGAACCGCGGCTGCAACGCCAGCGCCTGCTGCTGATCGGCCGCCTGCAACACTTGCAGCGCCTGGGCCTGGCCGACGAGACGCAGCCGGGCACGTGGGCCGTCCATGCCGACGCGGAGAAAACCTTGCGCGCCCTCGGCGAGCGTGGCGACATCATCCGCACCCTACAGCGCGCCATGCGCGGCGAGCCGCGCGAACTGGCGGTGTTCGAGCCGGGAGACGATGGCCGAACCATCCTCGGCCGCGTGGCGGCGAAAGGGCTGGCCGACGAGCTGCGCGACCGGGGCTATCTGGTCATCGACGGCGTGGACGGCAAGGCCCACTACGTCGCGCTCAACGCCCGCGACGAGCTGGCGAACTATCCGGCCGGTGCCGTGGTGGAAGTAAAGGGGGCGGCCGACGTGCGTGCGGCCGATCGCAACATCGCCGCGCTGGCAAGCGGTGGCCTATACCGCACCGACCATCACCTGGCCGTCGCGCAGGGTCAGGCCGTACCGGGCCGTGATCCGCAGGAGGTCGTGGCAGCCCACATTCGCCGCCTGGAAGCCTTGCGCCGCACCGGCATCGTGGAGCGTGTGGCCGAGGGGCTATGGAAGGTGCCCGGGGACCTGCCAGAACAGGGCCGCCGCTACGACGCGCAGCGCCTGGGCGGCGTGGCCGTGGAGCTGAAATCGCATCTGCCCATCGAGCGGCAGGCCCGTGTCATCGGCGCCACCTGGCTCGACCAGCAGTTGATCGGTGGCGGCTCAGGCCTGGGCGATCTGGGCTTTGGCGGCGAGGCCAAGCAGGCGATGCAGCGGCGTGCCGACTTCCTGGCCGAACAGGGGTTGGCCGAGTGGCGAGGGCAGCGCGTGATTCTGGCGCGCAATCTGTTGGGCACGCTGCGCAATCGGGAACTGGCGCAGGCGACCAAGGACATTGCTGCCGAAACCGGCCTGGCGCATCGCCCGGTGGCCGATGGCCAGCGCGTAGCCGGAATCTACCGGCGCTCTGTCATGCTTGCCAGCGGGCGCTACGCGATGCTCGATGACGGCATGGGCTTCAGCCTCGTGCCGTGGAAACCCGTGATCGAGCAGCGGCTGGGCCAGCAGCTCGCCGCGACGGTACGTGGCGGCGGCGTGTCATGGGAGATTGGAAAACAGCGCAACCTCACTATTTGAAGAATTCTCTCGCCCTCGGATTCAGCGTGGCCCTTCTGCTTCAAGCGGGCGTCTTCAGTATCTCAACGTATCCAATCAGCTCGGCCGAATAGCTGCCATCTCCATTTGCCGCGCCCTTGTGTTTCAACTCACGTTGCAAAGTTGGCTCCACGGTGTGGGCAAACAGCGCCAGCCGCTGCTCCGGTGTAAAACTCGGCGAGATCGCCGATGCTTGCAGATACCGTTCGCATTGCCGCTCAATAGTCGGCACCCGTGTCCCGTCCTGCTTGACTGCGATGGGCTGCACCACCACACGGCGCTCACCGTTGCCGGCAGACGCCTCTACCATCCACAAGGACAGCAGCACCGGCTCGTCAACATCCCCAGCCACCGCAAGGCCGATGTCTTCGGGCGTCACGCTGCGCCAGCGGCCCAGTTCTTCCTGTACCAAGGGGTGATCCAACCCCATCAGTTCCAGATCGTCCCTGCTGGTGGCGGTATCGCGGTTCAGTGTGAAACGTGCACGGCGCGTGCCATCTGTTGTTACAAGGTCGTAGGTTTCTTCGTCCACCTTCAGCAGCTTCTGCTGGCGGTCTGCCACTGCCGCCGACAGAAAGCGCACCAGCCGATCCAGGCTGGAGGACACATCCGAGAAGGGCTGGTAATCATCGAGGCTGAAACCGTCGAGGTCTTGAAACAGGTCGAACACCACCTGCCGTGCCTCGCGGGAATTGGACAGTGCCGCTTCCAGCTCCACCTGGGTGCGTTTCAGTTCAGGGTCAGACAGCGCCTCCTGGTACAGGCGGTCGTAGTTCAACCGTTCGGAAAGCTGCCCCAGAATCTGCGCCCGAAGGTCCTCGGCCACATTGCCCTGGTCATCGACCTTGCCGACCGTGCGTGCAATTTCAGTCAACTTCTCGTCCAGCAGCAGGAAGATGCGCCCCTCGATGGTGTCCGACAGCACGAGGTTGTAGACCTGCGCCGTGTCGCGCTGGCCGTAGCGATGGATGCGGCCGATGCGCTGTTCCATGTCCATCGGGTTCCACGGCAGGTCGAAATTGAACAGAATGCGTGCGAATTGCAGATTCAAGCCCTCGCGGCCAGCCGCTGTACACACCAACACACGCGGCCCGTCTTTCAGGCGGAACTTCCGCTCTGCCGCCAGCTTGGCGCCGTGGTCGCCGCCGCGCAGCACCACCACGCCCTGGCCGGGATAAGCCTGGTCAATCTCGCGGGCAATCAGATCGACCGTGCCAAGGTAGGTGGCAAAGATCACGATCTTTTCATTGGCGTTCTGCCGCCACAGATGCCCCAAGCCATCGAGCAGCTTTTGCGCCTTGGTCTCGCGCCGCTGCGGGAAGATGCGCAGCAGGTCGCCAATGCGCAGGCGCTCCTCGGGCAGATGCAAATCGACCACAGCAGACGCTGCCTCCTCGGCGTGCGTGGCCGAATACTCGCTGCCATAGGGGTCGGAGGCCATTTCCAGTGCCTCTTCGTCCAGCTTCTTCACCAACCGGTACTTGAGGTCAGCCAACACGCGATCCACCTCGCTGCGCCCAACGCTGTCGCGCGGCAAGCCGAATTCCTCGTGAATCAGCTCGCGCGCTTCCTCGGTCAGGCGTTCGCGGCCTTCGATGTCCAGCTCCTTGTCGCGCAAAAACGCCTCGTGCAGCGTCAGCATCAACAAGCGGCGCTTGAGCGTGCGGCGCACGGCAGCAAAGCTCGATGCCGCGATCTTCTGGAAGATCGCCATCAAGAAGCCCAGTGCGCGCCCCTGGTTGCCCTGGCGGCGGGCCAGATCGAACCCGTCTTCCAGGTATTCTCGCAGCTTCTCGTAAAACAGCCGCTCCTCCTGGTTCATCAGGAAGGACTCGGTATGCACCCAGCGCCGGGCAAACAGCGGTGAGCCATCAGGTTGGCAGGCATCGGCCTTGGTGCGGCGGAACATCACCGTATTCAGGCGATGGCGGTTTTCCAGCATGTTTTCGGGACTGCCAAACAGCGTGGGGTTCAAGAGCTGCGCCAGCATCCAGAACTGGAAGTGATTGCCTTGGTGCGGCGTAGCAGACAGAAGCAAGAGATCCCGCGCGTGATCCTTCAGCGCTTCGGCCAGCTTGTAGTTTTCCGTCTTGCGCACCTTGCCGCCCGTGCGGTGGGCGGTCAGGTGATGCGCTTCGTCGAACACCACCAGATCCCAGCGTGGCGCATCCAGCAGGCGCTTGATGCGGGCAGGGCGCTTCAAGGTGTCGATGCTGGCAATCAGCCGGTCGTGTTTGGCAAAGGCATTGGTCTTGCGGTCGGTGATGTCGCCTTCGGAGCCAAACACCTCGAAGTCGAGATTGAACACCTCGTTCAATTCGCGGTGCCAGTTGTTCACCAAGCCTGCTGGCACCACCATCAGCGCCCGGGTCAACTCGCCCCGGCTGGCCAGTTCACGCAAAATCAGCGCGGCTTCGATGGTTTTGCCCAAGCCCACCTCGTCGGCGATCAGGTAACGCCGTGGTGAGGCAGTCGCAATGCGGTGCGTCAGCACCACCTGATGCGGCAGCAGATCAATGCGCGCCGAGGTCAGCGCCGAGGCGCTTTCCATCACCGGCAGTGCATGCGCCTCGTAAGACAGCCACGCCTTGCGCGCACGGTCGGAGCCGCCTGCCACCGATTGCAGAATGCGCTCGGTACGGGTGCGCTCGCGGCGTACCGAACTGACCGGTACGCGGCGCTCGCCCACCACGCCGAAGAACGCGCGCAGATAGCCATCGTGCGCGGGTTCGAGCACCACGCCTGGGCCGAATTCGGTGTGGGTGATGCGCTCGCCGGGCTGGAACAAATCCTCAAAATCGTCTGCTTGCACGCGCTGGCCTCAAGTAATCCGCAGGTGAAACAGGCCGGCCGCTTTCGCGCCTTCGCGCAGCAAAATTTCCTGCGGGTACTCGTTGGCCTCACCCCACAGAAGGCGCCCAAAGTCGAGTAGTTGCCCCCGATGCGGCGCTTCGCACAGCCAGGTCACTGCGTCGGTGGAAGCCTGCACGCGCAAACGGCCCTGGCCCTGCGGCAGCCAGAAGATCAAGGCTGCTTCGCCTGCGTATTCATCCTGAAATGACAGGATGGCACGTTTGATCGTGTCGCCCAGCCAGATTTCGGCCTGATCGGGAGCCAGCAAATCAAGGCTGCCCTCCAGCCCGGCCACCACCAACGTCTGCCCGCCGTTGCTGGGCAGGTCATCCGGCCAGCCCTGCGCACCGGGGGCTGCCGCCTGCAAAAACTGCCGCAGGCTCCACACCTCGCCAGCCGCGCACACCGTGTTGCGTGCTTCCTCGTCCCACAGCCAACTGGTGCCGCGCCGTTGCCATACCGTATCGAGCACCTGCCTCATTGCGCATACTCCCCATCGTCATCGAACAACGAAACCTGCAGCGGCTTGGGTGCCTGGCTGGCTTGCCAGGCTGAAAAGATCGACACCGCGCGCGAGGCTGCGTTGCGGGTGGTTTGATCCGAGCCGTTCTTCTGCAGCCATTCCAGCAGCGGTTTGAGCGCGATGTGCGGCTTGAAGTTTTCGTTCGTCAGCGTGTCCGAGGCATTGATGCCGCTGCCGTCCACGCAGGCACCGATCAGCACCAGTGCCTGATCCAGATCGGAGGTGAGCTTGCGCTTGTGCTTGCCTTGCCAGTCGCGGGCGAAATCCAGCGGCGCGGTGCGGGTGAAGACCTTTTTCACCTCGCTGCACCAGCCACGCTGCTCAAAGTCATCCGGTGTGGTGATGGTGCCGCGCAGGAACTTCTGCAACTGGTCGCGCTTCATCTCGGTGGCCGTGCCGAAGGTGCGCAGAAACTGGCGTGTCATCGGTTCGGCGTTGACCGGCGGCGGCTCCTTGCCCTTGTCGGCGTCTTCGTCGATGAGCTGGTTAATGCCCACCAGCGCATCACGCACGGAGATGGTGCGGCCTTCGTCCACATACACCTTGCCGTAGTGGCGCGAGAAGTATTCCAGTGCCTTGCCGCGCCGGATCACCTGGATGTCGGCGGCGGGCAAGCCTTCCTTGGCGTGGTTTTCCAGCATGGCTTGCAACTGGCGCACGTCGGCCATCACCTCGCGGCGCATGCGGCCCCAGCTCACCGGCTTGGGTTCTTCCGTGCGCTTGCGGCAGACGTGGATGATGTCGTACTCGATGGTCTTGGAGCCGAATTCGCCTTCGCCCTTGGTTTCGTCGGAGCGGATGGGGTAGGTCGCTTCGAGGTAGTACCCGGCATCGAACAACGACTCCAGCACCGCCACCCACGGTTCGTCCTCGCTGTGGTGGAAGGTGAAGGCCAAAATGCCGCTGGGCTTCAAGAGGCGATGCGCCTCGCGCCAGCACTGGGTGAGCAGGCGCTGGTAAAAACCATCCGGATCTTCCGGCTCGCGAGCACGGTTGGCCACCGCCTCCAGCGATTTGGGTGTGTATTCCGCGCCGAAAATCTGCGGGTACTTGCCCTTGAGCGCGAGACGAAGCCAGACGTAGAAAAAGTCGGCCAGCTCCGAGTAGTGCAGCAGGCCACCGAAGGGTGGATCGGTGATGACCAGATCGAGGCTGCCGCTTTCAAGCTGCGCCAGATCGGTGGACGAGCCCTGATGCGTGGTTGCGCCTAGCAACGGGTCGCCGGGGTAAACCTTTTCGCTTTTACCTGTCACCTCGCCAGCGATGGTCGGTGCATGCCGATTTAGGTACTCCGCACTGACTGCCTCCCACGGCGTTTGCGCCCATTCCCCACCTTTGAATAGAACTTCATAGGTGGACGACCACGGGCCATAGCCCATTGGCGGAAACACGCCTACTTCAACCACATTGTTCTTGGGATGGAAATTGCTGTTCGACATGGCAGGAGCCAGCTTGTCGAGTTTCATGTGCCAGAACGCGAGCGAGTTTTGATTGCGCAAGAAATTCTGGAAAGCGCCGAGCACGTACTCGCGCGTCTTCCAGTCGTAACTCCCAACTTCGACAATCGCCTTGAGCAGTTGCGCATGTACCAGCAACTGGCGCGGGTTGAACATCGTCCACCAATGCGTGAAGCCGTGGTTCGGCACGCCGCCTTGCAGGTGGTGGGTCATGAAGCCGTAGGGAAGCTCAGAGCGCGGCCAGTAGTTCTTGAGGTCGGTATCTTTACGCGCATCCCATTCGGCGAACGCGGAGTCGTACTGCCGCGCGTGCGCTTCGCTGTAGGCCGCGAAGAAGCGGCCACTGTAGGGTTTGCCCGCCGCATCGCGCTTGGGCGCATAGCCCTGCACAGCGTAAGCAGCCATCGGCCCGGTCTTTCCCGTGGCTTTGATGGTGGTCAGTACGTCTTGCACCGTGCCGCACGCCGCGCAGGCGTAGTGGGATTTTTTCGGCACCGTGCCGATATCCGGGGCAAAAGTGACGCCCGTCTCAGGGTCGGTCACTTCCTCCGGCAGCGTGCCACGCACCTCCAATAGGCGAATCTTGGATGCCCGCGCACGGTCCCAGCGCGTTGTAGCAGCCACGTCGTCCTGCGCTGAGCCGCCATAGGGCTGGCTATTCGCGTCCTGCTTCGCTTCACCCGCCAGCCATTGCGGATGCACCAGCAGGCTCAGTTCCACCTTCTTGTTCTTGCCCTTGCCCAGATTCACCAGCGCGGCGTGCCCACAGTGCGGGCAGATCACGCCGCGCCTTTTGTCGAGCACGGAGAACGGGTGTTCATCCGGCGCGACATACAGCGGCGCATCCGGCGCCATCCGTGCGGCTTCCTCTTCAACGTGGAATTCGCCGCTGCATTTACTGCATGTGTGTTCCCAGTGCTTCACGCTGATGGTCTTCACCGCCATCACCGGGCTGCTCATGATCGGCGTGCGGTGGCCGCAGCCCGTCACCTGACACGGGCCGTGTTTGGCCCAGAAGGTGTATATGACCTCCGGGCCTTCGTAGCGGTAGTCCTTGCGCTCGCCCTGCGGGATGGCGAACGGGTCGAAATCGGCAGGCATCGCCTTGTTCGACGGCAAGTGCGTCCACGTGCCTTTCTCACCCTCCGGGCCGTCGCAGTAGTAGTACGGCATGATCTGCGGCTTGACCTCGGCCTCGATGTCGGCGAGCAGCTTCTTCACTTGCTCCAGATCGACATTGGCCAGCTCTTGCTTGACCACAAACCACGCAACCGGATTGAGGTCGTTGCCGACCATCTGCATGCCCAGACGCGAGCCTTCCACCAGCGTGGTGCCGCCGCCCATGAAGATGTCGGCCACCTTCAGGTGTTTGAACGCGCCTTTCTTCTGGTGGTTGGCGTAGTAGTTGTCCCACACCAGCTTGGCCGCGTGCGATTTGTCTTCCGGGGCCTTGGTGGCCGCCGCGATCAACATCGAGCGGAACACGCTGGAACGGCGCCGCGCCCACCACTTGGACATCTGGTAAATCGGCTTGCCCGCGTTGCCTTCGATGATCGCTACCTGATTGACGGGCAGGATGGGGAAATCAACCTCCAGGCACGTCTTGGGACGGTTGGGATCGTTGAAATCGACGGTTTCCAGCGCGACAGGTTTTCCCGCACCGACGGCTTTGGCGACTTGCTGTGCGAGTAGTTCTTTTTTGGTGGCCATCAAGGCTGTCCTCCAACTGCGCCGACAGCGACTTGCGGCTGCAGTCGGGTGCGAAGTTGCTGATAAATTGGAATTTGAATGCCCTCGCCAACCTCCAGGGTCACAGCGAGGCCGTAAGGAATGGCATCGTCAAGATGGGCCGTCGCATCTTTCTTGCAGGCAACGTGCAGCAGAATGCTGTCACCATCTTGGTATGCAGCGATCTGTTTAGAGCCTTCCACCACCTCGTGCTGCACGGTTCCACGCAACACTTGGTTGTGATCTGCATCTTGGCGCGCCAGCTTGAGGGGTACACCACTCCAGCCGCCAACGGGGGATAGTTCCAGCTTGGCTTCACGGAAGTTTCGGTGGTCTGGGTTGATTGGACTGAACCATGCCAACGTCACTACCAACCGGCGCCACGCCTGACTGCCGGAAAGGTCTGGGGGCAGGGGGAACCGATATTCGTGAATTTCATTCTCACGAATCTCGCCACAGCCCAGCACCGTACCGCGCTGCTCGGTACATGCCAGTACTCGTTCGATTTGAACCTCGCCATAGCCAAGGTAACGTGCCAACAGCTCTTTGAACTGGCGTGAGTTATCGGATGTTTTCAGTGCCGCAGTGATTGCCTTGCTGGCATCGCCATCTTGTTTGGCTCCATGCACCAATAGCGCCTTGATGAGAACGGAAATCAGCCCTGGCGGAATGTTCTCTTCGTTTTCCGCGCGCAGTGCATCCAGCACTTCATAAATACGTGCGGCACTGCGGGTGGCAAGCGCTGTAGCATTGCTGGTGCCGCGCGTATGAATGGTCTGAGACAAAGCACCGGCTTGGTTGCTGTCCGATGCTACTTTCTGCCCTGGCGCGGCAATGCTGCTATCCATGTGATAGACCGTCTGGCTGTCCAGCATTGGAGTGCGATACAGTTGTCGGCCACCTGGAAATAATACTTCCGGTTTGATGGAACGACGAAACCCATGCCCCAGCCGAGCAGCAGGGCTAAACAGCACCGTGTTGGGCAGAAGATCTGTACGTTGCCCCGGATAGTAATTGTCAACGCCGTCGGCGTGTGTCGCTCCCACCGTGATGGCATTGATGGATTCTGCCGGGGATAGAATTCGCCGCACGGACAGTTGGGCCTGAATGCACTTCAGCACATGATCGACCCTTTGGGAGTCGGTCAATGCCAGATAGTCCGGCCCCGATAAAGCAATGTCGATGGCGTCCGGATAGTTCCCTGCACTGACGCAGAAAAGCACACGGTACTTCCATGACAACCAATCCAGCAGCCTAGCCCAAGGGCTGGGCGTGTGGATAAAGGGGCGTGCCGGGTCTCCAATGGAGAGATTGATGACGCAAACACCGGGTGCTTGCGCTGGCACTGCGCCTTCGCCCTCAAACATTCGCCTGACTGCGCGCGCAATGCGATCCTCGAAAAAAACCTCATCGGGCACATGCTCGCTTCGGTTCATGGAATGAGGATCTGGCTGCATGATGGGAAGCACATACACCAGACGTGGCAATGGGTCAGATTCGCCATCCACCAGCTCACCATGCACAACTAAAGAAGCCATTGACGTACCGTGTTTTCTTTCTCCTGGTTGATACTGCGAAGAAAGATTATCCGGATCGTCCAGCAATAGGCGCCCCTTCAGCGCTTGGTGCTGGATGTTGGGCACGCCATCGAGAATGGCTGCAACAGGTGGCAGCTCAACTATTCCCTCGGCAATTTCAGTGTCAACGCCTTCGCCATCTTCCGTTACGGCGAGACTTTGCCCGGTGGGACGGAAATACATGACACCATGAAACTTGAAGAGCTGAATGTCGGTATCGTGCGCCTCGGAATCCAGATCGTATAAAAGCTGCCGGATACGTTCTACGGGCAATTCTGCCTTGACCGCATGAAAGGCGATCTCTGGCATGTCGATGAAGCTGCTCAATGCTCGGCCACCAGCCGCTTCCAGCAATGCGGCAATATTGCGCTCGCTTTGTCTGCGCCTGTCTTCTGACTTGCGATAGAACAGCTCGATCTGACAGTGGATCGATTCCTCCGAGTTGTTGGGGTCGAGGGCATCTCTCCAGCGCCCCAGCATGCCTGTCTCGCGCAGAGTTTCTTCAATGCCCCAGCGGCGGATTTGAACAGTTTGATTGAACACATCGCGCCACTTGGTTTTCCCCATCGGCAACGCCTGATTGTTCTTCCATTGCTCCCATAGCGACAGGAGTTGCCGCATCCCTGCCTCATTGCTGAGAGACAGGAACATCCGCCCCTTGACCGCCTTGTTCGCACGCTCCCCTTTGGTGTTGACTTCAAAAAAATCCTCGTCGGGGGGAATGTCATCAACATCCCATTCCCCCAGCCACTCCAGTCCAATGGCTTCGACGGCCTGTCGGAACTCATTGACGCTGCCTGCTATTTCAATCACCAGAACGGTTTCAGGCTCGAATCCAGCCACGGAGCCGCTAACGCTGGCTTTATAGCGATCAAATTCCTGTTGGAGTGTGGTCAGTTGCGTGCCTAGTCGAGCCACCTGTTTTCCATGTCCTGGAACATGGGGCTGACTTGACGGAAATCCGTTACCTGCGGGTGGTGCGATGGTTCTCGCTTGTGGGAATACGAGAAGAGGAAGAGAGGTTGCCATCAGCTATCTCCTCCCTCTTTGGCTGCTTCCTTGACAGTCGCCGCGCCTTTGCCGGTGGTTGGTTTC
Organism: Stenotrophomonas sp. BR163; assembly: GCF_047520985.2. Taxonomy (NCBI): domain Bacteria; kingdom Pseudomonadati; phylum Pseudomonadota; class Gammaproteobacteria; order Lysobacterales; family Lysobacteraceae; genus Stenotrophomonas; species Stenotrophomonas sp. BR163. The sequence goes on from NZ_JAXBRE020000033.1 coordinate 18,278, forward strand.
AAACGGCCTTTCCATTGCTCCAGCTTCAGCTTGGTCACTTGCTGGGCATTTTCCGTCTTCATGTCGAGAACGGCGCGGCGAACTACGCTAAGGCAAAACTCTTCGGTTTCTGCGAAATTCAACCCCAACAGGTGCTTCGCCAAGGTTGCCGGCTCATATCCAAAATTCACGTCACACCGCTGGCCAATCGAGGCGATGTATTGCGTCAGTTGTGCTCGGGTAGGTGTTAGCAACTCAATGCGCAATTGAAAGCGCCGCCAGACGGCTTTGTCCAAAAGTTCAGGGTGATTGCTGGCAGCGACCACCACTACATAGTCTGGCATTTCATCCAACTGCATCAGCAAGGTACTGACGACGCGCTTGATCTCTCCCGTTTCATGGGTGTCGCCGCGCTCTTTGCCCAGTGTCTCGAATTCGTCAAAGAATAGGACGCAGCGCTGTGTCCTAGCGTAGTCCAGCACGCTTTTCAATCGGCTGGAAGTTTCACCAAGATAGCTTCCCACCAAAGTTTCGTATCGGACGACGATGAGGGGATACATCAGCTCGAACGCCAGCGCTTCGGCCAGCGTTGTTTTGCCATTTCCGGGGGGGCCTGCGAGCAGAATGCTGTTTCTGGCACGAAGGTTGTGTGCATGAAGTAGCTCTGCACGATGTTGCTCTTCCACAAGCTCTCTTATCTGCACCCTGATCTTTTCAGGCAGCATTAAGCTATCCAGATTGCGCTCTGGTGTGGTTTCATAAAACAGATCTTTTTGTGGGGCGCTGCCGCTCATCTTGGTGACCGGGGAGCGGGCAGCTTGAGTGACATTGGGTTGCAATGCCTTGGTCAGTCGCTCCGCGAGCAAACGGTGTCCCTTCTGTTTTTCTTCTTGGATCAATCCTTCTGCGGCCTTGCGGAAGGCAAGCTGATCCCCACTGGTCGCGGTTTTGACCAAATCAACCAATAAATCAGCTTGTGCCATTAGCCCATGCTCCGAAAAAAATGTTCCAACCCGTTCATCTACTTATCTCAAGCCAAGGTGACAGCACTTCCAGCAGCGAGAGACCACCATGCGTCAAAGTCGGGTAGCCGCCTTGGCTGCGCCACTTTCTGCGCCCCAGCGCCAGCAGGTGTGCGCCATGCGGGCTGTCGATTTGCAAGGCGACGGGAGGAACGAAGGGGCCTGCGTCGCCATTGCCTGCCTTGCTGCGACCGCTTGAAAAAGTCTGCTTGAGGTGCGAGGCAACCTCACCATCGGCATCGGGGAAGTAGCCCGTGGCGGCGTAGCCGTGATCGGATGTGATGACCAAGCGCCGCCCAGTGGCGAGGCGCTCAATAAAGCTCCAAAAGTCGTCACTGGAAAGTTGCTGCGCGGCATCTCTGGTCAGCAGCTCCAGACCTTGGCCCGCGCCGTAGTCGTGCAGCTTGACGTCTGGCCAGTGATGCCAGAACACCCAGTTCTTCGCGCCCGATGCGTTGTCCACCAAACCCTCGCAGTCCTTCCACGGCAGGTCGATGGTTTCGGTCTGCGCCGGTTGCAGCTTGTGGGCCAAACCGCCGCCGTTGGCTTGTAGCTGGCTGCGGCTGGTCAGCCCCAATGCGCGGGCGAACGGGTTGGTTTCACTGGGCAGTTCGGATGCTGTGGCGCCCACTGTGTGCAGGGTGAATCCACGATCTTTGGCTCCTTGCAGCAGCCAGGGCAGTTCGCGCAGCGAGAGGGCATCCAGAATCAGCACGGCGCGCGCGACGCTGTGGCCATAGCCGGGTTCGCTCCACCAACGCGCAAGCCGGTCTGAGGTACGTTCAACACCACAGATTTCGGGTTGGCCAAAGACCCGCCACAGATCCCAGCCGCTGGAGGCCAGGAACAAATCGAGCTCGGCAATTTCGCGGTCTCGCTTGACCACCTCGCTGGGGGCATTGCCTTCGGCCAGCGGTTTCGAGGCAATCTCCAGCACCCGATCGGTAATGATGCGCCACGCTTCTTTGGGACTGTCCTGGGTCAGGCGCTGCAAGATTTGAGCATCCAACGCCATCAGTTGTCCTCCTTCTCAAGACTCAGCTCAAAAGTCATGCCATCAGGCAGCTTCTTGAGCAGTTCCTTGAGCTGCGCGCCCGTAATCTGCGTGTTCTGACCAGCAGACACCTTGATCGAGACTTCTGCCACAGGCGTGGCCGGGCCAATGCCCCAGCCTTCGAGCTTGCCGATCAGGTTGAGCGGTGAGGTTGGCGGGTTAGAGAGCGGGGTGCGCGATTTGGCGGTGGTACTTGTGCCGCCACCAAAGATGTCGCCGCCATTCGGCAATGTGCCACCGCCGGGAGTGTTGTCGCCACCGGAAGGGGAGACGGGCGGAGTGGTGGTGCCGCCACCAAAAGTATCGCCGCCCGATCCACCGTTGCCGCCTGCAGGCGGCTGCGGCGCGGGTGGCGTGGTGCCTCCGGTCGCGGGCACCGCCGAGGGTTCCATCAGGAACACTTCATCAAGCTGACGCCCGGTGTAGGAGAGCTTGGGGCGCAAGCGCCGCCATGCAGTTTCCTCGTCCTCGCCCGCGTGGGTTTGAAGGTGCTCCAGATTGCGCAGGTTGATGGCGATCTTGCCGCGCGCACACAAGCGCAGGATGCGTTCCTTCATCGCGGTTTCCCCCAGCCAGGGGATGCAATCCTGACCCGCAGGGCGAGGCTCTTGCAGTTCACGCAGCAGCTTGCCGAGGGGGGCGTTCTCCGAGGCGGCTTCAAGAACGAGGTCTTCGAAATCTTCGGGAACAAAGAGGTCGTTGGTCAGGGTTTCTTCGATGCCCTCGGGGATTTGAGCACCTTGCTTTTTCAGGTGCTCGACACTGAACAGGGATTGCTGCGGGTTCTGGTGGTCATAGCGGTGCAGGATGGCAAACCGATCGAAGCGCTTCTTCAGGTTCTCGCGCAGCGTGCCTTCAAATTCCTTATGAAGTTTCTTGTATTCGGGGTTCTGCCCACTCCATTCCTGAGCCTTCATTTCGGCGCGGGCAAGGATGAGGAGGTCACGGTCCTGGAAGGCGTTGGTGGAGCCGGCACGGGGCAACAAGAAGCGAATGGTGTTGCGGCGCTTTTGCAGGTGGTCCTTGAGCCAGCGGCCCAGTGTCTGGTCCATTTTTTCCGGCTCATCTGGCAGCACCAGAATGGGCAGCCGGTCATCCCAGCGCTCCGGCTGCTCGGCTTCGTCGAGCGATGTCCACGGATCGTTCTGCCACGATTTTGGCAGGGCAATCACGCGGAAGGTTTTAGCGACCTCATCGCTGCCTCCGATGACGTAGCGCACCTGCTTGGCAAGCTGCACCTGATCGGAACCATCGGTGAACAGCTTGTCGTTGCGCGCGCAGGCCATCAGCTTGGCGCGGGGGTTTTCTTCCTCGCGGAAGACCAACCGTGGACCATCCTGGTGAATGTTGAAGCTGTTTTCGACAATGGTCGCCAGTTCGACCTGAAAGGCATTGCCATCTACCGGCTTGCTGCGGGTGATGTCCACCTGCAACGTGGCAGGATCGGCCCCGGCAAGATTGCCGACGGCGATGGAGCGGAGCCACAGCGCGCTCAGGATTTCTTGCAGGTGTGGGGCAAGGTTGGCGTGGTCGTACACCGCCTCGGTCACCGAAATGATGTTGTGCTGCGCTTTTTCGCGCAGGGTGCGGTGGTGTTCGTTGGACACTGAATCCAGCAGCGCTCCAATGCCCGAGGCATCGTCATCCAGCCGGAAATCAGCGGCAGTGAGCACAGGCACCGCTTCGCCCCGGCTCTTGTAGAGGTTGGCCAGGATGCGAATCATGTCGCGCGTTTCTTGCGCATCCGTGGCTATCAGCACCTGTTCCTCAAGCAGGCGCAGCAAGTGCGGTGCGTAAGGCCAGGACTCAGTGAATTCACGGCGCTTGCGATCCTGCTCGGCGGGCGGCACATCCAGCAGGCGGAAGTATTCGGAGACGTGTTGCGCAACCAGCGATTCGATGGTGCCGTCTGCAATCTGCAGACGGTTGTCGAACAGGCGATGCAACAGCATCCGCCGTCGATCCTGCTGGATACGCTCGGCATTGCCTCCCGCCTTGAAGTCGATGGCCACCGGGTTGACGCGGTGCACCTGCTGGTAAGCATCGCTTCCGCCATTGCGCACGGAGATCACCAACACGAGTAGGTCGGGGCGCTCTTTGGCGATCTCCGACAGGATCTGGATGAAGTTGAACGCCCATTGCTTCCAGGGGTACTGCTTGGTATTGGTCAGGCCGTCGTACCAAGTCTGGAATTCGTCGAGGAGGAGCATCGCGGGCCGATGCTCAAGCAGCTCGATGATGAGCTTGTCTGAGGGGATGTCGGTCTTGGCCGCTCCCATGCCTTCCCACTTGCCCTTGATGAATTCGCCGCGAGGGTGGCGTTCGAACAGCAAGTCCCACAGGAACTTGTAGCGTTGCCGGTGCAGGCTCTCGCCAATGACCAACATGCCATCGCGCAGTGCTATCTTGCCGATGCCGGGATCACCCAACGTGCTTGACCAGGAGTTGAGCCATGCGCCCGTCGATGCGGCATCGTTGACCGCGTGGTAGAGCGCTGCCATCAAGTGCGACTTACCCAGGCCGCGCTCGCCGATCACGACCACTGGCCGCCCTTGGTTGGGGCCTACGGCTTCGATGCCCTTCAGCAGATCGTGGGTGGGATAGGTGATCTCCAAGAATGCCTGTGCGGCGATCTGGGTGGCACCCGTGTTCGAGTCGTTGGAAAGCTCAATGGCCGTCCCTTTGAGGCGCTTGCCCCGAAACTCATCCCGAAGAGTCAATCCAAGCATTACTTACGCACTCCATCGTTGGTTTGGCCATTGGCCGTGTGGACACCCTCGCGCGCAGCGTCGAGTCCTTCCAAGGACTGCTGCTTGATCCAGTTGTCAATGTCTGCGCGCGAAAACCGCCACGTCCCTCCAACTTTGAAGGCTGGGATTTTCTTGGCCCCGGCCAACCTGTAGATCGTCCGTTCCGTGACCTTCAGGTAGTCGGCTACCTGCCTGATGGTGAGGATTTCGCCTTCGTTGTTGTCGGTGGGCATCGTGGGTGCCTTGGAGGTCAAACAATGGCAGGATTGTACAAAATTTTCATGTTTGGGTGATAATTACGCATCTCATGCGAATTTTTCAAGATTGCTGCCGGTCATAAGGCATGCGTGAAGATCGGGCAGGAAGCGTTGGCAAGAGGTAAAACAATGGAGCTCCGACATCTACGCTGTTTCCTCGCTGTTGCAGAAGAACTGCACTTTGCCCGTGCAGCCGAGCGGCTGCATATGGAGCAGTCGCCACTGTCGCGCGCCATCAAGGAGCTGGAAGAAGAACTAGGCGTGTTGCTGTTTGCCCGTACCACGCGCAGTACACGGCTGACCCGTGCCGGAACATTGTTCTTGGAGCATGTGCGCCGTGTGTTCGCTGCCTTGGAACAAGCGCGTGAAAGCGTGAAAGCGGCAGCAAACGGTTTTCATGGGCAGTTGCGCGTGGCCTTGTCGGATGGCATCACGCCGTCGCGCTTGCCGACCTTGCTGGCGTTGTGTCGCCTAGAAGAACCCGAGGTCGAAATCCGCTTCTTCGAGGTGCCGCTGTCGCAGCAGATCAAAGGGTTGCATGACGATCTGTACGACGTAGGGTTTGCCCAATCCGACGAAGTGGGCGACGGCATCGTCGCCATACCAGTCTGGAGGGACGCGCTCATAGTGACGGTGCCAGCCCGGCATCCGCTGCTTGCATTCAAGCGCATCCCTTTGGAGGAACTGCTGCGCTATCCGCTGGTTCTATGTGATCCGAAAGTGTGCGAAGGCCATGCCAAATTCGTCGATCGGGTGCTGCGCCGGGCCGACATGGAGCCGTTGGTCGCAGAACGGGTCGCTACGTGCGATCTGATGATGGCGTTGGTATCGGCCGGCCTCGGGCTTGGATTTACGGGCGCAGCGCGCATTGCGGCCAACCCCGACTCGGGCGTGGTGGCCCGACCGCTGGCTTTGCGCGTGCCGCCGCTGACGACCTACCTGCTGCACGCTGAAGGTCAGCCGTTCGATGTGCTTGCACGGTTCATTGAGCGCGTGCAGGCCATCGAGTCACCGGAAGCCCCAAGGCCCAAGCCGGGCCATTACTCCGATTCCCTGGAGGAACCTGCGCCATGAAAAGGATCATCCCATTCTTGCTTGCAGCCGCGCTGACTGCCTGCGGCCAGTCCGAAACGCCTCAGAAGGCCAACACATCGGAAGCGAATATCCCGACGGTGGAAGAACTGGCGGCCAACCCCGACCGGCTCAAGGAACTGCGCCAGCAATGCAAGACAGATCGCCCCAAGCTGGGCGACGTGCTGTGCAATCGGGTAGCCGAGGCCACGCGCAAGCGGTTCTATGGCGACGGCGAAACCCCATACACACCACCGAAGGAATCCCCCAAGTTCTGATTGTTGGCGGTTCGTCGCATCGACTTTATCTTTCTGCTCGACACGCTGCAATGCGCCTGCACTTGCGGCGCTTTTCTTTGGTTCGCCATCGCGCGCATTCTGTCTTTTTGCTCGACCTTTCTGCCCGAAACGGTCTTTGACCGGCACTGACCCGGCACCGATCCTGACGCCTGCGGCACGCCCTTGTGCCGCTTTTCCCATGAGGAATCAGCGCAGGAGAAATCGGAGGCCAGGTCATGCAAGGGACGAACGTGCTGTTCGGTCAGATCGCCGTAGTGTTCGGCATCGTGATCGCCGGCGTGTGGGGCGCCACACAATGGACAGCAGCGGCCCTTGGCTATCAGCTACGCCTTGGCTCGCCCTGGTTCGACTTTCTTGGCACGTCTATCTACCACCCTTGGAAGCTGTTTGAGTGGTGGTTCTTCTTCGGCGCGTATGCACCGGAGGTGTTCGACACTGGCGGCGCGATTGCCGGCGCCAGTGGCATGGTCGCCGTGTGCGTTGCCATTGCCATGTCGGTCTGGCGCTCGCGCCAAGCGCGGCTCGTCACCACCTACGGCTCGGCCCGCTGGGCGAACGCGCAGGACATTCGTAGGGCGGGCCTCACGCAGCCGGCCGGCGTGTTCCTCGGCCAGCACGACCGCCAGTACCTGCGACATGAAGGGCCGGAACACGTCCTGACCTTCGCGCCCACGCGAAGCGGCAAAGGCGTTGGCCTCGTAGTGCCGACGCTGCTTTCCTGGCCCGCATCCGCCGTCATCCACGACATCAAAGGCGAGAACTGGCAAATCACCGCAGGCTGGCGCTCGCGCTTCTCGCATTGCCTGCTGTTCAACCCGACCGACGCGAGGTCGGCCGCCTACAACCCGCTGTTGGAGGTGCGGCACGGCGCGCATGAAGTGCGCGACGTGCAGAACATCGCGGACATCCTGGTCGATCCCGAAGGCGCGCTGGAGAAGCGCAACCATTGGGAAAAGACCAGCCACGCGCTGCTGGTCGGGGCCATTCTGCATGTGCTCTACGCGGGCGAGGACAAGACGCTACGCGGCGTTGCGAACTTCCTCTCCGACCCGGCCAGCCCGTTCGAGCTGACCTTGCATCGGATGATGACCACGCCGCACCTGGGCCTGGATCAAGGAGGTATGCCGCATCCGGTTGTCGCTTCGGCTGCGCGCGAGGTGCTCAACAAGTCGGACAACGAGCGTTCCGGCGTGCTGTCCACGGCCATGAGCTTCCTCGGCCTGTACCGCGACCCCACGGTGGCCGAAGTCACGTCTCGCTGCGACTGGCGCATTGCCGACCTGATCGCGGCCAAGCATCCGGTGTCGCTGTATCTGGTGGTGCCGCCTTCGGACATTTCGCGGACGAAGCCGCTAATCCGTCTGATCCTCAACCAGATCGGCCGGCGGCTGACCGAATCGCTCGATGGGTCCGACGGCATCGAACGCCGCCACAAGCTGCTGCTGATGCTCGACGAGTTTCCGGCGCTGGGGCGCCTGGACTTCTTCGAGACCGCCTTGGCCTTCATGGCGGGCTACGGCATCCGCAGTTTCCTCATCGCGCAGTCGCTCAACCAGATCGACAAAGCCTACGGCCAGAACCATTCGATCCTCGACAACTGCCATGTGCGCGTGACGTTCGCCACGAACGACGAGCGCACCGCCAAACGGATCTCCGAGACGCTGGGCACGGCCACCGAGCTGCGCGCCCAGCGCAACTACGCGGGCCACCGGCTCGCGCCGTGGCTGGGCCACCTCATGGTGTCGCGTCAGGAAACCGCGCGCCCGCTGCTGACGCCAGGCGAGGTCATGCAGCTTCCGCCCGACGAGGCCGTGGTGATGGTGGGCAGCAGTCCGCCGATCAAGGCCAAGAAGCTGCGCTACTACGCGGACACCAATTTCAGCCGCCGCGTGCTGCCGCCGCCTGCGCTGGCGGACGGGCAGTACTCCGACGTGCCCCCGCTGCGCCCGGACGATTGGAGCGCGCTGGCGATTCCTGCCGTGCCAGTCGCACCGGTCACCGTTCCCATTGATGACATGGGCAGCGCCGACGACGGCGGCCCGCGCCGTCAGCCCGAACTCTCCGAAACCGTCGCCTACGACCCTGAGCTGGCCGCGTCCGCAGCCGACCTCGCACTGCTCGATGACGACGACCTGCCACTTCCCCTTCCTCGCCAGCTTGACCCTGCCATGCAGCGCACGGCCCGGCTGGCATCGCTGAACCCAAACGACGGAATCGAGCTATGAGCCAATACCGCCTGAATCTCTTTATCCAGTCGGAGCACGCCAAGCGCCTGGACGAGCTGGCCGCCAAGAAAGGCGTGTCCAAGTCGTCCATCGTCGCGGCGGCGCTCGCATCGTGGCTGTCGCCCGATGCCGCCGACCAGCGCGAGGCGGCCATTGCCAAGCGGCTGGATCGCCTCTCGCGCCAGGCCGAGCGCATGGAGCGCGACCAGAACATCGCCATCGAAACGCTGGCGCTGTTCATTCGCTACTACCTGACCGTCAGCACGCCAGTTCCCGAAGCGCACCAAGAGGCCGCGCGCGCCCAAGGCAAGGCGCGCTTCGAGCAATTCGTGGAGCAGTTGGGCCGCCACCTGCTGCGTGGGCGCAGCCTGGTGCGCGACGTGGTGGAGGAACTGCATCCAGACCCAATGCGGATGGAGGACGCGGCGGCGGCTGCGCAAGCACAGGAGCGTGCGTCATGAGTGTCGTTCCGCAATTCCCGCCCGAACCGCGCTCGTCCGCAGCGGCCTCGCTCGACCGGCGCATCCAGATGCTGCGCACGGCGATGGGGCCGTTGATCGCCGCTGCGCTCGAAGACCCGGACGTGGTGGAGGTCATGCTCAACCCGGATCACACCCTTTGGGTGGATCGCCTGTCGTCGGGCCGAGCGCCTATGGGCGTGGAGATGTCCGAGGCGGACGGTGAGCGAATCATCCGCCTGGTGGCCGCCCACGTCGGCGCGGAAGTCCATCGCGGCCAGCCGCTACTGTCCGCCGAGCTGCCCGAAACGGGCGAACGCTTCGAGGGCATCCTGCCACCGGCCGCGCCGGGGCCGGCCTTCGCGCTGCGCAAGCGCGCCATCGGCGTGATCCCGCTGGAGCGGTACGTCATCGACGGGATGATGACCAGCGCACAGGCGGGCTTTCTCGTTCGCGCCGTGCGCGAGCGGCAGAACGTGCTGATCGCCGGCGCCACCAGCAGCGGCAAGACCACGCTCGCCAATGCTTTGCTCGCCGAGGTCGCCGCCACCGGCGACCGTGTGCTGGTGCTCGAAGACACGGTGGAGCTGCAATGCGCGGCGCGCGACCACGTTCCGCTACGCACGCGGCATGGCGTCGTGTCGATGACCGAGCTGGTGCGTTCGTCAATGCGCCTGCGCCCGGATCGTGTCGTCGTTGGCGAGGTGCGTGGCCCCGAGGCGCTGGATCTCATCAAGGTGTGGGGCACGGGCCACCCCGGTGGTATCGCCACGATCCACGCGGGCTCCGCGCTCGGGGCACTGCTGCGCCTGGAGCAACTGATCCTCGAAGTGGCGGTGAACCCGCCCCGTGCGTTGATCGCCGAGGCGGTCAACGTGGTGATCCATATCGCCGGACGCGGGCGCAAGCGCCGCATCGAGAGCATCGCCCGTGTCGTCGGCTTTGACGGTATGGGCTACCGGCTGGTGGATTGGGGGGCGGACGCGCTGAAAACGCCGCTTTCCGAGCTGTCGCCACTTTCCGATGCCGCACCCGCTGCGGCGACCTCCCCATCCCCTGACTCACTTGGAGAACTGCCATGACGCAGATGATCGTTCCTGCTTTCCGTTTTTTTCCGAATCCGGCTTTGCGCCTTGCGCGACTGCGCAGCCTTGCTCGCCCTGCGGGGCAAGGGCTGCTGCTGGCCGCGCTGCTGCTGCTCCTGGCTGGAACCGCACAGGCCGCCGGTTCCTCGATGCCGTGGGAAGGCCCCTTGCAGTCGATCCTGGAGTCGATTCAAGGGCCGGTGGCGCGCATCGTTGCGGTCATCATCATCATCGCCACCGGCCTCGCGCTTGCCTTCGGCGACACGTCGGGCGGCTTCCGCAAGCTGATCCAGATCGTGTTCGGCCTGTCCATCGCGTTCGCGGCTTCGAGCTTCTTCCTGAGTTTCTTCAGCTTCTCTGGCGGGGCTGTCGTATGAGCGCCCCAGACACCTTCGCAGACGGCTTCGAGGTGCCGCTGCATCGCTCGCTGACCGAGCCGCTTCTGCTGGGCGGCGCGCCGCGCACCGTGGCGATCGCCAACGGCACGCTGGCCGCTGCTGTCGGGCTGGGCCTGCAACTGTGGATTCCCGGCGTGGTGCTCTGGATCGTTGGCCATTCGCTGGCGGTGTGGGGCGCGCGCGTCGATCCGCAGTTCATGGCCGTGTTCGCGCGGCACATCAAGCACCGATCGCTGCTGGACGTGTGAGGTGATGCCATGCTGAACCTCGTCGAATACCGCCAGCGGCCCGCGCTGCTCGCCGACTGGCTTCCGTGGGCCGGACTGGTCGCGCCGGGCGTCGTGCTGAACAAGGATGGCTCATTCCAGCGCACGGCACGCTTTCGCGGGCCTGATCTGGACAGCGCGACACAAGGCGAGCTGGTCGCCACGTCGGCGCGGTTGAACAACGCGCTGCGCCGCATGGGATCGGGCTGGGCACTTTTCATCGAAGCCGAGCGCCGTCCCGCCGCCGATTACCCGCGCTCGGAGTTCCCCGAGCCGCTTTCGTGGATGGTGGAGGAAGAGCGCCGGGCCGCCTTTGAGGAATCGGGCCACCACTTCGAGAGCGGTTATCACCTGACGCTGGTGTATCTGCCGCCGGAGGAGTCGCGCGCCCGCGCAGCCAAGATGCTCTACGAGAACACGCCGACGAATGGCGTGGACTGGCGCGAGCGGCTGCAAGCCTTCAGCGCGGAGACGGATCGCGTCTTCGACCTGCTCGATGGCGTGATGCCGGAAATCACCTGGCTCGATGACAGCCAGACGCTGACCTACCTCCATTCGACCGTCTCGACGCGGCGCTATTCGCTGGCGGTACCCGAAGTGCCGTTCCATATCGACGCGCTGCTGACCGATTCTGCACTGGTTGGTGGCCTGGCGCCCATGCTGGGCGACCAGCACCTGCGCGTGGCATCGGTGCGCGGCTTCCCGACCTCGACCTGGCCGGGAATTCTGGACGACCTCAACCGCCTGGGATTTGCATACCGCTGGAGTACGCGCTTTCTGTGCCTGGACAAATCCGAGGCGGAACGGGAGCTGGGGCGCCTGCGCCGTCAGTGGTTTGCGAAAAGAAAGAACGTCATCGCGCTGCTGCGCGAAACGATCTTCCAGCAGGAATCACCGCTGGTCGATACCGACGCCAACAACAAGGCTGCCGACGCGGACGCGGCCTTGCAGGAGTTGGGCAGCGATCAAGTCGCCTTCGGCTACCTGACGGCGACCGTCACCGTCATGGACGAGGACGCCGGCGCAGCCGACGAGAAGCTGCGCATGGTGGAGCGGGTCATCCAGGGACGCGGCTTCGTCACCATCCCCGAAACGCTCAACGCCGTGGATGCGTGGTTGTCGTCTATCCCCGGCAACGCCTATGCGAATGTCCGCCAGCCCATCGTCTCGACGCTGAACCTGGCGCACATGATGCCGGTGTCTGCCGTGTGGGCCGGGCCGGAGAAGAACGACCACCTCGACGGCCCGCCGCTGATCGTCACGCGCACCGATGGCGCCACTCCGTTCCGGCTGGTGACGCACATTGGCGACGTGGGCCACACGCTGGTGGCTGGTCCCACGGGCATGGGCAAGTCGGTGCTGCTCGCCACGCTGGCGATGCAGTTCCGCCGCTATCCCGGCTCGCGCATCTTCGCGTTCGATATGGGCCGCTCGATGCGGGCCACCATCCTCGGGCTGGGCGGCGAGCACTACGACCTGGGCACGGATGGCGAAATCGCCTTCCAGCCGCTCGCCCGCATCGACCGCGAGGGCTACCGCACTTGGGCCGCCGAATGGATCGAAGGCCGCTTGCTGCACGAAGGCGTGACCGTCGGCCCCGACGAGAAAACGGCTATCTGGTCGGCGCTGGGAAGCCTGGCCGGTGCGCCGGTGGAGCAGCGCACGATGACAGGCCTGTCGGTGCTGCTGCAATCGAATGCACTGCGACAGGCGCTCGCGCCGTATGTGCTGGGTGGCGCGCACGGCAAGCTGCTGGATGCCGACCATGACCGGCTGGGCATGGCCGACGTGCAATGCTTCGAGATGGAAGAACTGATGCACAGCAAGGCCGCCGTCATGGCCGTGCTGCATTACCTCTTTGCGCGCTTCGACGAACGCTTTGATGGTGCGCCTACGCTGCTGATCCTCGATGAAGCGTGGCTGTTTCTCGATGACCCGGTGTTTGCGGCACGCATCCGCCAGTGGCTCAAGACGCTGCGCAAGAAGAACGTCTCGGTGATCTTCGCCACGCAGTCGTTGGCGGACATCAAGGATTCGAGCATCGCGCCCGCGATCATCGAAAGCTGCGCCAGCCGCATCTTCCTGCCGAACCCGCAGGCGACCGAGCCGCAGATTCGCACGATCTACGAAGGCTTCGGCCTCAACAGGCGGCAGATCGATATCGTCGCCACCGCGCAGCCCAAGCGCGACTACTACTACCAATCCCGGCTCGGCAACCGCCTGTTCGACCTCGACCTGGGGCTGGCGGCGCTGGCGTTTGCGGGCGCGTCCACGCCGCAGGACCAGCGCGACATGGACGCGGTGCTCGCCGACGCTGGCACGCCCAGCTTCGCGGGCGCGTGGCTGCGCCATCGCGGCCTCAATTGGGCGGCTGACCTGCTGCCCTCGTTCCCCGGCCTTGCGCCGGGTTCCCTCCGTACCGCTGACCACCCCCAGGAGAACCTGCCATGAAAACCCATGCCTCGAAACTCGCCGCGCTGACCGCTGCCTGCGTGCTCGCCTTCGGTATCGCGCAGCCCGCCCATGCCTTGTTCGGCGTCGGCGACATCGTGCTCGACCCGACCAATCTGATTCAGAACACGCTCACGGCCGTTCGCACGCTGGAGCAGATCAACAACCAGATCCGCCAGCTCCAGAACGAAGCGCAGATGCTCATCAACCAGGCGCGCAACCTGGCCAGCCTGCCGTCCAGCGTGGTGGGCCAGTTGCGCGCCAACCTGGCGACCACCCAGCGCCTCATCGCGCAGGCCAAGGGCTTGGCCTACGACGTGACGAGCATCGACCGGGAGTTCGCACGCCTGTACCCCGAGAAATACGCCGCCACGGTGAGCGGCAATCAGATGTACCTCGATGCGCAGGAGCGTTGGAAGAACACGCTCAACGGCCTGCAAACCACCATGCAGATGCAGGCCCAGGCGTCGCAGAACCTGAGCGATGACGAAAGCGTGCTGGCCGACTTGGTGGGCAAGAGCCAGTCGGCCGAGGGTGCGCTGCAAGCCATGCAGGCCATGAACCAGTTGCTGGCCTTGCAGGCCAAGCAGTCGATCCAGTCACAGCGGCTCCAGATCACGCAAGACCGGGCCGCCTCGCTGGAGCTGGCGCGACAAGCGGCGGCCACGGAGCGTGCCCGCGAGGTGCGACGACGCTTCCTCGGTGAAGGCACGCCGTACACACCGCAGTCCATCAACTTCTACCGCGACTGACGGGAGGTCGCCATGCGATGTGTCCTCGCCCCGTCTGTTGTGATGCTTGTCGTGCTGCTGGCTGCGTGCGGCGAGCAGCCGACCGACAACCTTGCGGATGCCTTGTCCGCCGATCCCGTGCGGCTCAAGGCATTGCGCGCGCAATGCGCGGCCCATCCACAACAGGTTATGCCGACCACGGGCGAGGACGCTTGCCGCGCCGCAGCTGAGGTATTCCGGCGGCGCTTCTTCGCCGGCCAGTCCGGGCCGGACGAATACCGGACGCTGGCGGACCTGCCGCCGATCCCGCCCAGCTTCGATGAACCAGAGGGCACGCCATGAATGACGTGACCATCATCGACCAGTTCCTCAACACCTTCGCCACCTACATCGACTCGGGTTTCGGGCTGCTGCGGGGCGAAGTGGCGTTCCTCACGGCCACGCTGATCGTCATCGACATGACGATCGCCGGACTGTATTGGGCCATGAGCCACGCCACTGGCCAGGGCGAGGACGTGATCGCCAAGCTGCTGCGCAAGGTGCTCTACGTCGGTGCCTTCGCCTACATTCTCAATAACTTCAACTGGCTGGCCAGCATCGTGTTCCGCTCCTTTGCGGGTTTGGGTATCACCGCCACCGGTTCGGCCATCACGATGGAGAACTTCTTGCAGCCGGGCCGCCTAGCGAAGATGGGCATTGACGCGGGTGCGCCGATCCTGAAGCAGATCGGCGACATGGCCGGGTTCCCCGAAGTGTTCGTGAACCTTGACCCCATCGTGGTGATGTTCCTCGCGTGGCTGATCGTGGTGCTGTGTTTTTTCGTGCTGGCGATCCAGCTTTTCATCACGCTGATTGAGTTCAAGCTGACCACGCTCGCGGGCTTCGTGCTGGTGCCGTTCGCGCTTTGGAACAAGACCTCGTTCCTGGCCGAAAAGGTCTTGGGCAACGTGGTGGCCTCCGGCGTCAAGGTGCTGGTGTTGGCCGTGATCGTGGGCATTGGATCGGGCCTGTTCTCTCAGTTTCAGGTTCATCCCGCCGAGCCGTCCATCGACCACGCGCTGGTCATCATGCTGGCCTCACTCACGCTGCTGGCGCTGGGCATCTTCGGCCCTGGCATCGCCACAGGCCTCGTGTCCGGTGCGCCGCAGCTCGGCGCGGGTGCGATGGCGGGTGCCGCTGTCGGTGCAGCCGGCACGGCCGTCGTTATCGGTGCTGCAGCAACCGGCGTCGGTGGTGCGGTGGCGGCTGGCGCGCGCATGGCACCGGCAGCCGCCAAGCTGGCCGGCGCTGGTGCGCGTGCGGCCACATCGGCGGCTGGCAGTACGAAGTCGGCATTCCAGGCCGGCTCCGCCGCCGCAGGAGGTGGTGCGAAAGGCGCAATGGCGGGACTGGGCAGCGTCGTCAAGACGGGTGCGCAGGCAGCTGGGCGAGGCGCTGCGTCCCGAGCCTCCGCTGCCGGGCAACGCATGGCCGCTCCCTTCCGCGCAGGCTGGAATGGGGATGCGGGAGCGTCAGGTGGCCCCGCCCCGGCAAGTGCCACTGCGGCCCAGGCACCGGAACAACCTGCCTGGGCCAAGCGGCTGCACCGCCGCCAACAAATCACCCATGCCGCGACCACCACCGCCCACGCGCTGCGCGGTGGCGATGGCGGCGGCTCTGGCCAAGGGCCGAGCCTGCGCGGCTCCGACGACTGAAGCGATTCATAAGGAGAACTGACCATGCGATTCAAGAAACCGCAGGTGCGCTATGCCGACACGCCGCAGCCTGCCACGCCGTACCAAGCTGCCGGCCAGGTGTGGGACGACCGCATCGGCTCGCCGCGCGTGCAGGCGAAGAACTGGCGGCTGATGGCCTTCGGCTGCCTGACGCTCGCGCTGTTGATGGCCGGCGGCCTGGTGTGGCGTTCGGCGCAGTCCATCGTGACACCCTACGTCGTGGAGGTGGACAACGCCGGCCAGGTGCGCGCGGTCGGCGAAGCCGCCACGCCGTACCGGCCCAGCGATGCACAGACTGCGTACCACCTGGGCCGCTTCATCGGTCTGGTGCGCTCGTTGTCAATCGACCCCATCGTTGTCCGCCAGAACTGGCTCGATGCCTACGACTACACGACCGACAAAGGCGCGGCCGTCCTCAACGACTACGCGCGCGTGAGCGACCCGTTCGCACGCATCGGCAAGGAGTCGGTGACGGTGCAGATCACCAGCGTGACTCGCGCCAGCGACACGTCTTTCAACGTGCGCTGGACGGAGCAGCGCTTCGTCAACGGCGCTGCCGCAGGGACTGAACGCTGGAACGCCGTGATTTCCATCGTGCAGCAGACCCCGCGCACCGAGCAGCGCCTGCGCAAGAACCCCTTGGGCATCTACGTCAACGGCCTGTCCTGGGCGCGTGAACTGGATTCTTCCGAAGGAGCCAAACCATGAAATCGTCTTTCCGTATTTATGTTTCCGTGCTGGCGCTTGCGGCCCTGGCGGGCTGCGCCACACAGGGCAAGCCGCCGCCGACCATCTCGCTCGATGAGCCCGTGCAGGCCCAGCCGCTGCCGGAGCCGCCCAAGCCGGTGGAGATGGTGGCCGTGCCCGAGGTGCTGCCGATGCCAGCGCAGTTGAAGCCATTGCCCGAGTCCGAGGCTGCCAAGCCCGCGCCGGAGCCGGCGGACGAGACCGTGCGCGTGTCTCGGGCCAACGCCGAGGCACGCATCGCGCCCACGCGCGAGGGCTACGTCAATGCGATTCAGGTGTGGCCCTATACCGATGGTGCGCTGTATCAGGTCTATGCGGCCGTGGGTCGCGTGACCGTAATCGCGCTCCAGCCGGGTGAGGAGCTGGTGACGGTCGCCGCCGGCGATACCCTGCGTTGGATCGTGGGCGACACATCGAGCGGCAGCGGTGATGCGTTGCGCGTGAACGTAATGGTCAAGCCGATTCGCTCGGGGTTGAAGACCAATCTGGTCATCACGACCAGCCGACGCACCTACCTGATCGAGTTGACCTCGACCGAGAAGACGTGGATGGCGTCGGTGTCCTGGGAGTACCCGAAGGACAAGATGCTGGCCTTGCAGCGCCAGGCGCAGGCGGCCAGTGCCGCCGCGCCGGTCGATAGCGGGCTGTCGCTGGAGAAGATCCGTTTCCGCTACACCGTCTCGGGCAGCAATCCGCCGTGGAAGCCACTGCGCGCTTTCGATGACGGCGAGAAGGTCTATATCCAGTTCCCGCCTGGTATCGCGCAAGGCGAGCTGCCGCCGCTGTTCGTCATTGGGCCACAAGGTGATGGGCAACTGGTGAACTACCGCTTCCGCTCGCCGTACTACATCGTGGATCGGCTGTTCGGCGCGGCCGAACTGCGCCTGGGTGGTGACAAGGGCGACGTGGTACGGATCGAGCGCACGGACGGCGTTGCGCGGAGGAATTGACCATGAGCCAAGACGACACTACCGACCTCGCCACGCCGCAGGCGGGCAAGGTTGCGCCCGAGGCGGTGCCGCTGCGCGCCCAGCCACGCCCCGTCATGCGCCTGAACCGGCGCGTGCTGGCCATCCTCGTTGGCGGCCTGTCGGTCGCCGTGCTCGGGGCCACGATCTGGTCATTGCAACCGCAGCGGCGCGGGGCCAATGAACAGACCGAGCTTTACAACGTCGATCGTGTGTCGAAGTCCGAAGGGTTGGATGGCCTGCCTTCGGACTACTCGAAGCTACCGCCAAAAGTGCCGGAATTAGGGCCGCCGTTACCAGGCGACCTTGGCCCTGCCATCGTCGCTTCGCAGCAGCCGGTGACGCCGGCCTATGCGCCGCCAGGCCATGATCCCGAGGATGCCTTGCGCAAGGAGGCGGACGCGGCGGCGGCCTCGTCGGTGTTCTTCCGCTCGGGCGGCCAAGGTCAGACCGCCGCCACGGTCGCGCAGGCAGCGCCGGGTGCTGCAAGCACGCTCGCGGCCTTCGATCCTCTCGCTGCCGGGCCTGCCTCGACGGCGGCCCAGCCCGCCGACCCGACCGCCGTGCAGAACCGGCAAGACCAGAAAGAGGCGTTCCTGAAAGCCGGTTCTACGGAAACCCGCAATTCCGGCAATCTGGCGCTGCCGGCGTCGCCCTATCAGGTGATGGCTGGAACCGTGATCGCGGGCGCGCTGGTGACAGGCATCAAGTCGGACTTGCCGGGCGACGTGATCGCCACGGTGACAGAGCCGGTCTTTGACACAGCCACGGGCAAGTTCCTGCTGATTCCGCAGGGGGCGCGCATCCTTGGGCGCTACAACAGCCAGGTCAGCTACGGGCAGAGCCGCGTGCAAGTAGTGTGGAACCGGATCATCTTGCCCGACACGTCTTCGCTGACGCTCGACAACCTAGTGGGCACCGATCCGGCCGGCTACGCCGGCCTGGAGGATGACGTGAACTGGCACTGGAATCGCATCGTTGCGGGCGCGGTGTTGACGACGCTGCTGGGCGTGGGCGCCGAACTGGCCGCGCCGGAGAACCGGCAGGACGGCAACCGCATCGTGATTGCCGGGCGCGACAGCGCGCAGGACAGCATCAATCAGGTCGGCCAAGAGATCACCCGGCGCAACATGAATATCCAGCCGACGCTGACCACGCGGCCGGGCCTGCCGGTGCGCATCATCGTCAACCGCGATTTGGTGTTGCGGCCTTACCAGCCGATGTTCTTCCAACGGGGGGCGATGCAATGAGCACAACCAAGAACCTGCGGCTCGGGCCGCTGCCCAAGACCGAGAGCATCAAGCTGACCTTTGCGTGCCCGGTCAGCTTGAAAGCCGACCTTGACCGCTACGCCACGCTGCACGCGCAGGCGTATGGCGAGACGGTCGATGCCATGACGCTGATCCCGCACATGCTGGAGGCGTTTATCGCTGGGGATCGAGGATTCCGGCGGGGCAGGGGAGATGACACCCGACCTTCTTCCCGCACGGCTATGCCGAAAGGGTGATTGTGTGGATTAGATTCCATTGTCGTATCCAGCCTACGATTGGTGGTTCCACATCAAATTGACGTTTTCTTGGAAAAGATATATATATCGTAGTGTGGCTACGACTAATTCAAGCAGATTAAATGTGCTCTACACCCGGTTGGCACCGGGAACGCCGCTGACCTCGCTGGACTTGGCGGCGTTGGGCATCTCTGCTGACCTGGCTGTTCACTACGTCCGGGCAGGGTGGCTCACGCGCCTGGCGCGGGGGGTGTTCTGCCGCCCCAACGATCCCCCGGCGCTTCATCCCAGCCTGCTGCTGTTGCAGCGCCAGTTCGAGGGGCTGCACGTCGGCGGCAAGTCGGCGCTGGACTGGTACGGTGTGCGGCAGTACGTAGCGCAGCAGCCGGTGCTGCATCTGTATGGCTGGAAGGCCGCACGCTTGCCGGAATGGTTCACGGAACGATTCCCAGCTGAATACCACCGCAAACGGCTGTTCGACGAGCAGCCGGCCGCCTTGTTGCACGTTGGCCCGTTCGAGAAGCGCAGCGGGGCGCCGCAGGTGTCCGCGCCGGAGCGCGCCTTGCTGGAACTGTTGAGTGAGGTTGGCGTGCGCCAGCCCTTACAGGAAGCCCGCGAACTGGTGGAGAGCGCCTATAGCCTGCGCGCCAATGTGCTGCGCGAGCTGTTGCAGCGTTGCACGAACGTCAAGACCGTGCGGCTGTGCTTGCAACTCGGCCGTGAGGCGTCGCTGCCTTGGGTGGCCAAGCTCGACCCGTCCACGCTGCCGACAGGCAGCGACCGGCCCTGGGTGTCCCGCTCGGCCGATGGCCTGCTGGTGCTCAAGCCATGAACCAGACCTATCTCGATACCGCGCGCCTGCTGACGCAGGTGGCACCGCTGGTGTTTGTTGACGATACCTTTGCCCTGAAGGGCGGTACGGCGATCAACCTGTTTGTGCGTGACATGCCGCGCCTGTCGGTAGATCTCGATCTGGTCTTTCCCGATCACACGTTGTGGACCGGCCAGAGTTCTGTAGACACTCAGTTGCCGCTCTGCGCGTAGCGCCTTTCAAACTCTACCGGTGACAGTCCGCCAGCGGAACCATGCCGGCGGATCGGGTTGTAGAACATCTCGATGTAGT
>NZ_JAXBRE020000034.1:0-35364 GCF_047520985.2 Stenotrophomonas sp. BR163
GGAGTCGAGCACAGCTCGACTCCACAACCGCATCCACTCATGGCGTGGCTCTGCCGGGCCGTTCATGTGCTCTTGGTAGGTGCCGAGCTTGCTCGGCACGCTTTCGGTGGTGACGCGATGCGGTGTCTGCGCGCGTCGCCGGACGGATTGGTGCCTTGCGCGCATAGACATGACGCATTTCGCTGGATTTTGTCCGAGTCCGCTTTCCGGCTTCTGCGCATGGGGTAGGGTGGCCGCTCACGCAGTCATTGAACGTCGCCGCAGATGAAGCTTTCCGCCATGTGCAGTCAAATGTTGTCCGGCGAAGCCTGCGATGATATCGACAGCTTCTTTCTCGAAATCGATGACTTCCAGGAAGCCGCACTTGTTTCGCGAACCCAGTGGATAGACGGGCTGCTCGCGCGTCTTGGGCTTCGATGGACATCGGCTTATCTGTTCAGTCTCTGCATGCAGTTCTGGCGACCGTTCGTATTGCCGGCAGCGTGCGCGATCCAGCCGGAGCGAAGATGTTACTGGCATTGAGCTTCACCGATTTCGAGCTGTATGCGGAAGAGGGCGTGCTGCTCCCCAACGTTTTCTACTATCCAGGTACGGCGGGGATCGCATTTGGAGCCCGGCGCTGGCACGAAAGCGGCAGCAACACCTCGACGGAAATCGACGCCGTGCGCTCCGTTGTCGAAGATGCCGGCCTGCTCGCGGGTTTTCGCTTCTGCGAAAGCCGCACCGATGGCCCTCCCGGTTACGAAGTTGTTCGTGTCTTTGCGATTCCAATGCATGGAAACGAGGCTTGCTGATGGTCGTGCCAGAACGCCAGATGTTCGATACCTATCTGTCCGATCCGCAGGTCTACGATCGTCTTGAACAGCATATCCACGACCACTTCATGACGGGAATCAACGCGGCAAGCCTGCGCATTGAAGACTTCCGCAGCCCGCACTACAACACGTTCTTCGTCGATGGCACTAAGGATCGCGATGCCAACCCGATCTTCTCCGCCAAGCACCTGCCCAGCGGCAACATCGTTCGTATCGTCATTCTTGACAGCCCGCCTGAATACAGCGAAGTCCGTAAGCGGATAGGGGATAACGAGGAGAAGGACGAGCTCTGCCTGTTCATAACGCTTCTGGGCGTGCAGCGCGCGATGAGCACGACCGTGGCCTGGGCGCAGCAACAGGCGTCCATCATCCCGGCCACTCGTCAGTAGACCCACGCCATGTGTGGATGCGCTTAGGTGGGGCGCGCAGCATGCAGCCGGCCCCACCCGCAGCGTGTCACGGCCGCCTCAGGCCTCGCGCAACGCCAATGCCGGCGGCGTATGCAGGATCGCCCGCGTACCCCACCAACCCGCCAACAGGCTCAAACCGATGCCGACTACGCCGCCGATCAGCAGCCCTGGCCACGGCGGCAGCAATGGCAGCTCGAACACCTTCTGCGAGACCGCCACGCCGATCGCAGCGGCCGCGCCCACTGCCAGCATCGCCGCCAGCGTGCCCAGCGCGCCGAACTCCACCAGTACCGCGCCGCGCAGTTGGCGTCGGGTCGCACCCAGGGTGCGTAGTACCGCGCTGTCGTAGCGACGCTCGCCGGCGGTGGCCTGCAGCGCGGCCAGCAGCACCAGCACACCAGCCAGCAGGCTGAACACCATCACCAGCTGCACCGCCTGCGCCACGCGCTCCATCACATCGCGCACCTGCGAAATCACCGCATCCACGTCCAGCAGCGACAGGTTCGGCTGCGCGCGTACCAGTTCGCCCAGGCCCGCCGCTTTGCCGGCCGGCAGATGGAAGGCCGACAGCAGGTTGTGCGGGGTGTCGCCCACCGCATTCGGGTTCAGCAACACGAAGAAGTTCGGCCGGAAGGTGTTCCAGTCGGCCTTGCGCACGCTGGTGACGGTGAACTCGCGTTCCTGCTCGCCCACTGCAATGGTGATGCGATCGCCCGGGTACACGCCGTAACGCTTGGCCCAGCCGATTTCCACCGAAGCTTCCGGCGCGGTGCTGTCGGCTTTCCAGAAGGTGCCATTGACCAGCGTATTGGCCGGCGGGAAGGTGCTGCGCCAGCTGAAATTCAGTGGCCGGTTCTCGTCATCGTCATCGCGCTGGCCGCCCTGGGCCGGTTGCCCGTCCTGTCCTGGCTCGCGGTCTACGCGCAGCGGCGGCTTGCCGTTGATCGCGATCAGGCGGCCGGTCGCCATCGGTTCGATGCTGGCGTCGCCGGCGCCCAGTCCACGCAATGCGGCCAGCACACTGTCGCGCTGTTCTGGCTGGATGTTGATCAGGAAGTAGTTCGGCGTATCCGCAGGCAGGCGTTCGCGCCACTGCTGCAGCAGGCCGGGGCCGGTGACTGCCAGCAGCAGCAACGCGCACAGCGACAGCGACAGCCCGACCAGCTGCATCACCGCCAGCAGGCGGCGCCGGGTCAGTGCGGCCAGGCCCAGTCGCCAGTGGCCATGCAGGCGATGCTGCAGGCCGCGCAGCAGCTGCAGCAGCACGAAGCCGACCACGCCGGCGGCCAGTGCCAGCGTGGCCAGGCCGCCCAGCACCCACAACGCCAGCTTCAGGTCGCCGGTGACTTGTACCGCCAGCAGCAGGCTGGCCGCCAGCGCCGCCACATAGGCCAGCAGTGACGCCGGCGGCAGGGCAGCGAAGGAACGGTTGAGCACCCGCATCGGCGGCACCCCACGCAGGCGCAGCAGTGGCGGCAGGCCGAAGCCGAACAGCAGCAGCAGGCCGATGCCGGCGCCGGTCAGCGCAGGCATCGCCTCGGGCAACGGCAGGCGCTGCGGCACCAGGCTGCCCAGTACCTGCACCAGGCCTTCCTGCGCGGCCATGCCCAGGCCGATGCCGAGCGCACAGGCCGGCACCGCCAGCATCAGCAGTTGCAGTGCCAGGCCCAGCAGGATGTCGCGCTGGCGCGCACCCAGGCAGCGCAGGATCGCCACCTGGTCGATGCGGCGCAGGGCGAAGCGGTTGGCCGCCAGCGCCGTGGCCACGCCGGCCAGCAGTACCGCCAGCAGCGCGCTCAGGCCGAGGAAGCGCCCGGCCAGGTCGAAGGCCTGGCGCACGCCGCGCTGGGTGTCATCCACGCTCAGCAGGCGCAGGCCCTTCACCTGTGGCAGCAGCCACTCACGCAGGGACGCGACCAGCCCGGGCGGTCCTGCAAACATCAGCCGGTAGTTGATGCGGCTGCCGGGGCCAAGCAGTCCCGTGCCTTCCACATCGGCGCGGTTGACCAGCAGGGTGGGGGACAGCGTCAGCAGGTCGCCACCGGTGTCCGGCTCGGCCTCGATGATGCCGGCGATGCGCAGCGTGCCGGCGCCGAACTCGAGATCATCGCCGGCCTTCAGCCCGAGCCCCTGCAGCAGGCGTGGGTCGGCATAGGCCTGGCCCTTGGGTGGCATGCCGGCATCGGTGATCAACGTACCGCCGGGCGTGGCCCGTACCCGCAGCGTGCCGCGCAGTGGATAGCCCGCCTGCACCGCCTTGATGCTGGCCATCTGGCTGGCCTCGCCGTTGAACAGCACGCTGCCGAAGCTGGCGATGCGGGTGTAGGCCAGTCCACGCCGTTGTGCCTCGTCGGCGAATGCCTGCGGCGGGTCATCACGCCCGGCGATGCCGAGATCGCCACCGAGCATTTCCGCCGCGCTGCCGGTCAGCGCCAGGTTGACCCGGTTCACCAGCGTGCCCACCGCGGTCATCACCGCCACGCCCAGCACCAGTGCGGCGAACACGGTGAGCAGGTCGCCGGCCAGCGCCTCGCGGCGCAGTGCGCGCCACGCGTGGCGCAGCACGTTCATGCCTGTGCCCCACGCTCGACCGGCAGCAGGCGGCCGTCATCGATGCGGTGGATGTACTGGCAACGCTGCGCCAGGCGCAGGTCGTGGGTGACCAGTACCAGGGTGGTGCCGCTGCCGGCGTTGAGTTCGAACAGCAGGTCGCTGACGTGCTGGCCGGTGGCATGGTCCAGCGAGCCGGTCGGTTCGTCGGCGAACAGGATGCGCGGGCGGGTGACGAAGGCACGCGCCAGTGCCACGCGCTGCTGCTCGCCACCGGACAGCTGGCGCGGGTAGTGGCGGGCACGATGGGAGAGGCCGACCTGGGCCAACACTTCATCGACCCGCGCGCGATCCTCGCGCCCGGCCAGCTCCAGTGGCAACGCGACGTTCTCGGCGGCGGTCAGCGCCGGCAGCAGATGGAAGCTCTGGAACACGAAGCCGACCTCGCGCGCGCGCAGCTGGGCTCGCGCTTCTTCATCGAGGCCGCCCAGGTCCTGGCCCGACAGCGCAATGCGGCCGCGGCTGGGCAGGTCCAGCCCGGCCAGCAGGCCGAGCAGGGTGGTCTTGCCCGAACCGGATGCGCCGACGATGGCCGCGCTGGTGCCTTCATGGACGGTCAGGGTGATGTTGTCCAGTATGTGGACTTCACCCTCCGGGCCCTGCACGGATTTGCCGACCTGGTCGACGGCGATGGCGACGGGCGCGCTGCGGGGGGACAGGCTGTCGATGAGGAGACTCCAATGTGCAAGACGGGATGGAGCCGGCGAGCCGGCGCGATGATGGTGCTGCTGCTAGGGTTCCTGCTGTTGCCGGGGCTGGCCTGTGCCAAAGGTCCGGCCGGCACCGTGCTGGTGCTCGGCGACAGCCTCAGTGCCGCCCACAATATCCCTGCCGACGCCGGCTGGGTCAGCTTGCTGCAACAGCGGGTCAGGCAGCAGTCGAAAACCCCGGCGCGCATCGTCAACGCCAGCATGAGCGGGGAAACCACCGCCGGCGCGCTGACCCGCCTGCCGGGCCTGCTGGCCAGGGAGAAGCCGACCGTGGTGGTGATCGCGCTGGGCGGCAATGACGCGCTGCGCGGGCTGACCCCGGCGCAGGTGCAGGGCAACCTGGAAAAAATGGTGCAGGCCAGCCAGAAGGCCGGTGCCAAGGTGCTGCTGCTGGGCATCGACGTGCCGCCCAACTACGGACCGGCCTACCGCCAGCGCCTGGCCGCGGCCTACAAGGCGCTGGCCACGCAGTACAAGGTGCCGCTGCTGCCGTTCCTGCTGGAGGGCGTGGCCCTGCAGCCGGGCATGATGCAGGGCGACGGCCTGCACCCCACGGCGCAGGCGCAGCCGAAGGTGCTGGACAACGTCTGGCCGCTGCTCAGGCCGCTGCTCTGAACCGTTTGTGTACCTCTTGACGGAACTTCACATCGCGTCCACCGTCGATCCGGCATGTTTCACAAAGCTGAAGTTAGAGGGAATCACATGCGTCAGACGAAGGAGACCTCCGGCTTGGTGCTGGTGGTCGAAGACAACCGCAACATCTCCGAGATGATCGGGGAATACCTGGAAGGTCGCGGCTTCGAAGTCGACTATGCACAGGACGGCCTGGATGGCTACCGCCTCGCGGCGGAGAACAGCTATGACGTCGTGGTGCTCGATCTCATGTTGCCGCGCCTGGATGGCATCGAAGTGTGCCGTCGCCTGCGCAACGATGCGCGCAAGTCCACGCCGGTGCTGATGCTCACGGCACGCGACACGCTGGACGACAAGCTCACCGGCCTCGGGTTCGGTGCCGATGACTACCTGACCAAGCCGTTCGCGATCCAGGAGCTGGAAGCCCGCCTACGCGCGCTGATCCGTCGCGAACGCCGCCAGGTCGGTTCGGAGGTGCTGAAGGTCGCCGACCTGGTGCTCGATCCGGTCAGCATGCGGGCTACCCGTGCCGGTACCGAGCTGCAGCTGTCGCCGATCGGCCTGCGCCTGCTGACCATCCTGATGCGCGAATCGCCGCGCGTGGTCACCCGCCAGGAGATCGAACGCGAGATCTGGGGCAATGGCCTGCCGGATTCGGACACCCTGCGCAGCCATCTGTACAACCTGCGCAAGATCATCGACAAGCCGTTCGACCGTCCGCTGCTGCACACCGTGCAGAGCGCCGGCTATCGCATTGCCGATATTGCCCAGCCGATGGCCTGATCGGGGCCCGGCCTGTGCAGCATCAGGCCCGGCCGGGCAACGACCCCGCACCGGGCACGGATGACCGGCCGGCGCTGCCGCCGGTCAGCGTCCGTGCACGACTACGGCGCAGCGCGCTGCCTATAATCGCAGCGCTCTGACCGGGACCCCGCAATGCCGCACGGCCTGCCGCGCAAGATCCGTATCGCCTTCATCCTGCAGGCAGTCCTGGCCAGCCTGGGCATCCTGCTCGGTGCCTGGCTGGTCTCGCTGGTGATCAAGCACAGCCTGGTCGGCGCCGCCCTGCGCGAGGAAGCGGCCTATTACTGGACGCTGCACGAGGCGTCGCCGGTGCAGCCGCCGCCCAACACCCACAACATCCGCGGCTACCTGCTGGAAAGCGGGCAGTCGGCACTGTCATTGCCGGCCAACCTGCGCACCCTGGAGCCTGGCTTCCACGAGCTGCCCCAGGACGACCAGCTGGTGCTGGTCGACGTGCGCCCTGCCGGTCGCCTGTACCTGGTGTTCCTGCGCTCGCGCGCGGAGATGCTGGCGTTCTGGTTCGGCATCGTGCCGGTGCTGCTGACCCTGTTGGCGGTGTATGGCGCCAGCTGGGTCACCTACCGTGCCTCCAAGCGACTGGTGTCGCCGGTGAACTGGCTGGCGCGGCGCGTCTCGCGCTGGGACCCGGGCCACCCCGAAGCGGCCGATCTGGAGCCGAACAAGCTGCCGGCGGACATGCAGGGCGAGACCCGCCAGCTGGCGGCCGCACTGCATTCGCTGGCCAACCGGGTCAGCGCGCACGTGGCGCGCGAGCGCAACTTCACCCGTGATGCCAGCCATGAGCTGCGCACGCCGTTGACCGTCATCCGCGTGGCCAGCGACATGGCCCTTGGCGATGAAACCCTGCAGCCGCGCCTGCGCCGCAGCCTGCAGCGCATCCAGCGTGCAGGCCGTGACATGGAGGCGGTGATCGATGCGTTCCTGATCCTGGCCCGCGAGGCCGATGTCGAACCGCAGATCGAGCTGTTCGACGTCAACGACATCGTCCGCTACGAGGTGGACAACGCCAACGAGCTGCTGGGCAACCGGCCCGTATCGGTGCACCTGCACGGCGAAGGCCCGGTACAGCTGCACGCACCGCCGCGGGTGCTGCAGGTGGTGGTCAGCAACCTGGTGCGCAATGCCTGCAGCTACACCGACGAAGGGCGTATCGACGTGCACGTGCTCAATGACCGGGTGGTGGTGCGCGATACCGGCATCGGCATGTCCGCCGAGGCGCTGTCGCGCGCGTTTGAACCGTTCTACCGCGCCGAGCCGAGCCGTCCGCAGGGCACCGGCCTGGGCCTGTCGATCGTGCGCCGGCTGTGCGACCGCTTCGGCTGGAAGGTCAGCCTGGCCAGCGAGCCGGGCAAGGGCACCGAGGCCACGGTGATCTTCCGGTAGAGGGATTTTGCCGGGCTGCGCCCGGCACCCGCCGAGGCAACATCAACATCAAAAGCGGGCATTCCGTGGAATGGCGGGGCGGTGTGGGTTTGCAGGACACGCCGTAAACCCCCAGACCGGCCCAGCCGCTGGCGGCTGTGCGTTCGGGCGCTTGCGAAGCAGTGCTTCGCAAGCAAAGCGCCCTCACCCCTGGGGGCTCGATGGCGCCATCCATGGCGCCAACGGTCCTGCAAACCCACACCGCCCCGCCTTCGACAGTTTCCCGCGATCCGCAGTAGATCCACGTCATGCGTGGATGGGGTTGCTCAGTTGCAGTTGACCTTCGGCGCCAGCGCCCTGGTCCAGATCGCATAGCCGGCCGGGGTCATGTGCAGCATATCCTCGCGGAACAGCGTCGCGTCCGGCTGGCCATCGGCGCCGAGCATCGGCGTGTAGATGTCGGTGAAGCCGGTATTGGGCAGCCTCGCCAGTGCAGCCTTGATCAGCGTGTTGGCTTCGTTGATCGCCGGCAGCAGGTGCGCGCGCGACGGGCTCGGCTTGATCGACAGGTACTCCACCCTGGTCTTCGGCAGGTCGCGATGCACGCGCTGCACGAAGGCGACCACGTCGTCGCGCACCTGCACGGGGCTGCGACCGCTGTTGAGGTCGTTGTCGCCCGCGTAGAAGAACACCTTGCAGGGCGCATACGGCACCACGATGCGGTCGGCGTACCAGGTGCTGTCGCGCACTTCCGAGCCGCCGAAGCCGCGGTTGAACACTGGCTGGCCAGGGAAGTCGGTGGCCAGGCTTTCCCAGAAGCGGATCGAGGAGCTGCCGATGAACTCGATGCCACCGCGCGGCGGCGGGTTGGACTGGTCGGCGCCGGCGAAGCGGGCCATGTCGCCGGCCCAGGCCACGTTGGAGACCTGTTCTGGCACACGGGGCGACTCGGCCGGGCTCAGCGCCTGGGCCAGCGGTGCGGCAGTCAGCAGGCCCAGCATCAACAGGCAGGTACGGCGACGGGACATCAGGCGCTCCAGCAGGCAAGGGGCATCCATCATAGGAGCATGCCCGGGCCGTTGCTTGCCCCTGGCAGGCCGTTCAGCGGGCCGGCGCGGGCTGCGGTTGGCGGCCTTGTGGCAAAATGGCCGCCATCTGCCTATTCCTGTGCACCCATGATTCCCTGCCGTGCGTCTGAGCGGTCGCTGCGCCGCGCCCCCGTTGCTGGATGTTCCACCCGTGGCTGATCAGTTCGGCCACCTGCCGCGCGGCCCGCGCCGCATCTTCCAGGCCGCCCGCTGGTCCTGGCAGGGCCTGCGCGCTGCCTGGCTGCACGAGTCCTCGTTCCGGCTTGAGGTCTACCTGCTGATCCTGCTGACGCCGATTGCGATCTGGCTGGGCCAGACGCCGGTCGAACGCGCGCTGCTGATCGGCTCGATGCTGCTGGTGCTGGCGATGGAGCTGGCCAACTCGGCCATCGAAGCGGTGATCGAACGCTACGGCAGCGAGATCCATGAGCTGGCCGGCCGCGCCAAGGACATGGGCTCGGCGGCGGTGTTCGTGCTGATGATGAACGTGCTGCTGTGCTGGGCGCTGGTCGTGGTCCCGCATGCAATGGCCGGCAAATACGGCTGATCCCTCATTCCCCCTTGTTGAAGAGTTCCCATGTCCCTTGAGTTTCTTGCCGATCCGAATGTCTGGTTGACCCTGTTCACGCTGAGCGCGCTGGAAATCGTGCTCGGCATCGACAACCTGGTGTTCATCTCCATCGCCGTCAGCAAGCTGCCAGAGCACCGCCGCCCGTTCGCGCGTCGGCTCGGCATCGCGGTGGCCTGTATCACCCGTATCGGCCTGCTGGTATCGCTGGCGTACCTGGCGCACATGCAGGCGAACCTGTTCACCGTGGCCGGCATGGGCATTTCCATCCGCGATCTGGTGCTGATCGTTGGTGGCCTGTTCCTGATCATCAAGGGTTGGATGGAAATCAAGGAAATGATCACCGGTGGCGAAGATGAAGATCCGAGCACGACCAAGACCTCGGCCGTGTTCGGCTACGTGATCGCGCAGATCGCGGTCATCGACATCGTGTTCTCGCTGGACTCGGTGATCACCGCGGTCGGCATCGCTGACCACGTGCCGGTTATGGTCGCCGCGATCCTGCTGTCGGTAGCGGTGATGCTGCTGGCCGCCAACCCGCTGGGCCGGTTCATCGACGCCAACCCGACCGTGAAGATGCTGGCGCTGGCCTTCATCCTGCTGATCGGTGCGGTGCTGATCCTGGATGGCCTGGACGTGCACATTCCCAAGCCCTACATCTACGCCGCGATGGGCTTCTCGGTGCTGGTGGAGTGGCTGAACCTGCTGATGCGCCGCCGCGCCCGCGAGCACCACGTGCCGGGTGCCGGCGACTGGTAAGCGCATGACCCGAACCCCCGGCCAACGCCGGGGGTTCTTCGTTCTGCCTTGTAGAGCCGAGCCCGTGCTCGGCTGACCGGCAGGAAGCAGCCGAGCATGGGCTCGGCTCAACACCGGAACTGCGGTTTTTGCACTTGTGGCTGCGTTCCGGCCTCCACTTGTGAACGAGGATCAACAGTGTTTTCCCGGGGCGAGGCTTAATCCGGCGCAGCAAAGCGCGCAGGCTACGCACTCCCGATTCCCGCCCCCCAGGACTCCCCCATGAATTCCAGAGCCGCCTTGCTGGCGCTTGCCGTTGGCGCCTTCGCCATCGGAACCACCGAGTTTGCCCCGATGGGCCTGTTGCCGGTCATCGCCGACGGCGTCGGCGTTGGCATCCCCACTGCGGGCATGCTGATCACCGCCTATGCCGTGGGCGTGATGCTGGGCGCGCCGGTGATGACCCTGCTGATGGGGCGTTTCGGCAAGCGCACCGCGCTGATGCTGCTGATGTCGATCTTCGTGGTCGGCAACCTGCTGTCCGCGCTGGCGCCGAACTACGGGCTGCTGCTGCTGTCGCGCCTGGTCACCAGCCTCAACCACGGTGCCTTCTTCGGCATCGGTGCGGTGGTCGCCGCCAGCCTGGTGCCAAAGGAAAAGCAGGCTGCTGCCGTGGCCACCATGTTCATGGGCCTGACCATTGCCAACATCGGTGGCGTGCCGCTGGCGACCTGGGTCGGCCAGCAGCTGGGCTGGCGCCTGTCCTTCGCCGGTACTGCGGCGTTGGGCCTGATCGCGATCACTGCGTTGGGTTTTGCGCTGCCGGCGTCTGCGCCGGGACCGCGCCCGGACGTGCGCCGCGAACTGAAGGCGATCCTGCAGCCGCAGGTGCTGCTGGCCATGGCCACCACCGTGCTTGGTGCGGGTGCGATGTTCACGCTGTACACCTACGTCGCACCGGTGCTGACCGAGTTGACCGGCGCCTCCAATGCCTTCATCGCGGTGTCGCTGGCCCTGATCGGCATCGGCTTCACCCTCGGCAACGGCATCGGTGGGCGCATGGCTGACTGGTCGCTCGATGGCGCCACCCGTATCCTGCTGGCTGCCCTGGCGGTGCTGATGTTCGTGCTGCCGCTGGCCTTCATGAGCCACGCCACCGCGGCGCTGGGTGTACTGCTGTTCGGTGCGGCGACCTTCGCCCTCGTGCCGCCGCTGCAGATCCGGGTGATGCAGGTGGCCAGCGAGGCGCCGGGCCTGGCGTCGTCGATCAACGTGGGTGCGTTCAACCTCGGCAATGCGGTGGGTGCCGCGCTGGGTGGTGCGGTGATCAGCTCGGGCCTGGGCTACGCCGCGATTCCGGTGGCCGGTGGCCTGCTGGCGGCATCGGGCCTGCTGCTGGCATGGCTTGGGCGTCCCCGCACTGCGGTGGTCGAGGCCTGCTGAGGGGTGTTGGATTCCGGCAGGGCTTGCAGCCCTGCACCCGTTAAAGGCGAAGGCAACCGCCGAAGCAACAGCAACCGCAACAGCCGGCGCTGGTTTTCTGAGGGTTGGGCGGGGCGGTGTGGGTTGGCAGGACACGCCGTGAACCCATCCATGGGGGCTCGATGGCGCCATCCATGGCGCCAACGGTCCTGCCAACCCACACCGCCCCGCCTCCGACAGATTGCCGCGATCGGTCGGAACGGCGTTCTGCTTTGGTAGGTGTCGACCTTGGTCGACACGAATGCCTGAAGAACCGGCTTTTGCTTTTGATTTTTCTTTTGATCTTCCCGCGGTGCGCAGGAAATTGTCCGTGGCCGGGAGGGTGGGTCGGCTGGGGGCGTGAGCCGCATGGATGCGGCGACCGAGCTTACATGGACGTACTTGCAGCGGCCCCCAGCCGACCCACCCTCCCGGCCCACCCCGAGCTGGCTGGACCACACCGCGGAGGGGGCAGCGCCCGATGGCCGGTCTTTCACCCGAACCATGGCATGCTCTGCGCCAAGTCCACCCGGAACCTCCGCCATGCGCCTGTTCACCCGTGTCCTGCCCCTGATGCTGCTGGCCTCCCTGTTGTCCGGCTGCGGCTACAACGCCATCCAGCAGAAGGATGAGGCGGTCAAGGCCAGCTGGTCCGAAGTACTCAACCAGTACAAGCGCCGCGCCGACCTGGTGCCCAACCTGGTGCAGACCGTCAAAGGTTTCGCCAGCCAGGAAGAGCGCGTGCTGACCGAAGTCACCAACGCCCGCTCGCGTGTCGGCCAGATCAACGTCAACGCCGATGACGAAGCCTCGCTCAAGCAGTTCCAGCAGGCCCAGGGTGAACTCGGCAGCGCGCTGTCGCGGCTGCTGGTGGTGACCGAGAACTATCCGGTGCTGAAGTCCGACCAGAACTTCCGCGACCTGCAGGCCCAGCTGGAAGGCACCGAGAACCGCATCACCGTTGCCCGCGGCCGCTACATCCAGCAGGTGCAGGACTACAACACCTACATCCGCTCGTTCCCGCAGGTGATCACCGCCAAGATCTTCGGCTACAAGACCAAGCCGAACTTCACTGTGGAGAACGAGGCGCAGATCTCCAACGCACCGGCGGTGGATTTCGGCAACGCGCCGCAGCAGCAGCCGGCACCGCAGCCGGGCCACTGACCGATGCGCCTGGCCACCGCGCTGCTGGCTCTGCTGCTGTGGCTGCCGCTGGCAGCGCAGGCTCAGCAGCTGGCGCCGATTCCGGCGCTGGATTCGCCGGTGGTCGACACCACCGGCACGCTGGATGCCGCGCAGAAGCAGGCACTGCTGCACCAGGCGCTGGACCTGCAACAGCGCAAGGGCAGCCAGCTGCAGGTGCTGGTGGTACCCACCACCCAGCCGGAGGACATCGCGCAGTACACCACGCGGGTCTTCGACCAGTGGCAGATCGGCCGCAAGGGCGTGGATGACGGCGTGCTGCTGGTGGTGGCCAAGGACGACCGGCGCGTGCGGATCGAGCCGGGTTACGGTCTTGAAGGCGCGATTCCCGATGCCATCGCCAACCGGGTCATCCAGGAATACCTGGTGCCGCGTTTCCGCGCCGGCGACTACGCCGGGGGCATCACCGATGCCACCGCCGTGCTGGTCAAGCTGATCGATGGCGAAACGCTGCCGGCACCGGTCAGTGGTCATCGTGGGCGCGAGCCGGGTGGCGGCGGCGATACCTGGTTTCTGGCGCTGTTCATCGGTGTGTTCGCCGGCAGCATCCTGCGCGGCGTGTTCGCGCGCGTGCCGCGCCCGCTGCGTGGCCTGCTCGGCGGCGCTGGCGCAGCCGTGGCGGCGTTCCTGTTCACCTCCACCCTGCTGGCCAGTGGCCTGGCCGGCGTGGTTGGCCTGATCGTGGCGATGCTGTCCGGTCATCCGGGGCGCTTTGCCGGCGGTGGTGGCTGGGGCGGTGGCAGCTGGGGCGGGGGAGGCGGCTTCGGCGGTGGTGGTGGATTCGGCGGTGGTGGCGGCTGGGGCGGCGGCGGTGGCCGTTCCGGTGGCGGTGGCGCTTCGGGAGGCTGGTGATGATCCAACGTCTGTTCCGTCATGTATGTTCGCCGTCGGTACGTCGCGCGTTCCCGCCAGCCACGCTGCAGGCGATCACCGAGGCCATCGCGGCCGGTGAGCAGCGCCACGGCGGTCAGGTGATGTTTGCGGTGGAGGCTGATCTGCCGCTGGCCGCGTTGTGGCACAAGGTCACCCCGAGGCAGGCCGCCGAGCATGCCTTCGCACGCCTGCGCACCTGGGACACCGCCCACAACAACGGCGTGCTGATCTACCTGCTGCTGGCCGACCATGCCATCGAGATCGTCGCCGACCGCGGCCTGCATGGCCGGGTCAGCCCGGCGCAGTGGCAGCGGGTCTGCACCCATCTGCGCGAGGGCCTGCGTGGTTCCAATCCGGTGGAAGCGCTGCAGGATGCCATCGACGAGGTCTCCAGCCTGATCGAAGGGCACTTTCCGGCCTCGACGCGGTCGAACGATGACGCGTTGCCGAACTCGCCCCAGCTCCTTGGTTGAGCCGGGGCGGCACTGGCCCGAGAATAGGCGTTCAACCGCAAGGCACCTTCCATGATCTATTTCCACGACATCGACCCCATCGCCCTCTCGCTGGGGCCGATCAAGGTGCACTGGTACGGCATCATGTACCTGCTCGGCTTCACTGCGGCCTGGCTGCTGGGCCGCACGCGCATCGCCGCCGGGCGCCTGCCGGGCGTCGATGCCAACGGCTTCTCCGACCTGTTGTTCTACGCCATGCTCGGCGTGGTGCTGGGCGGCCGCATCGGCTACATGCTGTTCTACGCGCTGGGGGATTTCCTGCACAACCCGCTGCTGCTGTTCAAGGTGTGGGACGGCGGCATGAGCTTCCATGGCGGCCTGCTGGGCGTGCTGGGTGCCTGCTGGTGGTGGTCGCGCAAACACGCGCTGCACTTCTTCGACACCATGGATTTCATGGCGCCGCTGGTACCGCTGGGCCTGGGTTTTGGTCGCATCGGCAACTTCATCGGCGCCGAGCTGTGGGGCAAGTACACCGACGGCACTTGGGGCGTGGTGTTCCCGTCGGGCCTGCCGGCGCCGCTGAACCAGTTGGACCACGCGACCCTGCAGGCGCAGTTCGCCACCGGCGCGCTGAACCAGTTCGCCCGCCATCCCTCGCAGCTGTATGAAGCGTTCCTGGAAGGCCTGGTGATGTTCGTGGTGCTGTGGACGGTGTCGGCCAAGCCGCGCCACCGTTACCTGGTCGGCGGCCTGTTCGCGCTGATGTACGGCCTGTTCCGCTTCGCGGTGGAGTTCGTGCGCATGCCCGACAACGGCGTCTATGTGGCCTTCGACTGGCTGACCCGTGGTCAGATCCTCAGCCTGCCGCTCATCGCCTTCGGCCTGGTGCTGCTGGCGATGTCGCGCCGCGCGCCGGTACTGCAGCCGCAGCTGCCGGTGGCTGCCGAGGGCAAGGCATGAAGGCTTACCTGGACCTGCTCTCGCACGTGCTCGAGCACGGCGCCGAGAAGAGCGACCGCACCGGCACCGGTACCCGCAGCGTGTTCGGCTGGCAGATGCGCTTCGACCTCAATGAAGGTTTCCCGCTGGTCACCACCAAGAAACTGCACCTGCGCTCGATCATCCATGAGCTGCTGTGGTTCCTGAAGGGCGATACCAACATCGGCTACCTGAAGGACAACCAGGTACGCATCTGGGACGAGTGGGCCGACGAGAACGGCGACCTCGGCCCGGTCTACGGCAGGCAGTGGCGCAGCTGGGCCACCGCCGATGGCCGCGAGATCGACCAGATGCAGTGGCTGGTGGACGAGATCAAGCGCAACCCCGATTCGCGCCGGTTGGTGGTCAGCGCCTGGAACGTGGGCGAGCTTTCGCAGATGGCGCTGATGCCGTGCCACAACCTGTTCCAGTTCTACGTGGTGGACGGCAAGCTCAGCTGCCAGCTGTACCAGCGCAGCGGCGACATCTTCCTCGGCGTGCCGTTCAACATCGCCAGCTATGCGCTGCTGACCCACATGGTGGCGCAGGCCACGGGCCTGGGCGTGGGCGACTTCGTGCATACGCTGGGCGACGCGCACCTATATTCGAACCACTTCGAGCAGGCGCGCGAGCAGCTTTCGCGTGAACCGCGCGCGCTGCCGAAGCTGTGGTTGAACCCGGAGGTGAGCGACCTGTTCGGCTTCCGGTTCGACGACATCCGCATCGACGGCTATGACCCGCACCCGGCGATCAAGGCGCCGGTGGCGGTGTGAGTGCCATGAAGCTCTCGATGATCGTGGCGCTGGACCGCAACCGTGGCATCGGCCAGGGCAATGCGATGCCCTGGCACCTGCCGGATGATTTCAAGCATTTCAAGGCGCTCACCCTGGGCAAGCCGATCCTGATGGGGCGCAGGACGGCCGAGTCGATCGGCCGCGTACTGCCGGGGCGCACCAACCTGGTGCTGACCCGCAGCGGCCAGGTGCCGTTCGTGGGCATGCGCGCGGTGGCGTCGCTGGACGAGGCGAAGGCGATTGCCGAAGGCGAGGGCGCCAGCGAGCTGTGCATCATCGGCGGCGGCGAGATCTTCCGTCAGCTGCTGGACCGGGCCAGCGACCTGTACCTGACCTGGGTCGATGCCGAAGTCCCCGCCGACACCCATTTCCCCGAGGTGGCCGTGCAGGACTGGCGGGAAGTGAGCAGCGAGCCGCACCCGGCCGATGACCGCCATGCCTACGCGTTCCGTTTCGTGCATTACGTGCGCCGCTGAGGATGGTTTCCTGTAGAGCCGAGCCATGCTCGGCTGCTGTTGCCTGACCCCTCCCGTAGCCGAGCATGGCCCAGCTCTACAGGGGCCTACGGCATCCGGTAGTGCCCGATGATCGCGTGCTGGAACAGCAGGTTCTCTTCACGCGTGCCGCGTGCGATGTTGTGCAGCACCAGCGGTGTGCCATTGGCCAGCCTCCGGTCGGAGACGATGCCGACATGCAGCAGACCGTTGCCGTTGAGCTTCCAGGCCACTATGTCACCGGCCGCATAGTCGGTGGAGAGGGCGGTGATCGGTTGCTGCCAGCCCTGCCGTTCGAACCAGCGCATCAGGTTCGGCACACGCCGATGATCAATGTTGCGGTCCGGCCGTGACAGGCCCCAGATCGCGGGATACGCGCTGAAGTTGCCGCGCATGTCTTCATGCACGCGCGCCTGCAGGTCCAGGCCCTGGCTGCGCAGGGCGCGCACCACCACGTCGGTGCACACGCCGCGATCAAGCGGGACGTCGCCGCCGGGATAGGACAGGACCTGGTAGGCGGGATCGTAACGGGTGGTGACGCCGATCTGTGCGCGCGCTGCGGCCACCAGTGGTGGTGAAGGGGCCTGCGGCTGCGATGGCGTGGGGGCGGCATTTCCGCCGCCGGTGGGAGCCGGGGGCGAAGCAGGCTGGCAGCCGCTGGCCAGGGCCAGCGTCAGCAGCAGCACCCTCCATGGTGCCCAGCCGCGCCGCGTCATGCCTGCGGCGCGGCGCCGTTGTTGTGGGGTCCACCGGAGCCTCCACCGCCACCACCTCGACGGCGACGACGGCGCGGACCACGGTTGCCCGGGTTGGCAGCAGCGGCGTTGCCGCCGCCCTGTTCCTTGCCCTGCACCGCAGCGGCGGGGCGCTCGTGTGCCGGTCGCGCCGGCGGGCGGGCGTGGGGTACGGGTGCCGGTACATCACGGCCCGGTACCTGCACCACGCGCAGCTCGTCGGTATCGAGCTGGATCGCGGTCAGCTTGCCGCCCCAGACTGCGCCGGTGTCGATGGCGTGCACGCCCTGGGTGATGGTCAGGCCCAGCGCCGACCAGTGGCCGCAGACGATCTTGAGGTCGCGCTCGACCCGTCCAGGTACTTCGAACCAGGGGTAGAGTCCCTGTTCCTGCGTGCCAGGGGTGCCCTTGTCCTCGATGCCGATGCGCCCGCGCGGGGTGCAGTAGCGCATGCGGGTGAGCACGTTGATGATCGCACGCGAACGGTCGTAGCCGGACAGGTTCGGCGCCCAGCTTGGCTTGTCGCCGTACATGTTGCGGAACAGCTTGCGGTAGCCGGCGCCGTGCAGCTGCACCTCGACTTCGGCGGCGTGCTTCTCTGCCATCTGCGTGGTCCACTTCGGCGCCAGGCCGGCGTGCACCATCATCCAGCCCAGCTCGCGATCCACATGCACCAGCTTCTGCAGGCGCAGCCAGTCCAGCAGTTCGTCGCGGTCCTCGGCCTGTACGATGCGCAGCAGGTCCGGGTTGACCTTGCGCTGCTCCTCTTCGGTGCGTGCACCGACGGCCAGCAGCGAAAGATCATGGTTGCCCAGCACCACCACGCTGTGCTCGCGCAGCGAATGCACCAGCCGCAGCGTTTCCAGCGACTGGCCGCCACGGTTGACCAGGTCGCCGCAGAACCACAGGGTGTCCTGGGCCGGGTCGAAGCGGATCTTCTCCAGCAACCGCTGGGTCACGTCGTAGCAGCCCTGCAGGTCGCCGATCGCCCACACACTCATCGTTCGGCCTCCGTGTCAGTGCAGGGTACGCGGGACGGCCAGCACGAACGGTGCGACCGGCGCGGCAAATTCGGTGCCATCGTCGGCGACCATGTCGTAGTGCCCCTGCATGGTCCCGTGATCGGTCCCCAGCATGACACCGGACGTGTAACGGAAGTCTTCACCGGGGCGCAGCCGCGGCTGCTCGCCGATCACCCCGTCGCCATCGACATGCTCGACACGGCCATTGGCATCGGTGATGCGCCAGTGGCGTGCGACCAGGCGTGCGGCGACCCGCCCCTGGTTGTGGATGCGGATCGTGTAGGCGAACGCAAAGCGACCGTCTTCCGGCGCGGATTGATCGTCGAGGAAGCGCGGCGCGACTTCGACGGAGATGGCATATACGTCAGCGTCTTCCATACCGGCAGTGTAATCAGGAGGCATTGGCCAAAGCGATGAATTCGGCCACGTCCAGCTGTTCGGCGCGGGTATCGGGACGCACGCCGGCAGCGATGAACTGCTCGGCGGACACCACGTTGTTCAGGGCATTGCGCAGGGTCTTGCGGCGCTGCCCGAAGGCGGCCTTGACCACCTCGGCGAAGCGCGTGTGGTCATTGATGCTGATCGAGGCCGGGTCACGCGGCACCAGCCGCACCACGGCCGAATCGACCTTCGGCGGCGGCCGGAACGCGCCCGGCGGCACCACGAACAGCGAGGTCACCTGGCAGTAGGCCTGCAGCATCACGCTGAGGCGGCCATACACCTTGCTCCCGGGGCCGGCCGCCATGCGGTCGACCACTTCCTTCTGCAGCATGAAGTGCATATCGCGGATCACCGCGGCATGCTCCAGCGCATGGAACAGGATCGGCGAGGAGATGTTGTAGGGCAGGTTGCCGACCAGGCGGATCGGCTGGCCATCGGCCAATTCGGTGAAGTCCACGCGCAGCACGTCGCGGTGGACGATGGTCAGCTCGCCCAGCGGCTCGGCGGCGGCGGTCAGCGGCGCGATCAGGTCGCGGTCGAACTCGATCACCGTCAGCTTCGGGTGCACGCGCAGCAGCGGCAGGGTGATGGCGCCCTGGCCTGGACCAATTTCAACCAGGCGGTCACCATCTTTCGGATTGACCGCCATCACGATCTTGTCGATGTAGTGGCGATCGGCCAGGAAATGCTGGCCAAGCTGCTTCTTGGCCGGTGCGGTGAACACCGGGCCGGAGGGGGAATGCGGGGAATTCATGCGCTCAGTGTACGTTGCCGCGCCAGCTGCGCACACAGCGTCGTTGCCGCCTGCAGGCTGGAAGGATCGGCGATGCCGCGGCCGGCCAGGTCCAGCGCGGTGCCATGGTCGACCGCCACGCGCGGGTAGGGCAGGCCCAGGGTCAGGTTCACCGCCTGCTCGAAGCCGGAATACTTCAGCACCGGCAGGCCCTGGTCGTGGTACATCGCCAGCACGGTGTCGAAGCCGGCCAGCTTGGCCGGCAGGAAGGCGGTGTCGGCCGGCAGCGGGCCGACCAGGTCCATGCCCTCCGCGCGCAGGCGCTGCAGCAGGGGGATGACCAGGTCCAGTTCCTCGCGTCCCAGATGGCCGTCTTCGCCGGCATGCGGGTTCAGCCCGAGCACCGCGATGCGCGGCTCAGGCAGGCCGAACTCGCGGCGCAGCGCGGCATGCACCGTACGCAGGGTGTGTTCCAGGCTGGGCGCGGTGATCGCATCGGCCACTTCGCGCAGCGGCAGGTGGGTGGTGGCCAGGGCCACGCGGACAATGTGATTGGCCAGCATCATCACCACCTTCACTCCGGCCTGGTCGGCCAGCAGTTCAGTGGTGCCACTGTAGGCAATGCCGCCTTCGTTGATGACCGCCTTGTGCACCGGGCCGGTCACCACACCGTGCAGTTCACCGGACAGGCAGGCCTGGCCGGCGCCGAGCAGGGCACCGATGACCGCGCTGGCGTTGGCCGGATCGGCCTGGCCGAAGTGGCTGGGCGCCGCGTTGCGGACGGCGCGCAGGCGCAGATCGCCCGGGACGCGTGCTTCGGCGTCCTCGGGCAGCAGTTGCAGGGGCAGGTTCAGCGCGGCCGCGGCCACGCGCAGGGTGTCCGCGTCGGCGAAGGCCAGCAGCCGGCAATCTTCACGCGGCTGCTGGACGAGGCGGACACACAGCTCCGGGCCGATCCCGGCGGGCTCGCCCGGTACCAGAGCGAGCTCGGGGCGCATCGGTCAGGACTGCGGCGGAGTGGCGGTGTTTTCCGCGCGGTCGCCGCTGCGGAAACTGACGTAGGCTTCGCCACGCAGTTCCTGCAGGAAGCGGTTGTACTCGTCTTCCAGCTTGCGACGGCCGATGGTCTCGCGGACCTGGGCACGCTGGTTGTCGGTGGTCACGTCGGTCTGGCGGGTCGCCACGCGCTGCACGATGTGCCAACCGGCGTCGGTGCGGAACGGCTGGCTGACGCCACCATCCTGCAGGCCACTCACCTGCTGGCCGAAGGCCGGACCGAACGCGTCAGCCGGGAACCAGCCGAGATCACCGCCCTGGCCCTTGCTGTTGTTGTCCTCGGAGGACTCCCTGGCAACGGTCTGGAAGTCGGCGCCGCCAGCAATGCGGGCGCGCAGGGTATCGATCTTGGCCTTGGCAGCGGCATCGGTCTGGTTGTCGTCCACGCGGACCAGGATGTGGCGGCCGTGGTACTCGGTGACCGTCTGCTCACCGGCGGCGGAACTGCTGTCACGCACTTCCACCAGCTTCAGCAGCTGGAAGCCGCTCGGGCCGCGGATCGGGCCGACCACCTCGCCCGGCTTCATCTTTTCCATCAACTGGGCAAAGGCCTGCGGGATTTCATCCAGGCTGCGCCAGCCCAGATCGCCGCCTTCCAGTGCGTTCGGGCTGTCCGAATAGCGCACGGCCGCCGCGTTGAAGTCCAGCTCGCCCTTGTCCAGCAGGGCCTTCACGCCATCGGCCTTCTTCTGGCCGGTGGCGATCTGGTCGGCGTTGGCACCGTCGGGCAGGGCGATCAGGATGTGCGCCAGGTGGTACTGGTTGCCTACCGTGGCCTGCTGCTTCAGCGCGGCGTCGACTTCACCCTCGCTGACGCTGATGCGGCTCTGCGCGAAGCTCTGGCGCAGGCGCTGCACGGTGATCTCGTCACGCACCGACGCACGGAAATCGTTGAAATCGATACCGTCATGGGCCAGGCGCTGGCGCAGCGCGTCCAGGTTCGAACCGTTCTGCTGGGCAATGGCGTTCATCGCCTGGTTCAGCTCCTGGTCGCTGACACGGATCCCGCTGCCCTGGGCGCGGGCCACCTGCAGCTTGACCAGCACCAGGCGTTCGAGCACCTGGCGGCTGAGCACGTCTTCCGGCGGAAGCTGGTTTTCGCGGCCAGCGTACTGCGCCTTGATGTTGGCGATCGCACGCTGGAGCTCGCTCTGCAGGATCACGTCCTCATCGACGACGGCAGCGATGCGGTCAAGCGGCTGCGCCTCCTGGGCAAGCACCTGCAGGGGGGCGGACACGCTGGACACCGCCAGCAGCGAGGCGAGAAGAACGGGGAAGCGCTTGGTCATGGGATCAGGTTCGGATCGTAGTCATCCCGGGTCGCCCCGGTGTTGCTCGGCGGCACGAGATAGAGGTCGTCGCGGTTGTAGCCGAGGATAGCACGGCGCAGGGTACGGTCCGTGTCCTGCCCCAGGGAGCTCAGGCCCTTGAGCACGAACTCCAGCTGGATGGCGTTGTTCATCTCGCCTTCGCGGTTGCGGACGTAACGGCGGGCGACCGCACGCACGGCCAGGCAGCAGCTGTCCCACTGGACGCCGGCGATGATTTCCAGCGGTTCCTTGTCCTGCAGCGAGTAGTAGTAGCGACCGACCAGGCTCCAGCGCGCATTCAGCGGGTACAGGAACGACAGGTCGGCCTGTTCCAGCAGGGTACGGTCGTGCTTGTTGGCGGTGGCCGGGGCGCCCGAGTTGATGCGGTAGCGGTAGCTCAGGTTGATCACGCCATCGTTGGGCATCAGGTAGCGGGCACGGACGCTGGCCAGATCCTCGCGCTTGTACTTCGGGTCCCACTGATAGGTGGCACCCAAGGTCCAGCGGTCGTTGATCATGTAGTTGCCGTCGGCGATCCACGCCGACTTGCCCTTTTCCACCGGCGCGCCGCCCGGAGTGACGGTCACCCGCGACTCGTCGAAATACTGGATCTGGCCGATCGAAGCCGAGAACCGTTCCTTGCCGGTGGTCTGGTCGATGAACCGGGTACTCAGTGCCAAGGTCAGCTGGTTGGCATCGTTCTGGCGGTCGGCGCCGGTGTAGCGCGAGTCGCGGAACAGCTGGCCCCAGCTGAAGGTGAAGTCACGGGTATCGAAGATCGGCAGCTCGTCCTGGTTGCGGTACGGCGTGCGCAGGTAGAACAGGCGCGGTTCCAGCGTGTGCAGGAATGACTTGCCGCCGATGGTGGTCTCGCGATCGAAGAACAGGCCGGCGTCGATGCTGCCGATCGGCAGGCTGCGGCTGGGCGATTTGTTGCCGCGCAGCTGCTCCGGCGTGGCGGTGTTCGGGTCGATGCCCTGCGAGGCCAGCACGTTGCGGCGGACGCTGTCAGCGAGGCCCTGGTCCAGGTCGTAGCCGGTGTAGCGGTAGGCCAGGGTCGGGGTGACGTACCAGGCCGCGCCACTGATCGGGAACGACACGTACGGCTTCACGTCCAGGCGCGAGCCGCCGTACATGCGCTGGGTCTGGCCGTTGCGCGTGTACTGCAGGTCGGGCCCCGCATCAGCGCCGTACTTGAAGTTGATGTCGTCGTGGGTGAAGCGCACGGCTTCGGCATAGATGCCGGTTTCCAGCCACGGCAGGACCGGCTTGTCCCAGTTGAGGTACAGGCGCGGCTGGCGGTTGTACGGCAGCGCGCTTTCATTGAGCGTGTAGTCGGTCAGCTGCCAGCGGTCGGCCATGATGCCGGCCGTCCAGTTCCGGCCGGTGCCGTACAGGCCCACGGTGCTCTGCAGGTTCGAGGCAGTCACCCCGACCAGGCGGTTGGCGAAGTCCTCGACATAGCGCTCGTCGCTGACCCAGGCCAGGTTGGCGCGGGCCTGCCAGTGGCTGTCCACGTTGTGGTAACCGCTGAACATCACCCGGCCGCGGTCGCGGTCGCGCAGCTTGTCGTTGGGCATGAACGCGGTCAGCAGTTCACCGCGGCCGCCGTTGTAGAGATAGCGGAACTCGTTGTCGAGCATCAGGCCGCGCCGGCTCATGTAGCGCGGGGTCAACGTGTCGTCGTAGTTCGGCGCCAGGTTGAAGTAGATCGGCTGTGCGTAGTCGAATCCGTTGCGCCCGGACATGCCCAGCTGCGGGAACAGCAGGCCGGTCTTGCGCCGGTCATCGATCGGGAACTTGAAGTACGGCGCCCACAGCACCGGTACCTTGCCGATCCGCAGCACGGCGTTGCGGGCGGTGCCGAAGCCCTCGTCGTTGTCCACTTCGATCTGCGGCGCCGACAGTTTCCACACCGGCTGTGACGGGTCGCAGGTGGTGTAGGTGGAGCGGTGCATCTGGCCGACCGCGCCCTGCAGGTCGACCGACTCGGCATCGCCGTTGCCGCGGCGCGACACCAGCTGGTACTTGATGTCGGTGATCTTGTGGGTGTCGCTTTCCTGGTTGCCCTCGGCGCGCTTGGCGACCATGCGGATCGAGGAGTCCTGGTAGCGGACATTGCCGTCGGCGATGTAGTTGCCGCTCTCGGTATCGAAGCTGAGCTTGTCGGTGCCGACGAACTGGTCGCCGCGGCGCAGGGCCACGTTGCCTTCGTACTGCGGCACGGTGGTCGTGCCCAGCAGCTGGTCACCCTCGATGTCGGTCGGCTGCTGCTCGCGCGCAGCGCTGGCGGCGGCCTTGTCCTGCCCCGGGACCGGGGTGGGGGCATCGGTGAACGCGGGAATCACGTCGGTAGCCGGGCACAGGCCCCAGTTGAGCGGCTTTTCATCGGCCATTGCCGGCAGGCAGATGGCGATGCTCAGAGGCAGGGGAAGCAGGCGGAGGGCTCGGCGCACGCGGTTCGGATTCGGGCGAAAACGGACGGTAGCTTGCCCCATCCCTTGCATAGGGGCAATGAAGGACGCCGGAGCCTGCCGGCTCGGGTTCATCCGGAGACGCTGCCGGGAGGGGGCAGCAGCAGGGCCCGGACATGGGCCACGCTGCACTCGGCAAGGGCCTGCAGGTCATAGCCGCCTTCCAGCATCGAGACCACCCGGCCGGCCGCATGGCGGCGCGCCAGCGCATGCAGTTCCCGGGTGATCCAGGCGAAATCGTCGGTTTCCAGCATCAGGTCGGCCTGCGGGTCGCGCAGGTGGGCATCGAAGCCGGCCGAGATCAGCAGCAGCTGCGGGCGGAAGTCGTCGATGGCCGGCAGCATCTCGTCGGCCCACACGTTGCGGAAGCGGAAACCGCCACTGCCGGGGGGCAGCAGGATGTTCATCAGGTTGCCGGCACCGCGGTCGCGGCGCAGGCCCGAATTGGGGAACAGCCCGGCCTGGTGGGTGCTGTAGTAGGAGACCCGGGCGTCGTGCTGGAAGATGTCCTGGGTGCCGTTGCCATGGTGGACATCGAAATCGACCACCGCGATCCGCTCCAGCCCATGGCGGTCGCGGGCATGGGCCGCGGCAATGGCAATGTTGTTGAGCAGGCAGAAGCCCATCGCGGTGCTGCTGGTGGCGTGGTGGCCCGGGGGCCGCACCGCGCAGAAGGCCAGCGGGTCCTCGCCCAGCATCACCGCATCGACTGCGGCGACGCCGGCACCGGCGGCGTGCACGGCGGCGCTGGCCGAGCCCGGCGAGGTCCAGGTGTCCATGTCCAGCTGGCGCAGCGGTGCGGTCTGCGGCTGCAGCACGAAGTCGAGCAGGGCGCTGTCGTGGACCCGGGTCAGTTCGCCGAACTTCGCCGGCGGCGCCTCGCGCCAGTCCAGCTGGCCGGGGAAGGCGGTGTGCAGCGCGTCCAGCACCTGCTGCAGCCGTTGCGGGCATTCGGGATGGCCGGGACCGGGGTCATGCAGCAGGCAGGACGGGTGGGAATAGACCA
The DNA here is from genome assembly GCF_047520985.2 of Stenotrophomonas sp. BR163. Taxonomy (NCBI): domain Bacteria; kingdom Pseudomonadati; phylum Pseudomonadota; class Gammaproteobacteria; order Lysobacterales; family Lysobacteraceae; genus Stenotrophomonas; species Stenotrophomonas sp. BR163. Next base: position 24,791 of record NZ_JAXBRE020000034.1, read on the forward strand.
GCATCGTGCCGACTCAGCGCTGGCGCTGCTGTGGCTGCCACAGCGCTTCGCCATGGCCGTCGGCGCGGGCCAGCACCCGGGCCAGCACGAACAGCAGGTCCGACAGCCGGTTAAGGTATTGCAGCGCCTCGCTGCGGACGGCCTCGTGGCGGGCCAGGGTGACCGTCTCGCGCTCGGCGCGGCGGACGATGGTGCGGGCCAGATGGCAGCGCGCGGCAGCTTCGCCGCCGGCCGGCAGGATGAATTCCTTCAGCATCGGGAGGTTGGCGTTGTAATGGTCCAGCTGCTGCTCCAGGGCCGAGACGTCGGCGGCATGGATCGCGGCGTGGCCGGGAATGCACAGCTCGGCGCCCAGATCGAACAGCTGGTGCTGCAGATGCACCACCAGCGCGCGTACATCCTCGGGCAGGGGCGCGGCCAGCAGCAGGCCGAGCGCGGCGTTGGCCTCGTCGACGGTACCGAAGGACGCCACGCGGGCGTCATCCTTGGCCACGCGTTGGCCGTCGCCAAGGCCGGTACTGCCGTCGTCGCCGGTGCGGGTATAGATGCGCGAGAGGCGATGACCCATGGCGCAGCTCAGTGCCGGATGTCGCGGCGGGCCTGCTGGAGCTTCAGTACCTGCTCCACGGCCAGCTGCAATGCCGCCGCCAGCGCCACGTAGATCGCGGTGGTGCGCAGGTAGGGGCCGAACCATTGTGCGTAGTTCTGCGCCCAGCCGGCCAGCGTCGGCTCGGCCACGTTGCGGGTGGTCCAGTAGAAACCGCTCTGCGCCAGCAGGTGGCAGACCGCCACCGAGGCCACCAGCAGCAGCGCACCCTTGGCCAGCACCGGCCAGCGTGCGCCCTGGTAGTTGCGGCCCAGCAGCATGCCGCCGGCCCACAGCGAGAAGTACGCCGGCAGCAGCAGCCAGTAACCCGGCGACACGCAGTAGTGCTGCCAGAAATCCAGGCCGCTGCTGCGGATCACGATCCAGTCCACCAGCACGGCGAACACCATCAGCAGCGGAAACGCCCAGCGTGTCCACGTGGCCAGGTAGAAGCCACCGATGAAGAACACCGCCCAGGAGGCATCGGGGATCGCCGCGAAGTGGTTGACCCGGGTCGCCGCCAGCAACAGCACGAGGACGGACAGGACGAAGGCGCGGTTGGCGGTGGCGGACATGGCAGCGGGCCCGGAGCGGATTCAGGTTTCATTCTAGCCCGCCGCGCCGGTTGGCGCAGGTCGGGTGATGTTGGGTGTTCGGGCAGGGCGAGCGCGTATCATGAACACCATGAGTGAACGACATGACGTGCTGATCGTCGGTGGTGGCCTGGTCGGTGCCAGCCTGGCCATCGCCCTGGACCGCCTGGGCCTCGATGTGGGCCTGCTCGAGGCCAGCCCGGCCGGCGAGCTGCCGGCGGTGTTCGACCAGCGCAACCTCAGTTTTGCCGCTGCCACGGTCAATGCGCTGACCGCGCTGGGGGTCATGCAGAAGCTGGCGATGGCGCCGGGCCCGATCCGCCGCATCCACGTCAGCCGCGCCGGCGATTTCGGCCGGGTGCAGCTGGAGGCTTCCGACTACGACCGGCCGTGGTTCGGCCAGGTGGTGGTGGCGCGGGACTTCGGCCAGGCGCTGGAAGCGCGCCTGCAGGAGCTGCCGCGGCTGCGGCGCTACCGGCCGATGCGTTTCCTGGGCTTGAGCGAGGTGGTCGACGGCTACCGCCAGGTGCGGGTGGCCGACGAGACCGGCGAGCGCGTGCTGCTGGCCCGGCTGGTAGTAGGGGCCGATGGCACGACCAGTGGCGTGCGCGGCGCGCTCGGCATCGAGGTCGACCGCAATGATTTCCAGCAGACCCTGTTCGTCGCCCGCGTGCGCAGCCAGCGTGCGCCGGATGGCACGGCCTGGGAGCGCTTCACCGATACCGGCCCGACCGCCCTGCTGCCGCGCGGTGACCGCCACTTCGGCACCGTGCACGGTGTGGCGCGCGACCAGGCCGATGCGGTGATGGCGCTGGACGATGCGGTTTGGCTGCAACGCCTGCAGAACGCGATCGGCTGGCGCGCAGGCCGGCTGCTCGAATCCGGCCCGCGCAGTGCGTATCCGCTCATCCAGGTGCTGGCGCGCGCGCTGGCCGGAGAGCGCGCGGTGCTGCTCGGCAATGCCGCGCAGACCATCCATCCGCTGGGTGCACAGGGCTTCAACCTGGGCCTGCGCGATGCGCTGACCCTGGCCGAACTGCTGGAGGATGCGCATGAGGATGCCGGCAGCGATGCACTGCTGCAGGCCTATGTCGCGCGCCGCGAAGAGGACCGCCGGCAGACGGTGGCGTTCTCCGGCGGGCTGGCGCGCCTGACCAGCAACCCGGCGCCGCTGATGCGGCCGCTGCGCAGCCTCGGCCTGGTGGCCGCGCAGCGCGCCTCGGTGCAATCGATGCTGGTCGGTGGTGCGATGGGCTTCCGCGGCGAGGTACCGCGGCTGTGCCGTGGAGAAGCGGCATGAGCCGGCGCGCGCGTCTTGATGTGGCCATCGTCGGCGGTGGCGTGGTCGGTGCCGCCTGTGCGCTGGCGCTGGCTGATGCTGGCCTGTCGGTGGCGCTGGTGGAAGGTCGCGAACCGGCGCCGTGGCAGGCCGCACAGCCGGACCTGCGCGTGTTCGCCTTCGCTGCCGACAACGTACAGCTGCTGAACCGCCTGGGCGTGTGGCCGGCGATCGCGCAGGCCCGTGCATGGCCCTATCGGCGCATGCAGGTGTGGGACGCGGCCGGTGGCGAGGATCTGCTGTTCGACGCCGATCGCTTCGGCCGTCGCGAACTGGGCTACATCGTCGAGAACGGGCTGCTGCAGGACCGTCTGTGGTCGGCGCTGCCGGCGGCGGGTGTGCAGCTGCACTGCCCGGCACGAGTGGACGCGCTGGAGCAGGACGAGGACGGCGTGCGCCTGCGCCTGGATGACGGGCGCCGCCTGGAAGCGGCGTTGGCGGTGGCCGCCGACGGTGCCGAATCGACCCTGCGCCAGCTGGCCGGGATCGAGGTTGAAAAGCATGACTACCACCAGCGCGGCGTGGTGGCCTACGTGGACAGCGATCTTCCCAATCAGGCCACGGCCTGGCAGCGCTTTCTGCCAAGCGGGCCGCTGGCGTTGTTGCCGGTGGCCGAACGCCGCAGCTCGATCGTCTGGACCCTGCCCGAGGACGAGGCGGCGCGTGTTCTGGCGCTGGACGAGGACAGCTTCAACCGCGAACTGACCCGCGCCTTCGCGGCACGCCTGGGTGAGCTGCGGTTGGCCTCATCGCGTGCGGCATTCCCGCTGCGCCGCCAGCTGGCCCGTCACTACGTGGCCGGTCGTGTGCTGGCGTTGGGTGACGCGGCGCATGTGGTGCATCCGCTGGCCGGGCAGGGCGTGAACCTGGGGCTGCGTGATGTCGCCGCCCTGCAGCAGTGGCTGGCACCCTCGGCAGAGCGCCGCGGCCAACCGCGGCTGTCGCCGCAGCGCCTGCAGCGCTGGGCACGTGAACGGCGGAGCGACAACCACATCGCCGCCTACAGCTTCGATGCGATCAACCGCCTGTTCTCCAACGACGAAATGCACCTGACCCTGGCCCGGGGCCGTGCGCTGGGCTGCGTCGGCCGATGGCCGCCGCTGGTGCAGGCGTTCTGGAAGCGCGCCGCCGGCGTCTGAACGGAATACAGGCCGCACGACGCGACAGGCGTCGCTGGCGCGTTGCCAACCACGGGACGCCGCTTTGGCAGGTGCCAACCTTGGTTGGCACGCTTCCGGCATCAGTGAACAAAAAAGGGGACGGAGGGGATTAAGTCGTATGTGCACATACGACTTAATCCCCTCCGTCCCCTTTTTCAATCCACCAGCCAGCCGGCGAGGTCGGCACGGTCCAGCTTGCCGCGACGCTTCACGTCCAACGCATTGAACTCATCGGCCAGCGCCGGGTTGGCCTGTGCTTCCTCGCGGCTGATGAAACCGTCGCCATTCACGTCAAGGTCGCTGAAGCGGATGCGGTACTGGCCAACCACGCTGCTGGGTTCCAGCGAGCGCACGGTCACCTGTGCCTCGCCGGCCGACTGCGGAATATCGACGCTGCCGGTGACGCGGCCGGCATCCAGGGGCTGCTGACGGATGGCGCCGCCGGTCGGGCCCAGCGGCTGGCTCTGCGCAGGGGTGGACGGACCATGCTGGGCCATCGCCGGTACCGAAGCCAGCAGGGTGGCCACGAGCACGGCGGAACGGGGAAGGTTCATGACAGGCTCCTTGCCAGAGGGTACCGGGAGCGTACTCCCGGCAACCTGTGCCGCCGATGACGGATCAGCGCAGCGGCGAGGCCAGCACGGTGATCTCTTCACGATCGTGATAGAGCTGCTTGGCGCGCACCACCAGCGGCTTGCCTGCCTGGTCCTGGAACAGGTCCAGGCACAGCCGGGTCTCGTCCCAGCGCTTCTTCATCGGCAGCTTCAGATTGAAGATCGCATGCCTGCACCAGCCCTCGCGGAACCAGGTGGCCATGCGTTCGGCGACGCGGCGCGGCTGCTCGACCATGTCGCAGACCATCCAGTCCAACGGTTGTTCCGGATGCCAGTGGAAGCCATCGGCGCGCAGGTGCTCGACCAGGCCGGTGTCCAGCACGTGCTGGCGCAGCGGACCATTGTCGATGCTCAGCACGTGCATGTGCTGCCGGGTGAGCACCCAGGTCCAGCCACCTGGGGCGGCGCCAAGGTCGGCCGCGCGCATGCCGGGCTTGGCCAGCGTCTCGCGTTCTTCCGGCGTCAGCAGGGTCAGCAGCGCTTCGTCCAGCTTCAGCGCCGAACGCGAAGGCGCTTCGGGCAGCAGCTTCAGGCGCGGAATGCCCAGTGCCCACGGCGCGCTGTCGGCCGGGTCGGCCACGCAGACGAAGGCATGCGTACCGTCGACGAACACCACATGCAGGCGCGGCAGGCGGGTGTTCGGCTTGTCGCTGAGCTTGCCAGCCTTGCGCAGCGCCGGGCGCAGCGCGTTGCCGAAGGCACGCGCCAGCCCGGACAACGGCTTGCCAGCGTCGGAATCGGGATGCTCCACCCACAGGTCGCCGAAGCGCGGCGCATCGGCCAGCACCTCCAGCATCGGCGTGATGCGGTCGGCCGGATCCAGCTGTGGCAGCTCGGCCAGCACCACCAGCTTCTGCCGCGCGAAGATCAGTTCGCGCCAGCGCAGGCGCGGTGCCAGGGCCGCGGCCTCGTCGCACATGAAAAGCACGTAGCCGTCATTGCGCTGGGTGCGCGCATAACCGGCGAAACCGGCTTCGCCGGCACGGAACTGCAGCTCGCCGGCCAGCTCGGGCTCGAAACCCTGCCGGCACAGGCACAGCAGGCCGATGCCGGTTTCAGTAACGGGCGCCATCGCTTTCCCCATAGGCACGCAGCACGCTGCGCGCGGCGTCGCGGTTCAGGCCCTGCACCACTTCGATGCCACGCTTGTTGAGCTCGCCGACCCAGTCGGCCGGCAGCGGGCCTTCGTCAAACGGAGTCAGTTCTTCGACATCGGCTGCACTGGCACCGATCAGCAGGCGGTCGATGCCGGCCCACACGGTGGCGCCGTAGCACTGGCAGCACGGCTGCGAGCTGGTGGCCAGGGTGACCGGCGACAGCACCGCGTTCAGGCGCGGGGTCTGCAGGCGTTGCTGGGCCAGCATGTAGGCCATGTTCTCGGCATGCGCCAGCGAAGTGGCGTGCGGCATCACCCGGTTCACGCCGGCGGCGATCACCTTGTCATCCGGGCCGAACACCACGGCGCCGAACGGGCCGCCACTGGCGTGCTCGACGTTCAACCGCGACAGCTCGATCGCCAGCGCGACCTTGGCCTCATCGCCCGGATATCGACGATCCAGGTCGATCTGGTCGTGGATCCAGGCGGGAAGGGTCAGGTGGACTTGCGCGTACAGCATCGCGGGGGTGCCTCGTAGGGAATGGAAGAAGGTGCGGTTGCTTGGGAAACCGGCGCGCAGTGTAGCCGCACCGGCCTGTATCGGGTGTGGCGGTGGGTCAGCCGGGCGAGCCGGTGCGGATCACCACGTACTGCTTGCGGAACTCCAGCCCGGCCTGCGGCCAGCTGGCGGCATACGCGCGCAGCAATGGCAGGGCAGCGGCGAAGTCGTGGCCATTGACCCGGCAATCGGCCTCGCACAGGCCATCGGCATCGCGCGAGGCGAACAGGCGGATGGCCAGGAACGGGCGCGCTTTCAGCAGTTCGTCGAAGGCGTCCATGCTCCTGGTGAACAGGCAGCACGGACAGGACCCATGGTCGTCCTCGCTGCAGGTGCTGGCGTCCACCTCGTGCTCGCGGTAATGCGCCAGCGGACCCAGCACCACGGTGCGTTGGTGTTCCTGGCCGTCATCGCCGGCCGGATAGGTCAGGCCCATCATCGGCAGGCCCTGTGCGTCTTCGGCGCCGATCGCGGTCTGCAGGGTCACCAGGTCCACCCGTGCCCAGGCCTGGAAGCCGGCCAGCAGCGATGCCTGTTCATCGGTACCGTTGGCGTGCTGGTACTCGAACAGGCCGTCAGCGAACAGCAGCGGATGCTGGCTTTCGATGACGGTGGAGGTCTGCCAGCCGCCGTTGTCGCGCGCGTGTGCGGCCATCGCATGCGGGGTCAGGCGCAGTCCGCTGTCCAGCAGCAGCGCGTTGCCGTCGATGCGGCTGGCGACGCTGACGTCCTGCAGGGCCTGCTGCAGCAGTGGGAGGAGGGCGGTGGACGTCGTGGTCATGTCAGGCCTGTGGATGGATCGGGTGGAGCATCCAGGCCGGGCCTGGTGCTAGCGGTCGAGCGCGTCAAGTTCGGCGCGATAGCGCTGCGCGTCGGACTGCTGCTGCGGGTCGTTGCCGTGGTCGCGCAGCCAGCTTTCCAGCTCGCGGCGATAGTCCGCGCGGAAACCGGCATTGCCCGGGCTGAAGTGCAGCTTGCGCGCCGTCACCTCCACCCGCTCGCGCGCGCTGGCGCGGGCTTGCGCGATGCCGTGCGGCGATTCGTTGGTGAGGATGACGAAGTTGCGTGGGAAGCCCGGCGTGTACTTCACGACGAACGGCTGGTCCTGCGCGGGGATACGGATGGCGTTCTCCAGCGGCCACAGCGAGGCGGTGTTGGTATGGAACACCACCTCCACGTCGCGGCCCTCGGCGGTGCGCAACACCGCTTCGTAACGCCAGATGTACTGTTCGTTGAGCGTGGAATTGGTTTCCTCGGCCTTCACGATCACGGCTTCACCGCGCTCGCCCACCGCATTGAGGAAAGTGGCGTTGAGGAAGCTGCCGAGGAAGATGTTGAGCATCGCCAGCGGAAACACCACGATGGCGTAGACCGGCGAACGCCGCCACCACGAGACCAGCCCGGCCAACACCATTGCTGCAAAGAACGTCAGCAGCGGATGCTGCGAGATGAACCAGAGCAGGGCGGACAGGGCGGTGATCATCGTCGGGGGCGTGCGGGCGCCGTGTGGGCGCCCGCGCAGGTGCTCAGGCCGACCAGGTGTCGCGCAGGGTCACGCTGCGGTTGAACACCGGCTTGGCTTCGGTGTGATCGCGGCGGTCGGCGACGAAATAGCCGGTGCGCTCGAACTGGAACGACTGCTCCGGTGCGGCGCTGGCTGCGGCCGGCTCGACATAGCCGGTGACGGTACGGCGCGATTCCGGATTGAGGTAGTCGCGGTAGGTCTTGCCTTCCGATTCATCATCCGGGTTCGGCACCGAGAACAGGCGGTCGTACAGGCGGATCTCGGCCGGCACGCCGTGCACGGCGCTGACCCAGTGGATGGTGCCCTTGACCTTGCGGTTGGCGCCTTCCATGCCCGGACGCGATTCCGGATCGAGCCAGCCGCGCAGTTCGATGATGGTGCCGTCGGCATCCTTGATCACTTCGTCGCAGCGGATGATGCCGGCGCCACGCAGGCGCACTTCGCCGCCCGGCACCAGGCGCTTCCAGCCCTTCGGCGGCACTTCGGCGAAGTCCTCGCGATCGATCCACACTTCGCGGGCGAACGGAACTTCGCGGCTGCCGAAGCTCTCGTCCTTCGGGTGGTTGCTGAAGGTCAGCAGTTCTTCGTGGCCTTCCGGAAGGTTGGTCAGCACCAGCTTGACCGGATCGACCACCGCCATGCGGCGTGGTGCGGCGCTGTCGAGGTCCTCGCGCAGTGCGCCTTCCAGCACGCTGAAGTCGATCAGCGAATTCTGCTTGCTGATGCCCACGCGCTCGGCGAACAGTCGCATCGCGGCCGGGGTGTAGCCACGGCGGCGCAGGCCCTGCAGGGTCGGCATGCGCGGGTCTTCCCAGCCGTCCACCAGCTCTTCAGTGACCAGCGCCATCAGCTTGCGCTTGCTCATCACCGTGTAGTTAATGTTCAGGCGCGAGAACTCGATCTGGCGCGGCTTGGCCGCTTCGCGTGGCAGCCCGGCATCGACCAGCGGCTGGGTCAGCGCGTCGTCATGGGCGAAATCGACGTTGTCCACGCACCAGTCGTACAGCGGGCGGTGGTCTTCGAATTCCAGCGTGCACAGCGAGTGGGTGATGCCCTCGATCGAATCACCCAGCGCATGGGCGAAGTCGTACATCGGGTAGATTGGCCACGCGTTGCCGGTGTTCTGGTGCTCGACGTGCTTGATGCGGTACAGCGCAGGATCGCGCAGGTTGATGTTGCCGCTGGCCATGTCGATCTTCGCGCGCAGGGTGCGCGCGCCATCCGGGAATTCACCGGCGCGCATGCGGCGGAACAGGTCGAGGTTTTCCTCGACGCTGCGGTCGCGCCATGGCGACGGACGGCCCGGCTCGGTCAGGGTGCCACGGTAGGCACGCACTTCTTCGGCCGACAGGTCGCAGACATAGGCCTTGCCCTGTTCGATCAGCTTCTCGGCGGCCAGGTAGTAGGCCTGGAAGTAGTCCGAGGCGTGGCGCAGTTCGTTCCACTCAAAGCCCAGCCAGCGCACGTCGTCCTGGATCGCGGCCACGTATTCCGGATCTTCCTTGGCCGGGTTGGTGTCGTCGAAGCGCAGGTTGCAGACGCCGCTGAACTCGCCGGCGATGCCGAAGTTCAGGCAGATCGACTTGGCATGACCGATGTGCAGGTAGCCGTTCGGCTCCGGCGGGAAGCGGGTCTTGATCGCCTGGTGCTTTCCGCTGGCCAGGTCCTCGCGCACGATCTGGCGGATGAAATCGCGCTTCTCGTGGCTGTCGGCGGGGGTCTCGGGGCTGGCGGGGGTGTGCTCGGACATGAGTCGGCGAAAAGAAAGGCAGAAAGACCAACAGTCTAGCGCGTACCGGGCGGGGTTGCCCGGCGGGGTATGGGATGCCGGCCAGCGGCCGGCACTACCAGGCGTCTTCCGGTATTGCCGGCCGCTGGCCGGCAACTCTCGGATCCCGCCCTCTCCGCCATTCAGCCCCCAGGCGTATGCTGAACCCCTGTCCCGAGGAGCCGCCGCATGCACATCGTGTACAAGGCCGACAACCTGTTCGACGCCCATCTGGTCAAGCACGCCCTGGAAGACGCCGGTATCCCCGCGTTCGTGTTCGGAGAGCAGTTGCTGGGCGGGATGGGCGAGCTGCCGCTGTTTGGCGTGTTGCGGGTCGGCATCCCCGATGCGGCGCGGCCGCAGGCCGAGGACATCGTAGCGGCGCTGGACTTGGGCCAGGCCCCGTCCGACCCCATTTCCGATGCAGACGACATTGCCGGCCTTCCGGCGTAGGAGCGCATCATGTTGGGAATTGGCCAGGGCATCCTCGGCATCGGCGCCTTCAAGCAGCGCCTGCCGCGCCCGGAAGAGGCGCTACCGGGGCGTGACCAACCACTGCCGCTGCACAGCAACCAGCACTTCGTGAACAGCCATCCGCTGAAGGACCGTTTCGCCGGCCTGCAGCAGATCCGCTTTGCGCTGGGCTGTTTCTGGGGCGCCGAGCGCAAGTTCTGGACGGAGCCGGGCGTGTACAGCACGTCGGTCGGCTATGCAGGCGGCATCACGCCGAACCCGACCTATGAAGAGGTCTGCTCGGGCCTGACCGGCCACACCGAAGTGGTACAGGTGGTGTTCGACCCGGCGGTGGTGAGCCTGGAGCGGCTGCTGCAGCTGTTCTGGGAAAGCCACGATCCAACCCAAGGCATGCGTCAGGGCAACGACACCGGCACCCAGTACCGCTCGGCGATCCATGCCACCGACGAGGCCCAGTACAAGGCCGCGCTGGCCAGCCGCGAGGCCTACCAGGCGCAGCTGGCTGCGGCCGGCTACGGCCCGATCACCACCGAGATCGTGTACCCGGCACCGGCGTACTACTACGCCGAGGACTACCACCAGCAGTACCTGGCGAAGAATCCGAACGGCTACTGCGGCATCGGCGGCACCGGCGTGAGCTGCCCGATCGGGTTGGATGTGGAGGCGCCGCGCTGACGCGCGGTGGTCCGCCTGCGGCGGGCAACGTCAACATCAACATCAACATCAACATCAACATCAACAGCCAAAGCGGCTCTGGGTTGCTGATGGTTGGGCGGGACGGGGGCGGCTGGCAGGACCGTTGGCGCCATGGATGGCGCCATCGAGCCCCCATGGACGGGTTTACGGCGTGTCCTGCCAGC
>NZ_JAXBRE020000035.1:0-33620 GCF_047520985.2 Stenotrophomonas sp. BR163
GCCGGCCGCTGGCCGGCAACGCAAGGATTGCCAACGAAGGTTCATGAGGTTGCCGGCCAGCGGCCGGCACCACCCTCACCTCAACCGCGCGGTTCGTCCGGGCGGCGGAACGGGATCACCACGTAGTCCTGGCCCTCGCGCGGCTGCCACAGCACCGGCACGCGCTGCGGTGACGGCGGCTCCAGTTCGTCGTCGGACAGCGGCTCAGCCTCGTCTTCTTCGTCTTCCCAGCTGTAGCGCTGGCGCGGCGGCAGTGGGTCGGCGTTGCGGAACAGCAGCGCGGCGATGATGCCGGCGAAGGCGCCGCCCATGTGCGACTGCCAGGACACACCATCGGCGTGCGGCAGGATGGTCATCAGCATGCCGCCGTAGAACAGCATGCCGATCAGACCGGTGGCGATCGCCGCACGGTCGCGGCGCAGCAGGCCGAGGCTGGCCAGCAGGAACATCAGGCCGTGGGTCACGCCACTGGCGCCCAGGTGCACGCTGCCCGGATTGCCCAGCATCCACGCGCCGAGGCCCGAACCCAGCCACAGCAGGGGCAGCGCGCGTACGGTGGCCTTCGGATACACGCTGCCAGCGAGGGTGCCGAGGATCAGGATCGCGATGCTGTTGGCGGCGATGTGCTCGACCGAGGCATGCAGCATCGGGCCGCCGATCAGGCCGAGCAGGCCCTTGGCTTCCAGCGGTGCGACCGCCCAGGGTCGCCAGTCGAACGTGCCCTGCAGGGCGAACACGGCCACCAGCACCAGCACGGCGGCCAGGCTGACATTGAACGCCCGCAGGATGCGCGAGCGATCATTGCGGGGGGCCGGCACGTCGTCGGCGGGCAGGGGCGCGTTGTTGTCCATACCTCAGCAATGGCGGTGACTGGCGCGAAACCAAGGCCACCGTAACGGGAGAGTGGAGGCGGCCGGCGGGACAATCCCACCGGCCGCACCGTTCAACGGGTCAGGCTCAGGCCTGGCCTTCGCCTTCCTTCGGCGGGTACTTCAGGCTCAGCACCACGGTGGCGGCGATGATCACCGCGACCACGCCCAGCGAGACCGGGGTCGGGATCTTGAACAGATCGATGATCATCATCTTGATGCCGATGAAGCCCAGTACCAGCGCCAGGCCGTACGGCAGCAGGTGGAAGCGGTCGGCCATGCCGGCCAGCAGGAAGAACATCGCGCGCAGGCCCAGCACTGCGAACACGTTGGAGGTGAGCACGATGAACGGGTCGGTGGTGATCGCGAAGATTGCCGGGATGCTGTCCACCGCGAAGATCACGTCGGTGACCGCAATCAGGATCAGCACCGCGAACAGCGGGGTGAACCAGCGCACGCCATCACGCTTCACGCTCAGCGCGTTGCCGGCGTAGTCCGGCAGCAGGCGCAGGTGCTTGCGCATCCAGCGCAGAGCCGGATTGGTCTCCAGGTCCGGCTCCTGGCCGGCGGCGAACCACATCTTCCAGCCGGTGAACAGCAGGAAGGCACCGAACACGTAGAGCAGCCAATGGAACTGGCTGATCAGCGCGCTACCAGCGAAGATCATGATCGTACGCAGCACGATCGCACCCAGGATGCCGATGATCAGCACCTTCTGGCGCTGCTCTTCCGGCACCGCGAAGTAGCTCATGATCATCAGGAAGACAAAGATGTTGTCGACCGCCAGCGCCTTCTCGACCAGGTAGCCGGTCAGGAACTCGAGGCCGACCTTGTTGGCCACGACCTGGCCGGCGGTCTCATTCAGGTAGTACCAGAGGCCGGCGTTGAACAGCAGGGCCAGCGCGACCCAGCCGATGGACCACCACAGGGCCTCCTTGAAGGTGACCTTGTGCGGTCCACCATGGCGCATCAACACGAGGTCGACCAGCAGGGCGATGACCACCACCGCTGCGAAGCCGCCCCACAACCACACGTTACCGATCGTCTGCATTGGGAATGTCCGTTGGAAAGATGAATGCCAGGCCGGACGGCGAGGATCTGCAACGGAGGATCGGGAGGGGATCCAGGGACAGAGCTTCGCCAGTACGGCGAAGGTCTCGCTCGCAGTTCCAGTCGGCTGGAACTGCCGTTGCACCGGAGCCTGCGGGCTCGAAATGACGGCGACAACGTCTGGGAGCTACTCCCCTTCTGGCGCCGATTCTGCCGTCTGGCCCCCGCCGCCGTCAAATGCCGGTTTGCCGGGGTCAGAGCCCCTGCGGGGATCCGACCCCGGCGCCCGGTTTACAATGGGTGGATGAATACCCCCCTTCCGATTGTCCGCCTCAAGAATGCGTGGCGCTCCAGCCACCCGTGGATCTTCCAGAAACTGGTCGAGAAGCCGACCGTCCGGCCCAAGCCCGGTTCCATCGTCGACGTGGTCGGCATCGATGGCGAGTTCATTGGCCGCGGGTTCTACAACGGGCACTCGCGCATTGCCGTGCGCATCCTTGAAACCGACCAGAACGTACCGGTGGATGCCGGCTGGTTCTCGCGCAAGATCGCCCAGGCAGTGTCGCTGCGCCGTGAGGTGCTCAAGCTCGACGCGGTGTCCGACGCCTGGCGTGTCGTGCACAGCGAAGGTGACGGCCTGTCCGGCCTGGTGGTGGACCGCTACGGCGACCTGGTGGTGGTCGAGTTCTTCGCCGCCGGCATGTTCCGCCACCGCGAATGGATCTACAATGCGCTGCGCGAGCAGTTCCCCGGCTGCCGCTTCCACAGCTTCGCCGACGAGCACGTGCAGAAGCAGGAAAGCTTCGACTTCCACGGCAACACCACCACCGAAGCGTCGGTGATCACCGAGTACGGCATCAAGTTCCGCGCCGACCCGGCCGGTGCGCACAAGACCGGTTTCTTCGCCGACCAGCGCGAGAACCGTGAGTGGCTGAGCCAGCAGGTGGAAGGCAAGAGCGTGCTCGACCTGTGCTGCAACACCGGCGGTTTTGCCGTGTACGCGGCGGCGCGTGGTGCTTCGGAAGTGATCGGCATCGACATCGACGAGGACGTGATCCAGATCGCCAAGGGCAATTCGCGCCTGAACAACGTGCGCCCGAAGTTCATCCAGTCCGACATCTTTCCGTGGCTGCGCGACGCCGCCAACCGCGGTGAGCAGTACGACGTGGTGATCCTGGACCCGGCGAAGATGACCCGCGACCGCGACCAGGTCATCACCGCACTGAAGAAGTACCTGGACATGAACAAGCTGGCGCTGGGCGTGGTCAAGCCGGGCGGCCTGTTCGCCACCTTCTCCTGCACCGGCCTGGTGGCCGAGGACCAGTTCCTCGACATGCTGCGCCGGGCGGCGTACTTCTCCGGCCGCACGATCCAGATCCTGAAGGTGGCCGGCGCTGGTCCGGACCATCCGTTCATGGCCCACGTGCAGGAATCGCGTTACCTGAAGGCCGTGTTCTGCCGCGTGGTGGATTGACGGTCGGCTTCTGCGTTCGCCGGGCATGAATCATGTCCACTGCCCGGCGGTCAGCTTTCCGCGCACTGCGATGCGTTCGTGAAAACGGCGCCCCGATGTTCAGGTGGCGCGGCGCAGCTCTACAAAACGGCCGGCCACGGCGCTATGGTCGGGCTCTTCCCCATGCCGGTGAGAGCCCATGCCTTCGTTGCGCCACCTGTCCGTCGTGCTCGCCCTGGCGCTGTGCGCGCCGCTGTCGGCCCACGCCATCGAGTTCAGCGCGCAGGAGCTGGCCCGTGCCAAGGCGTTGCAGCAGCGCCTGGTCACGCTCGACAGCCACCTCGATACACCGGCCAATTTCGGCCGAGCCGGTTTTGACATCGAGCAGCGCCACGACCGCAACGCCCTTTCGCAGGTGGATTACCCACGCATGGTCGAAGGCGCGCTGGATGGCGGCTTCTGGGCGATCTACACCGATCAGGGCGACCGCAGCGCCGCCGCGCATCTGGCCGAGCGTGACCACGGGCTGCAGCGATTGATGCAGATCCGCGAGATGCTGGCGGCCAATCCCGAGCGCTTCGCGCTGGCACTGACCGCCGATGACGCAGCGCGGATCAAGGCTGCCGGCAAGCGCGTGGTCTACATCAGCATGGAAAACGCCAGCCCGCTGGTGGCCGACCCCAGCCTGCTGTCGTTCTATCACCGCGCCGGCCTGCGCCTGCTCAGCACCGTGCACTTCGCCAACAACGAGTTCGCCGATTCGGCCACCGATCCCAAGGGCGCGGAATGGAAAGGACTTAGCCCGGCCGGCAAGGAGCTGGTGCGGGAGGCGGTGAAGCTGGGCATCGTGATCGACCAGTCGCACGCCTCGGACGCGGTGTTCGACGACCTGCTGGCAATGATGCCGGTGCCGTTCGTGCTGTCGCACAGCTCGGCCAAGGCGGTCTATGACCATCCGCGCAATCTCGACGATGCGCGCCTGCGCAAACTGGCCAAGGCCGGCGGCGTGATCCAGGTGAACGCCTATGGCGGCTACCTGATCGACACCGCAAAGACGCCCGAGCGCAAGCAGGCCGAGGAAGCGCTGAGCAAGCAGCTGGGCGGCTGGGAAGGCATGGGCATCGAACAGGGCGTTGCGCTGCTGAAGGCCGAACAGGGGCTGGACCATGAGCACCCGGTGCGCCACGCCAGCCTGGACGACTTCTTCGCCCACTTCGAGCACATCCTCTCGGTGGTCGGGCCCGAGCACGTGGGCATCGGCCTGGACTGGGATGGTGGTGGCGGACTGAGTGACCTGCCCGATGTCAGCCAGCTGCCGAAGATCACCGCGTGGCTGCTGCGCAAGGGCTATACCGAGAAGCAGATTGCCGGCATCTGGGGCGGCAACCTGCTGCGGGTGATGCGCCAGGCGCAGGATTACGCTGCAAAGCAGGGCGGTTGAAGCGCCCTGCGGTAGTGCCGGCCGCTGGCCGGCATTGCTCGTATCAACAGGATGCGAGGTGCCGGCCAGCGGCCGGCACTACCGGCGAGCCGGTTACTTCGCGATCAGTGCGTGGCGGCGGCTGTACAGGAAGTACAACACCAGGCCGACCACGTTCCACAGCAGGAAGTACAGCTGAGTGGTGTGCGGCAGGCTGATGAACAGGTAGATGCAGCCCAGTGCGGCCAGCGGGCCGACCACGAAAGCCACCGGCGTGCGGAAGGTGCGCTCGCGGTTCGGCTCGCGCAGGCGCAGCACCACCAGGCAGACACCCACTGCGGTGAACGCGGCCAGGGTGCCGGCATTGGCCAGCGCCGCGATCTCATCCAGGCGCGCCACGCCGGCCAGCGCCGACACCACCACCGCAGTGAACAACGTGGTCGCCACCGGCGTGCCGGTACGTGCGTTGACCTTGGACAGGCCACGCGGCAGCAGGCCATCGCGGCTCATCACAAAGAAGATGCGGCTCTGGCCGTACAGGAAGGCCAGCAGCACGGTCGGCAGGGCGATGATCGCGATCACGCCGATCACCATTGCCGCGGTCGGATGACCCAGCTGGCGCATGATCAGCGCCAGCGGCTCGGCGCTGTGGCCGAACACCGCGTAGCTCATCGCACCAACTGCCGCCAGCGCCACCAGCACGTAGACGATGGTGCAGCCGATCATCGAACCGATGATGCCGATCGACAGGTCGCGGCCCGGGTTCTTGGTCTCCTCGGCGGCGGTGGAGATTGCATCGAAGCCGTAGAAGGCGAAGAAGATGATGGCTGCCGCCGCCATCACGCCGTGCTCGACGCCATCGGGGCCCATCGACTTGGCAAAGCCGTACGGCATGAACGGCTGCAGGTTGGCGCTGTCGAAGGCGGGCAGGGCCACGGCGACGAAGATCGCCAGCGCGATCAGCTTGAACACCACCAGGATGGCATTGAGGGTGGCGCTCTCCTTGGTGCCGGCCATCAGCATGCCGGCCACCAGCCAGGTGATGATGATCGCCGGCAGGTTGATCATTCCGCCTTCCACATGCGGGCCGGCTGCCAGCCAGGCCGGCAGGTGTACGTTCCAGCCGAACTGGGTGTGGACCCATTCGAGGAAGCCGACGAAGTAGCCGGACCAGCCCACCGCCACCGTACTCACCACCAGCGAGTACTCCAGGATCAGGCTCCAGCCCACCACCCAGGCAAACACCTCACCCAGCGCGCTGTAGCTGTAGGTGTAGGCACTGCCGGCGGCCGGCATCATCGTCGACAGCTCGGCGTAGGACAGCGCCGCACAGGCACAGACCGCACCGGCGATAGCGAAGGAGATCAGCACCGCCGGGCCGGCCAGGTTGGCACCGACGCCGATCAGCGTGTAGATGCCGGTACCGACGATGGCACCGATGCCCAGCGCGATCAGGTGCGGCCAGCTGAGCGTCGGGATCAGACGCCTGCCGGCTTCGTGGACGGTGACGGAATCTAGGGACTTGCGCCGGAACAGGGACATGCAGGCCTCGGAAGGGGTGACTGGAAACGACAAGTTCCCGAGTGTGACCGAACGCAGCGCAGCATTACCACTGACGGGGGTCATACCCGGGTTGGATGCGTCACTGATGGAGACTGAACGCCGTCAATGATGACGAAATCAGCACAATCTGAGCAACAAATCGAACTCGTCCTACGATCGTCCAGCTGGCAGGGCAAACCGAGGGTCAGGGTGATCGCGGCCAATGGCAGCCATCCTCCTGCCAAGCTTCGGGGTCGTCGTGGAAGGTTGTGCTGTGGCCGTCGCGGGCGCGTTCGTAACGCAGATCCAGCACCAGCGCGCCCTGGGTGCTCAACAGGTAGCGGCCGTTGAGGCGGCCATCGATGCGCTCTTCCCAGACGCAGTCGAACTGGTACGGGCGATCTTCGGCCAGCACCGTGGTTTCCATCGAGATCCGACGCAGGGGCAGGCGCTTGCGCTGGCCGGCGTAGCGCACGCCGGACTGTCCGTCCTCCAGCCAGCGCCATTCCAGGTGGATGCTGCCGTTGCGACCGCCGGTCAGGCAGCGATGGTCCTGTACGGTGGCACCAGAGGCGGTGCCGGCGAACAGCAGGGCCAGGCCGAGCAGCGGCAGCCGCCCGTTCATCCGTTCAGCCCCAACCGGATGCCAAACCCCACCAGGAACAGGCCGGCCACGCGGCGCAGCGCGTCGCTGATCCGCGGGTGCTGGATCAGCCGGCGACGGGCCAGGTTGCCCACGCCGATCAGCATCGAGCAGTAGGCGATGCTGACCACCAGGATGATGCCGGCCAGCGCCGCGAAGGTGGCGATGCCCTGGTGTGCCTTGGGATCGATGAACAACGGCAGGAAGGCCATGTAGAACAGGATCGCCTTCGGATTGAGCAGGCTGACCAGGATCGCCTGCTGGAAGTAGCGGCCCGGCTGCATGCGGATCGGGCCGGCATCACCGCCCTCGTGCTTCGGCGTGCGCAGCAGGCCGATGCCGACCCACACCAGGTAGGCCGCACCCAGGTACTGCACGGCGTGGAACACCAGCGGGTTGGCCTTGAGCAGCGCGGCCACGCCGGCCAGCGCGAGCCACATCAGGATCTGGTCGCCGACCAGCAGGCCGGCCAGTGCGGTGTAACCGCCGCGCACGCCACCACGGCCGGTGGCGGTCAGCAGGGTGAAGGTACCGGGGCCGGGCAGGGCGAGAAACACCAGCACGGCGACCAGAAACGTCCACAGGTCCTGGATGCCCATCCACGGCATGGCGGCGTTCTCTCTTACGGGGGGCCGCCATTGTCGGCCAGCGCCGGGACTGGCGACAGGGGGCCGGCAGGACCCTCGGGCATGCCAGACAGCAGAGGTTGCAGGTGCTGGCGCAGCTGCGCGTGCAGCTGCCGCACCGCCGGCGAGAACTGCTTGCGGTGCGGGCAGACCAGCTGCAACGGTATGTGGCTGCCGATGCCGTCGAGCAGCAGCTGCAGGCGCCCTGCGAGCACATCCTCGCGCAGGTCCAGCCAGGATTTGTAGGTGATGCCTTCGCCGGCCACCGCCCAGCGCCGCACCACATCGGCGTCATCGCAGACCAGCGGGCCGCGCACCGGAATCACGCTGCGGCGCCCGTCGACCTCGAACGACCAGCGATCATAGGCGCGGCCACTGAGCTGGTAGACCAGGCAATCATGCTCGCGCAGATCTTCCAGGCGGGTGGGCGTGCCGCGCCGCTGCAGATAGTCGGGTGACGCCGCGAGTACGCGCCGATTGCCTTCCAGCAGGGGCAGGGCGACGTAGTTGGCGTCGTCGAAGTGGCCGATGCGGATGGCCACGTCGACCGGGTCGCGGAACACGTCGGCCACTTCGTCGGACAGGCGCAGGTGCAGGCGCAGCCGGGGGTGCGCGGCGCGAAAGGCGCTCAGCCAGGGCAGCAGCAGATTTCGACCGAAGTCCGACGGCGCCGACAGCTGCAGGGTGCCGTGCAGTTCGGTGTCTTCGCCCTGCACGCGCGCCTGGCCCTCGCGCAGGGTGGCCAGCACCTCCTGCGCATACGGCAGGTACAGCGCCCCCTCGCCGGTCAGGCGCAGGCTGCGCGTGGTGCGCACGAACAGGCGCAGGTCCAGCTCGCGTTCCAGCCGCGCCACCGCCGCAGCAACCTGCCCCGGCAGCAGGTCGGCTTCGCGGGCCGCCTGCGAGAAGCTGCCCAGTGCGGCAGTACGGACGAACAGCTGCAGATCGTCGAAGCGGATCATCTTCATCGCCAGAGTGAAAGTGCTGCCCGATTCTGCGCCTTTCCGAGGGACCGCGTGCGGCGCAACCTGTCACCTCCTTCCCCACTGGACCGCTGCCATGCGCGCCATTGCCTACACCCAAGCCGGCCTGCCGATCGATGATGCCCAGGCCCTGATCGACATTGAACTGGAACTGCCGCAGCCCGGCCCGCGTGACCTGCGGGTGGCGGTACGCGCGGTGGCGGTGAACCCGGTCGACACCAAGGTCCGCCGCGGCGTGGCCACCGATGGCCCGCGCGTGCTGGGCTGGGATGCGGTCGGCATTGTTGATGCGGTGGGCAGCGAGGTGACCCTGTTCCAGCCCGGCGACGCGGTCTACTACGCCGGCGTCATCGACCGCCCGGGCAGCAATGCGCAGTACCAGCTGGTGGATGAGCGCAGCGTTGGGCGCAAGCCGGCCAGTCTCGACGATGCCGCCGCCGCAGCGTTGCCACTGACTGCAATCACCGCCTGGGAGCTGCTGTTCGACCGCCTGCGCATCCCGGAGGGTGGTGGCGAAGGCCAGACCCTGCTGGTGATCGGTGCTGCTGGTGGTGTCGGTTCGATCCTGGTGCAGCTGGCGCGGAAGCTGACCAGGCTGACCGTGATCGGCACCGCCTCGCGCCCGGATACCCAGGACTGGGCGTACGCAATGGGGGCACACCACGTGATCGACCACAGCCTGCCGCTGGCCGAGGGACTGGCGCGGCTCGGCATCAGCGAGGTGCAGCATGTCGCCAGCCTGACCCACTCCGACCAGTACTACGCGCAGATCGTGGAACTGCTGGCACCGCAGGGCCAACTGGGGCTGATCGATGACCCGGGCCAGGTGGACGTGATGGCGCTCAAGCGCAAGGCACTGTCACTGCATTGGGAGTCGATGTTCACCCGGCCGCTGTACCGCACCGCCGACATGCAGCGCCAGCACGACCTGTTGAACCGTGTGGCCGAGCTGATCGACACGGGCGTGCTGCACACCACCCTGGGCGAGCACTTCGGGCGCATCGACGCGGCCAACATGCGGCGCGCCCACGCGCTGCTGGAAAGCCAGCGCGCCAAGGGCAAGATCGTGCTGGAAGGCTGGTAACACCGGCGGTTCCCGCGCGCCCTTGGGGTCAGATCCCTTTCCCCCCAGGGAAAGGGATCTGACCCCTGCCTCAGGCCACGCTGTTGTCGACGTGGGTGGCGAAACCGGGCTGCTCGCGCAGCCGTTCGAACCACGCCGAGAGGTGTGGCAGCACGGGCTTGTTGCCGGGTGTGCTGCGCCAGCGCTGGGCCGACAGCCCGAGCACGATGTCGGCCAGGGTGAAGGCGTTGCCCGTCACGTGGCAGTGGCCACCGGCCAATTGTGTGTCGAGTACGCCCATCAAGTGGTTCCATTGCGCCAGGCTGGCCTCGGCGCGGGCATCGTCCGGGTAGTCCGGGTGCCGCCGCACGCGCGCCATGAACACGTGCCGCCAGGCGCTGTTGAGGTCGCTGGCCTGCCAGTCCATCCACTGCTCGACCCGGGCGCGATCCTGCGCCGTACCGGGCAGCAGGTCATCACGGCCAGCACGTACGGCCAGGTAGCGGCAGATGCTGTTCGATTCCCACAGCACGAAGCCGCCATCGCGCAGGACCGGCACCTGCCGGTTCGGATTCAACGTGGCCAGCAGGTCCGCCGGTGGTTCTGGCTCGTGTTGGAGTGGCAGGTCGAGGCCGGCGCACAGCCACAGCACCTTGCGCACGTTGATGGAGGTCGGCTTTCCGTACAGAGCGAGCATGGTCCTGACGCAGCAGCTGAGACTCGGCCAGCCTACACTTGCCCCATGCAAACCGAATACCTGCTCATTGCCGGCCTTCTATTGGCCGTGCTCATCCTGCAGCTGGTCGCCCTGCTGCGCCGCCCGCCGCATGACCGCCTGGAACAGGCCGTGCGCGAGGAGGCGCGCGCCGGGCGCAGCGAACTGCGCGAACAGCTCGATGGCTTCGCCCGCGCGCTGACCGATCTGTCCACCCGCACCGATCAGCGCCTGGACCTGCTGCGCGAAGCGCTGGGCGAAGATGCCCGCAAAGCGCGCGCTGAAGTAGCCGACAGCCAGCAGCGCGGCGCAGCATTGATGGGGCAGCGGCTGCAGGAACTGCGCGGCCAGCTGGAGACCTTCGGCCAGCAGCAGGAGGCACGCATCCATGCGTTTGGCCAGCAGCTGCAGGAGCTCACTGCGCGCACCGATACCCAGCTCGGGGCGCTGCGCCAGACCCTGGTGGACGATGCACGCAAGGGCCGCGAGGAGGGCGCGCTGTCGCAGCAGCGCCTGACCGACAGTCTGGGCCTGCGCCTGCAGGAACTGACACAGCGCAACGAGCAGCGCATCGCCGAGATGCGTGCCACGCTGGAGGAACAGCTGCGCGCGCTGCAGAACGACAACGCGCAGAAGCTGGAGCAGATGCGCCACACCGTGGACGAGAAGCTGCAGTCGACGCTGGAAACGCGACTGGGCAATTCCTTCAAGCTCGTCTCCGAGCGCCTGGAACAGGTGCAGCGTGGCCTCGGCGAGATGCAGCAGCTTGCCACCGGCGTGGGCGACCTCAAGCGCGTGCTGACCAACGTCAAGAACCGCGGCAGCTGGGGCGAAGTGCAGCTGGAGAACATCCTCGAGCAGACACTCACCCAGGAGCAGTACGCGCGTGCGGTGAGGGTGCGCCCGGATAGTGGCGAGATGGTCGATATCGCCGTGCGCCTGCCGGGCCGCAGCAGCGACGACACGCCGGTGTGGCTGCCGATCGACTCCAAGTTCCCGCGCGAGGACTACGAGCGCCTGCTGGACGCACAGGAACAGGGCGATGCCGAAGGCGTGCGCCTGCAGGGCATCCAGCTGGAGCGCGCGGTGCGCGTGCAGGCCAAGTCGATCTGCGACAAGTACATCGTGCCGCCGCACACCACGGACTTCGCGGTGATGTTCCTGCCCACCGAAGGCCTGTATGCCGAGGTGATCCGGCGCCCGGGCCTGGTTGACCTGCTGCAGCGCGAGCACCGTGTGGTGGTGGCCGGACCGACCACGGTCACTGCGTTGCTCAACAGCCTGCAGATGGGCTTTCGCACGCTGGCCATTGAAAAGCGATCCAGCGAAGTGTGGAGCCTGCTGGGTGCGGTCAAGAGCGAGTTCGGGAAGTTCGCCGGCATCCTGGAAAAGGCCGAGAAGCAGATCACTACCGTTGGCCGCAGCATCGGCGAGGCCAGCCGCAAGACCCGCACGATCGAACGCCGCCTGCGTGGCGTGGAGTCGCTGGCGTCCGAACAGGCGCAGTCGCTGCTCGGCGACCTGGCCGAGGGTGATGCGGTGGCCGAGGAGGAAGGCAGTGACGGCGAGGGCGACGAGGCCTGAGCCACGCTGGCACGCCGCCTGCATCGCCGATGGGTATGCTGGCGGCCTGTCCGCTTCAACCAGGTACCGCCATGCGCCTGCCCCGCTTCACCAGCTTTGTCCTGACCGCGCTGCTCGCCGCCTGCGGCAGCGCGCCAACGACCGTGGGCACGACCACGCAGGCCGCCTCCAGCACCCCCGAAGCGGTCGAGGCCTACCGCGAAGCACGCGACGTCGACTGCCAGGCCGCCGGTGGCACCCTGCAGCGGCTCGGCCGGCTGCAGCGCGAGCAATGCGTGATTCCCTATGCCGACGCCGGCAAGGCCTGCAGCCGCAAAAGCGACTGCACGGGCCAGTGCCTGGCCGCAGGCGAGGCAGTGGCCGGTGATGCGGCGTCCGGTACCTGCCAGCGTGATGCCAGCCAGAACTTCGGTTGCCGCCAGCGTATCGACGCCGGCAAGGCGCAGGGTACGATCTGCGTGGACTGATCCTCGCGCCGGCCGCTGGCCGGCAGCCTCATGAACCCGTGCGAACGGTCGCACGATTGCCGGCCAGCGGCCAGCACTACCGGCATCGCGCGGCGCTATGCTGGTCGGCCATTCCCGCCGTAGCCGGAGCCCCGCGTGAGCACCCCGATCCAGGACATTCCCCTCACCACCATCGACGGCCAGCCGTCCTCGCTTGCCGACTACCAGGGCAAGGTGCTGCTGCTGGTCAACGTCGCCTCCAAGTGCGGCCTGACCCCGCAGTACGAAGGCCTGCAGGCGCTGTATGCGGAAAAGCATGCGCAGGGCCTGGAAGTGCTGGGCTTCCCCGCCAACAACTTCCTTGGCCAGGAGCCGGGCAGCGAGGCCGAGATCCAGCAGTTCTGCCAGCTCACCTACGATGTCAGTTTCCCGATGTTCTCCAAGATCAGCGTGGCCGGTGATGACACCCACCCGCTGTACCAGCAGCTGACCGCCGCCCAGCCGCAGTCGATCGGCGAAGGCCCGCTGCGCGAGCGCCTGGCCAGCAAGGAGATCCCGATCCATCCGGCACCGGCGGTGCTGTGGAACTTCGAGAAGTTCCTGGTCGGCCGTGATGGCAAGGTGATTGCACGCTTTGCCCCGGACGTGGCGGCCGATGACGTGCGCCTGCGCGACGCCATCGAGGCCGCGCTGGTGGCCTGAGCAAAGCGTGCCAATCCGGGTTGGCACCTGCCGGAAAAGAAAACCCCGCCGAGGCGGGGTTTTTTCATGCACGGGTTGCAGCGATCAGTTGCTCCAGTTCGGCATCGGCATCGCATCCACGGGGATCGGCGAATTGGCATCGTCATGGCCGCGGTCGCGCTTGCTGCGCAGGTCGTTCTCGATCTGGTAGTTGCGGCGCTGCATCCACGCATCGCGCACCAGCGAGTACTCGTCCACGGCGGTGTCGCGCAGATCGTCGATCGCCAGCAGCTGCGCGCGGGTGTCGACCAGCTGCAGGCCCTGCAGGCCGATGCGGACCTTGTCTTCCTCGATGCGGCGGATCGGCGACAACGGGATGTCACCGGCCAGGCCGAACACATCGCGCACGGTACGCGGGCCGAAGAACGGCAGTTCCACGTAGCGCGAACGACGCCAGCCCCAGGCACCCAGGGTCTGGCCGAAATCTTCATTGCGACGCGGCACCATTGCCTTGCTGGCCGGATCGAACAGGCCACCGAGGCCCAGCGTGCTGTTCATCAGGAAGCGGCCGAGGCTGTCCCACGCATCTGCACCGCGGCCCTGCAGCAGCTGGTTGGTGATGGTCACCGGTGCGCGCAGATTGCTGAAGAAGTTGCTGACGCCGGTACGCGCGAAGCGTGGCACCACGTGGGTGTAGGCCGTGGCCAGCGGGCGGGCGATGCCACGGTCGACCGCGTTGTTGAACTTGTGCACCTTGCGGTTGAACGGTTCCCACGGGTCATAGGCGGCCGCACTGCCGGTGTTGCTGGCACCACCGTACAGGGCATCGAAATCATCATCACCGCCCGGTGCAGTGGCTGCGGCGGTCTTGGCCGCATCGGCATCGGCACTGGTTGCGGGCGGGGTCGGCGCCGCAGCGGTGGCGATCGGCGGGTTGTCCACCGGGGCCACCTCGGTCACGCCGGTGTCGGCGGGCGTCGCTTCGGCGGGAGCGCCGGCCGGGACCACGGTGCTGGCGGCCGGTGCATCGCTGCGTGCGGGTTTGCCGGCACAGGCGGTCAGCGCGGTGGCCAGGACGATCAGGGGAAGAGCGCGTACGACGTTCATGTCAGCTCGCAGCAGAAGTAGCGTTGAAGTCCAGGTCGGGCGACAGCCGGTAGGCCGCGCTCAGCTCGTTGAAGCCGGCCGGCGCGCCGGAAATGGCCAGCGCATGGCCCGCCTTGCGTGCCCGGGAGGCCAGTTCGGCCAGCAGGGCCAGGCCGGCGCTGTCCACGCGCTCGACCTCGCCCAGCTCCAGCCGTGCCAGCTTGGCCGGCAGGGCCTGCAGCTGCGGCCACAGCGCGATCACCGCGGCACGGTCGAGCACCCCGCGCAGGCGCAGGGTGTCGCCTTCCAGCAGCGCCAGTGCGTTACTTGCCATTGCCCGCCGGCCCGGCCTGCATGCTGCCGCTGTGCAGCTCGCTGGCCACCTGCTTGATGCCCTTCTGGCGCAGCGGAGTATCGAACTGGTTGCGGAAGGTCTGCACGTAGGAGATGCCTTCGATGTTGACGTCGAAGATCTTCCACTGGCCGTTGACGTTGCGCATCCAGTACTCGACCGGGGTCGGTTCGCTGCCGGCGCGCACCAGTTCGGTGGTCACTCGCACGCCGCGGTTGCCCGGCAGCGGGCTCTCACCCTTCAGACGGAAGCTCGGCTTGCCCTGGATGTTGAGCAGGGTCGAACCGTAGCGCTGCATCAGGCTGTCGGCCATGGCATCGGCGAACAGCTTGATGTCGGCATCCGAGGCGCCGCGGGCGTGCGTGCCCAGCACCAGGCGTGCCGCATAGTCGCGGTCGAAGGTGCGGTTCAGTTCGCTGTCGATGTAGCTGCGCAGGCTGGCCGGATTGCTGCTGAACTCGCTCCGGCGCTGCTGCAGGGTGGTGAGGATGCGCGTGCTGGCATCGATCACCACCTTGCCGGCCTGGCCCTGCGCTGCGGCAGCGGCGGGGGCGGGGGCGACCGCCTGGGCCTGGGCAAGGAACGGGGTGGCCATCAGCAGCGCCGAGGCGAGCAGGGCGGGAATCAGTTTCATTTTCATGGTTGCGGTTCCGTTGCAGGCGCCTGCGCGCCTTCGTTGGGCTTCTGAGCAGCGCCGCCACCGGCGCCGCCACTGAACATGTACTTGCCGACCAGCTGGATCAGGTCCACCGCCGGCTGGGTGAAGACGATCTCGTCACCGGCCTTCAGCACGTCCGGGTCACCGCCCGGCTGCAGACCGATATAGCTCTCGCCGAGCAAACCACTGGTGAAGATGCCCGCCGAGGTGTCCGCCGGCAGGTCCTTGACCTTGCTGTCCATGCGCAGGGTCACGATGGATTCGAACTTCACCGGATCCAGGTCGATCGAGGCGACCTGGCCGACGGTGACGCCGCCGATCTTCACCGGCGCCTGCTTGCGCAGCTGGCCGACCTGGGAGAAGCGCGCCTTCAGCTCGTAGCCCTGGCTGCCCCAGCTCCAGCGCTGGTTGGTCGAGGCCACGGCCAGCACCATCAGCGAGGCCAGGGCCAGCAGCAGGAATGCGCCGACGGAGAATTCGAGTCTGGGACCGCGGATGGCCATGTGGATTACCTGATCGAGTCGTGGTGGCCGCGCGCGCACGCGCACCGCCGGTGGAGGGGTTAGGTGAACAACATTGCCGACAGCACGAAGTTGAACATCAGCACCAGCAGCGAGGCATTGACCACCGCACGGGTGGTCGCCACCGAGGTGCCCTCGATGGTCGGCTCGGCGTGGAAACCAACATAGGCGGCGACCAGCGCTGCGGTGCCGCCGAAGATCGCCGACTTCAGCATCGCCACGCCGAAGTCATCCCAGAAATCGACGCTGTTGCGCAGTGCCGACCAGAACACGCCATTGTCCAGGCCCAGCACATGCACCGCTTCGAAGTAGCTGGCGCTGATCGCCAGCGAGCAGAAGATGCCGGTCAGCAGCGGCACGGTCAGCACCGCCGCCCAGAAGCGCGGCGCGACGGCCTTGGCCACCGGGTCGATCGCCATCAGCTCCAGTGCCTTGATCTGGTCGGTGGCGCGCATCAGGCCAAGTTCGGCGGCGATCGAGCTGCCGGCGCGGCCGATGAACAGCAGCGCGGTCAGCACCGGCGCCAGTTCGCGGTACAGCGACAGGCCGAGCAGGGTCGACAGCGCGTCGGCCGCTCCGAAGGTGGTCAGCGTGCGGTAGCCTTGCAGGGTCAGCACCAGGCCGACGAAGGCACCACCGACGGCGATGATCGGCAGCGAGCGCGCGCCGATCTTGTAGATCTCGCGGGTCAGCTCGGCCAGGAAATCACGGGTCGGCAGCGAACCACGCAGCACGGTCAGCGAGAACAGGCCGGCGCGACCCAGCGAGCGGGTGGCTTGGACGAACGGCATCAGGCGACCCTCGCGCGCGGCGCGGCATCGAACGGAATGGGGCCATCGGGCTGGCCGTGCAGGAACTGCCGCAGCAACGGGTCCTGGCTGGACTGCAGCGCCTCGGGCGTGCCCTGGAACACGATGCCGCCATTGGCGATGGCGATCACCTGGTCGCAGATCGGCAGGGTCTCGTGCACGTGGTGGCTGACAATGATGCTGGTCAGGCCCAGGCTGTGGTTGAGGCGCTGGATCAGGCTCATGATCACGCCGGAGGCGATCGGGTCCAGCCCGGTCAGCGGCTCGTCGTAGATCATCAGCGGCGGGTCCAGCGCCAGCGCACGGGCCAGCGCGACGCGGCGCGCCATGCCACCGGACAGTTCGCGCGGCCAGGCATCGGCAGCGGCCAGCAGGCCCACCGCATGCAGCTTCATTTGCACAAGACGGCGCAGCACGGCGGTCGGCAGGCGGGTATGCGTGCGCAGCGGCAGCGCGACGTTTTCGGCCACAGTGAGGTCGGTCAGCAGGCCATTGCCCTGCAGCAGCACCCCCACACTCTTGCGCATTTCCAGCAGCGCGCCGTTGTCCTGCGGAATCGGCTTGCCGAACAGGGTGACCTCGCCAGCCACCGGGCGCAGTTCGCCGGTCAGTGCCGCCAGCAGGGTCGACTTGCCACTGCCGGACGGGCCCAGCACGGCCGTGATGCTGCCCTTGGGCACCTGCAGCGACACGTCGCGCAGGATCGTGCGCCCGCTCCGGTCGATGCGGACGTTGGATAACTGCACCAGACTGGAGGTGGAAGCCGACATGGGCACCATTAACGTTTTTTAGACATCGAAGGATCGGGCCCGTCGGCTGAACATAAGCAGACTGGACGGTCCAGTATTGTGGCACGGCACGACCCTTGCCAGGCCGGGACAATCGGCCGGCAGCGCGGAACAATCCGTACCGGCGACGGGCCGGCCATTGAATACTGCCTGCCGTGCTGCACACTGTGCATGATGAGTGACCCGGGCAGCGATTTCCGCCTCTACCATTCCAACTCCCTGGACGTGCTGGCTGCGCTGCTGGCGCGCAACGTGCGTGTGCCGGTTCCAGGCCAGCCGTTGCTCGCGCCGGAGGTGGTGCTGATCCCGCAGGTGGCGATGCGGCGTTGGCTGCAAGCGACACTCGCTGCCGAATATGGCGTGGCCGCCAACCTCGAGTTCCTGACCCCGGGCGAATTCGTTGCCCGTGCACTCAATGCCAATGTGCCGGGCGAACGCGACGACCTGGACGCCGCGGGCCTGCACTGGAAGCTGTACCAGGCACTGCGCGACCCGGCGCTGCTGGCGCAGCCACCGATGCGCGCGCTGCAGTCCTATCTTGCCGGCGGCGACGCCCTGAAGCCGTGGGCACTGGCCGGTGAACTGGCGTCGGTGTTCGAGAAGTACCAGGCCTGGCGCCGCGACTGGTTGCTGCGCTGGGAGGCCGGCGCCGACCCGGCCGACCCGCAGGCGATCCTCTGGCGCACCATCGCCCATGGCCGCGACTACCGCGCGCGCCGCATCCAGGCGTACCTGGATCGCTTCGAGGGCGCCGGCCAGCCGCTGCCACAGGGCCTGCCACCGCGCATGTCCGCGTTCGCGACGCTCAACATCTCCCCCGACGTGCTGCGGGTGATGGCCACCCAGGCGCGGGTGGGCGAGCTGCACTTCTATATGCCCACTCCGGTGCAGTCGTACTGGGGTGACCTGCAGACGCTGGCCGAGCGCCTGCGCAGCGGCGCGCCCGATCCCTTCGGTGAAGCGGCTGGTGAGAACCGCCTGCTGGAAGCCTGGGGTGCGGCCGGCCGCGACTTCATGGCGGTGCTGGGCAGCTACGAGGTGGTGCACCCGGCCGGCGAGATTGCCGCGTATTCGGATCCGGAAGAAGACACCCGGCCGACCCTGGACGAAGGCGGCCTGTCCGACAGCCTGCTGCACCGCCTGCAGCGCGATCTGTTCCACCGTCGCGCACTGCCCTCGGGCGTGCTGCGCGATGGGCTGCGCAGCGACGACCCCAGCCTGCAGGTGCATGCCTGCCACACCCGGCTGCGCGAGCTGCAGGTGCTGCACGACCAGCTGAGAAGCCTGTTGCAGGACCCTCGCTTCGACCCGCCGCTGCAGGCGCGCGAGATCGCGGTGCTGGCGCCGGACATCGATCCCTATGTGCCGTACCTGGAGGCGGTGTTCGGCGGCCGCGGCGGCGAGGAGGAGCACATTCCATACGCGCTGGCCGACAGCAGCCCACTGGCAGGAGAGCCGCTGGCCGATGTGTTCGTGCACCTGCTGGGCCTGCCGGTCTCGCGTTTCGGCCTGAACGAGGTGCTGGACCTGCTCGCCAGCGCGCCGCTGGCCGAAGCGGCCGGGCTGGAAGCAGTGGACTTCGATCGCCTGCATGGCTGGCTGCAGCAGGCCGGCGCACGCTGGGGCCTGGATGCGAAGCACCGCAACCAGCACCAGGCGCCGGCCGACGAC
This sequence comes from Stenotrophomonas sp. BR163, assembly GCF_047520985.2. Lineage (NCBI taxonomy): Bacteria > Pseudomonadati > Pseudomonadota > Gammaproteobacteria > Lysobacterales > Lysobacteraceae > Stenotrophomonas > Stenotrophomonas sp. BR163. Next base: position 18,961 of record NZ_JAXBRE020000035.1, read on the forward strand.
GCCTACACCTGGCAGTTCGCACTGGACCGCCTGGTGCTCGGTCACGCCACCGGCAGCGAGGCGGACCTGGCCGGCGTGGCGCCGTGGATCGAGCTGGAAGGCGGTGCGCTGGAAGCACTGGACCGGCTGCTGCGGCTGCTGCGCGTGCTGGCGGTCTACCAGCGTCGCCTCGGCGAACTGCTGACCCCAGCGCAGTGGCGGCAACGGCTGCTGTCGCTGCTGGACGCGCTGCTGCCGACCGCGCCCAGCTCGCCCAACAGCCAGCGTGCCCTCGAGCGCCTGCGCAAGCTGCTGAATCAGTTCGCCGACGATGCCGCCAAGGCCGGGTTCGAAGACGGCGTGCCGCCTGAGGTGGTGCGTTCGCACTTCGCCGGTGTACTGGGCGAGGCCGATACGCGCGCGCCGCTGCTGACCGGTGGCATCAGCTTCGGCCGCATGGTGCCGATGCGCCTGCTGCCGTTCCGGGTGATCTGCGTGCTCGGTCTCAACGATGGCGATTTCCCGCGTCGCGACCCAGCTGCCGGGCTCAACCAGCTCACCGCCGAGCTGGACACGCCACGCCGCCGCCCGGGCGATCGCTCCACCCGCGAAGACGACCGCTTCCTGTTCCTGCAGCTGTTCGCCGCCGCGCAGGAGGTGTTCTACCTCAGCTACCTCGGCGCCGATCCACGCGATGGCAGCGTACGTGAGCCGTCGGTGCTGGTCAGTGAACTGATCGATGCCGCCGCCGCGTATCACCTCGATCCGCCTGCGGCGGTCCGTGACTTTACCGTGCGCCATGCACTGCAGCCGTTCTCGCCGGCGGCGTTCGGAGAGGGCGATCCACGCCGCTTCAGCTATCGGCGGCAATGGCATCCCGCTGCCGGCCGCCTCACCGGCCAGCGTGGGGGCCTGCAGCCGTGGTTCGATGCCCCGCTGCCGCCGCCGCTCGACGATGCGGTGGAAGACGAGCTCGCGCTCGACTCCCTGCGCCGTTTCCTGTGCGACCCGGCCGGGCAGTTCCTCGCACAGTCGATGGGCCTGCGCCTGGCCGACGATGCCGGGGAAGTTGATGACCTGGAACCGCTGGTGCTGTCATCGCGCGGCCCGGAAAAGCGCAGCGTGCAGGCGGCGGTGGTGCGCGCCACGCTCAGTGGCGATACCGAACCGTTGTACCCGCGGCTGCGCGCGCGTGGCCTGCTGCCGTCCGGTCCTTTGGGCCAGCGCCAGTTCGAGATGGAGCAGTTGAAGACCCGCCCGTATGCGAGTGCGTTGCTGGGCTGGATGCAGGGCGAGCCGCTCGAAAGCCGTCGCTACGAAGTGGACATCGACGGCGTGCGCCTGCACGGCCGCGTGGCCGATCGGCATCCCGAAGGCCTGGTGCGGCTGCGCGCCGGCACGCTCAATGGCAATGCAGTGATCCGCCAGGGCCTGGACTGGCTGCTGGCCAACGCCGCCGGTGACGCACTGCCCCTTGTGCAGTTCCACGATGGCGGCGACGCCGGTCCCGGCCCGCATGTACTGCCGGCACTGAGCGCGCCTGCTGCACGCGCGGCGCTGCGCGCGCTGCTGCAGTTGCGCCAGCGCGGCCTGCGTGAGCCGCTGCGCTTTGCCCCGTACACCGGCTGGGTGCTGTACAACGCGCCGGCAGAGAAACAGCGCAGCGAGGGCTGGAAGCAATGGCACGGCAGCGACCGCAGCTGGGGTGAATCCAGCAGCGACGCCTGGCAGCTGCTGCTGCGGGGTGCCGACCCGTTCGCTTCCGATGCCAGTTATGCCGACCTGCTGCGCAACAGCCAGGTGGTCTTCAGCGCGGTGCGCGAAGGCCGCACCCTCGGCGCCGAAACGCGCCAGGAGGGCAGCGCATGAGCCCCGCCTTCATCGATGAGCGAGCCCAGTGCATGGCGGTCGATCCCTATCTGGTCCTGCCGCTGGATGGCATCCGCCTGATCGAAGCCAGCGCCGGTACCGGCAAGACCTTCACCCTGGCTACGCTGTTTACCCGCCTGGTGGTGGAGCAGGGCCTGCGCATCGGCCAGATCCTGGCGGTGACCTTCACCGATGCGGCTACCCAGGAACTGCGCAAGCGCATCCGCGAGCGCCTGGCGCTGGCGGCGCGACTGGTCGATCTGGAAGCGGTCGAAGGCGAAGCACCGGACGTGCGGCTGACCCGCGAGGTGCTGCAGCGCCATCTGCAGGGAGGTACCGAGCGCGCCGCCGCACTGAAGCGCCGCCTGCAGGTCGCCGCCGATGAGATCGACCTTGCGTCCATCTTCACCATCCATGGCTTCTGCACCCGCGTGCTGCGCGAGCATGCGCTGGAGAGCGGCCACACCTTTGATCCGCCGGAGCTGCTGGCCAGCGACCGTGAGTTGCTGGAAGCGCTCGCGGCCGACCTGTGGCGGGTATATGCCAATGATCCGGCCACGCTGGAACCGCTGACCTGGCTGTGGTCCACCCCGGACGCATTGGCCGCCGATCTGCGCGCGCTGCTGGCCGCGCCGCCGCTGCACCCGTTGCCACAGGCGGTGGCGCTGCCCGATCCGCAGGCCGCCCTGCAGAGTGTTGCCGAAGAGCTGTCCGCAAGCGTGCGCGAGCATGGCGAGCAGTTCTTCATCGACCTCTGCGATGCGGTCGACAACAAATGGATCAACGGCGTGTCGTACAAGCTGGGCTGGCTGCACCCGCTGGGCCGGCAACTGCTGGGCTGGGCCGAGCGCGCCGACCCGCGCGAGCTGCTGACCAGCGAGCGCCTGCCGGCACTGCTGCCGGAGGCGCTGGCAGCCAAGACCAACAAGAAATTCGCCGAGCGCACGCCATCGTCGCCATTGCAGGCGCCGTTGGCCCGCTACGTCGCGCTTCTGGCCGAACGCGATGCCTGGCTGCGTGCCACCGCGTTGAACTTCCTGCACGTGCTTCGCGACGAAGCCAGACAGCGCCTGCAGGCGCTGAAGCGCGCCCGCCGGGTGCAGACCTACGACGATCTGATCGATGGCGTGGCACTGGCCCTGGAAGGCCCGCAGCGGCTGGCATTGGTCAAGCAGCTGCGCGCGCAGTACCGCATCGCGCTGGTCGATGAGTTCCAGGATACCGACGACCGTCAGTGGGGCATTTTCCACACCGTGTTCGGCGATTCACCGGAAGTGCGCGAGCTCGGCCTCGCACCGGCGCTGTTCCTGATCGGCGATCCCAAGCAGGCGATCTACGGTTTCCGCGGCGGTGATATCCACACTTACCTGAAGGCCAAGCGGGCGGCGCAACAGGCGCCGGTGCTTGACCAGAACTTCCGCTCGCGACCGGCCGTGCTGCGCGCGCTGCAGGCGCTGTACGACAACGGTGGCGAAGACGCCTTCCTCGAGCGTGGCATCCAGTTCGAGCCGGTGCGGCCCGGTGGCGTGCGCAGCGATGCGGACTACCAGCGCGACGGCCATGCCGCCCCGGCACTCACTCTGCGCGTGCTGCGCAGTGGCGGTGACAAGGCGATGAGTGCCGATGCCTCGCGCGAAGCAGCCGCCCAGGCCTGTGTGGCGGCGATCCACCAGATCCTGGTCGCGGCGCGCGCCGGCAATGCGGTGCTGCGTGGGCGCCCGGTACAGCCGGGTGACATCGCGGTGCTCGTGCGTTCGCATCGCGAGGCCACACTGGTGCAGCGCGCGCTGGCCGCGGTCGGCATTCCTGCCGTGGCAGCGGGCAAGCAGAGCCTGTTCGCCACCAGCGAAGCGCGTGATCTGCGTGCACTGCTGCTGGCGCTGCTGCAGCCGGCTGACGAGGGCCGCCTGCGCGCGGCGCTGGCGACGGTGCTGCTCGGCCAGCGCGCCAGTGCGATCGCGGCGATGGAGCACGAGGGCGACCTGCAACGCGGGTTCCAGGCGCAGCTTCTGCATTGGCGCGAGCGCTGGCAGCGCGGCGGCCCGTTCGCGGTGATCGCCGACGTCTGCGCCGCGCAGGGCGAACGCCTGCTGGCGCTGATCGATGGCGAGCGCCGCCTGACCAACTACCTGCAGCTGGGCGAACTGCTGCAGGAAGCCTCGGCGCAGGCGCTGGGCATGCACGGCCTGCTGGACTGGCTGCAGGGCCAGATGGCCAGCGCCGACCAGGATGACGAGCAGCAGTTGCTGCGCCTGGAATCGGATGCGCGCCGCGTGCAGATCATCACTCTGCACAAGAGCAAGGGCCTGGAGTACCCGCTGGTGTTCCTGCCCTTCGTGGGCATCGACGGCGGTGCGCCCAACACCGCCTCGCACTGCACGGTGCATGTGGGCGGCCAGCGCCAGCTGCACTGGAAGCTGGGCAAGGACGAGGCCTGGGAAGCGGCCACTGCGCAGCGCGAGCGCGAGCAGCGCGCCGAGGATGCGCGCCTGCTGTATGTCGGCCTGACCCGCGCCGAGCACGCGCTGTGGATCGCCGTGGGTGATCTGGCCGGGCTCGGCAGGACGCGGCTGGCACCGCTGCTGGATGACCTGCAGGCGCTGCGCGCGCATGCCGATGTGTGCATCGATGACAGTGAGGTACCGGCTGCGCTGCCGCAGCTGGCGGCCGAAGTGGAAGGGGATCTTCCGGCGGTGCGTGCACTGACCCGGCGCGTTCCGCACGACTGGTGGGTGTACAGCTTCACCCAGCTGGCCCACGCCGATGCCGGCGCGGGCAGTGACATCGAAGCCGCTGCCACCGCGCTGCCGGCGCCGGCAGCAGACGAACCCACCGGCCCGGAGCTGCCGCTGGAACCGGCACTGCCGGAAGCCGCCGCGGTGGCCGAGGACAGCGCGCCGCTCGACCCGCGTTTCATGGGCAGCCGCTTCGGCAACGTGCTGCACGAGGCAATGGAAAACGTCGACTTCGCCGCATGGGCTGACTGGCAACCAGGCCGGGAAGCTCCCGAGGGCCAGGCCGAGGTGCTGCGCAAGGCGCTGCACGATGAGGGCTATGCCGACGTCGATCTGGACGATGGCGTAGCGGTGCTGGTGCCGCTGGTGGGCCACACGCTGACCGTACCGCTGCCCGAAGGCGGTGCGCTGTACAGCCTCGGTGAAGGCGAGCGCCGCGCCGAAATCGACTTCCATTTCGCCATCGAGGCGACCACGGTGCCGGCGCTGCTGCAGGTGCTGCATGCGCACGGCATTTCCAGTGGCCGCCGCGGCTTCGGCCAGCGCCGCCGCCTGGAGGGGCTGATGACCGGCATGATCGACCTGACCTACGTGCGTGATGGCCGGTGGTACGTGCTCGACTACAAGTCCAACCGCCTGCCCGGCTACAGCCCGGACCTGCTGGCCATTGCCATGCGCCACAGCGAATACGATCTGCAGGCGCTGATCTACACCGTGGCCCTGCATCGCTGGCTGCGCTTCCGCCTGGGCGCCGCCTACGACTACGAGCGCGACATGGGCGGCATCCGTTATCTGTTCTGCCGCGGCCTGGATGGCACGGGCAATGGCGTGCACGTGGATCGTTTCCCGTTCGCGCTGGTGGATGCACTCGACGCGCTGTTCGCCGGCGGCGAGCAGGCCCAGGCCCAGCTCGCCGCGCGTGCCCGAGGAGCCAGCGCATGAGCCTGCTGAAGGAACTGCACCAGAAGGGCCTGCTGCGTACCCTCGACCACGCATTGGCGACCAGCCTGCAGCGGCTGCGCGACGACACGCCCGACAGTGTGGCACTGGCGGCGGCGCTGGCTTCGCTGGCGGTGTCCCAGGGCCACGCCGCGTTCGATCCGGCACAACCGCAGCGGTTGCTGGAAGGCGTGCCCGAGTGGCCCGCCGCGCAGGCCTGGCTGGCGCAGCTGCGCGCATCGCCATGGGTGGCCACACCGGAGCAGGCTGACGCCATCGCCGGGGATGCCCCCTTGGTGCTGGAGAACGGGCTGCTGTACCTGCGCCGCTACCGCGAGTACGAGCGCCAGTTGGCCACCGGTCTGCAGCGCATCGGCCGGCATCCGCTGCCGGCGCCGGACATGGCAGCGTTGGCACCATTGTTCGCGCAGCTGTTCCCGCACGCATCGCACGGCGAAGATCACCAGGCACGCGCAGCCGGCGTGACGCTGCGCCATCCGCTGGCGCTGGTCACCGGCGGCCCCGGCACAGGCAAGACCACGACCATCGCACGCCTCTTGCTGCTGCTGGCCGCGCAGGCCCGGCACGCCGGCCAGCCGCTGCCCGAGGTGGCGCTGGCCGCGCCCACCGGTCGCGCCGCCGAGCGGATGGCCGAGAGCCTGCGCATGGCCGTGCAACGCCTGCAGGAACAGGGACTGGATCCGACGCTGTGCGCGGCACTGCCCAGCAGCGGCACCACCCTGCATCGACTGCTCGGCGTGATTCCCGACTCACCGCGCTTCCGCCACCACACCGACAATCCGCTGGCGGTGGACGTGGTGGTGGTCGACGAAGCGTCGATGATCGATCTGCCGATGATGGCCAAGCTGGTCGATGCAATTGCCAGCGGCACCCGCCTGATCCTGCTCGGCGACCCCGATCAGTTGCCGTCGGTCGAAGCCGGTGATGTGCTCAGCGCGATCCTGCGCGCCAGCGGCGATGGCATCGGCACCCGCGCCGACGATGCGCTGGCGCTGCATGGCCTGCTGGCACCGGCCACCCTGCAGCCGCAGGCCGCACCACGCGCCTTTGCCGGCCGTCGCGTGCAGCTGCAACGCGGCTACCGGCAGAGTGATGCGCTGGACCTGGCACCGCTGGCGCATGCCGTGCGTGAAGGCGACAGCGGCACCGCGCTGCAGCTGCTGCGCAGTGGTGAACTGGCCGGCGTGCACTTCCACGAAGGCGAAGCCGATCCATTGCGCGGTCAGCGCGAGCACCTGCTGGGCCACTGGCGTGCACTGGCCGAGGCCGCGGATCCGGTACGTGCCCTGCAGCAGGCCGGTCGCCTGCGCGTGCTGACCGCGCTGCGCGAAGGCCCGCAAGGTGCGCGCGGGCTCAACAGCCGCATCGAACAGCTGCTGGCCGGCAACACCCCGGGCTACTTCCAGGGCCGCCTGCTGCTGGTCACCGAGAACAGCTACCGGCACCGCCTGTTCAATGGTGATATCGGCATCTGCCTGCGTGATGGCAGCGGCGCGATGGTGGCCTGGTTCCCCGGCGATACCGTCGACCAACCACGCGCCTTCCACCCCGCAGCACTGCCCGCGCACGAAAGCGCCTTTGCGATGACCGTGCACAAGGCACAGGGCTCGGAGTTCGATGAAGTGTGGTTGCAGCTGCCACGCCAGGACAGCCGCGTGCTGTCACGCGAACTGGTCTACACCGGCCTGACCCGCGCCCGCCAGGTACTGCATGTGGCCGGCAGCGCCGACGTGCTGCAGGCCGCGTTGAAGCGGCACGCCAGTCGCTTGGGCGGCCTGGCCTGGCGGTTGGGTGCGGAAGACGTGGTTGAAGCACCAACGCGTGTCGAACAGCCCACGGTGCAGGGCACCTTGTTCTGAATCGGGGTCGGATCCCGTTCCCATCGGGAACGGGCTCTGACCCCATCGCCCCGATGTCGCATTTGCCGTTTGATGACGCCGCCGGCGCTACCTATCCTGCGTTGCTACCCCACGACACAGGAACCAGCACATGGCGCTTATTGCCCTGGATGACCCTCGCTGGGCCGAACTACAGCATGCCTACGGGGCTGCGGATGACATTCCGGAGCTGCTGGCGAATCTGAGTATTCCGAAAGACGAAAGATCCGAAGACGATCCGATTGAAGACACCTGGGAGGAACTTTGGAGCAGCTTGTGCCATCAAGCGGACGTCTACAGCGCTTCGTTTGCGGCTGTGCCGCATATCGTGAACGCACTTCTGCTTCAGCCAAAGCCACTCACATTTGACTTCGTTGGATTGCCAATTAGCATCGAGATGGAGAGGCGGGAGGCGGGTATCGCGCTTCCTGATATCGCTGAACCCGAGTACTCCGAGGCGCTTCACCGGCTTGCGAAGTTCGCTGGTAGCGTCGTAATGGAGAAGCACGATTTCAGCACGAGTACGTGTCTGCTGACGGCGCTGGCACTGGAGCACGGAAATGCTGCGGCAGCGTGGGCGCTGGCCTTTGTGGTATCCGGTGAAAAGGACGAAATGGAAGAAGCGATGGAGCTTTTCCGGAATCGGTGAACCCTCCAGTCACGTCCAGAATCGCCAGCTAAAAGCAGTCGAGCATGGCTCGACTCTACAACAGCGTACTTCGATCATTCCGACGTTCATCCACGCATGGCGTGGATCTACTGCAGATCGCAGGAAACTGTCGAAGGCGGGGTGGGTCCGGTTGCGGGGGCGCGAGCCGCATGGATGCGGCGACCGAGCTTACAGGGACGTACTTGCAGCGTCCCCCGCAACCGGACCCACCCCGCCATCCCAAGGAATACCCGCTTTTGACGTTGACGTTGCCTCGGCAGGTGCAGGGCGCAGCCCTGCCGCCCCCGTCATTCCGCGATCAGCACCAGCCCATCCGGGAACACGATCGCCGCTTCATCCGCACTCACGTCGAAGAAGCCCACGCCGTGCTTCTCGGCCAGATCCTGCACCCGCCCGTGCGCGCGCTCGGCCACCGAGTAGGCGAACGCGCCGTAGATCACCTGCCGGCCGATGCTGTACTCGGTCACTTCGGCACGATCGTCATCGTCGTTGCTCAGTGGTCCGTTCAACGGCGGGAATTCCCGCGCCATCTCCGCAAACCACGCTTGCAGCGCCGGGCTGCTGACCGCCGGGTCGTCGTACTCGTGGCGCTCGTTCCACTGCGTCTGCTTTTCGAACCAGGCGATGAAGGCCGCCGCCTCGCGTGGCGCGGCGCTGGCCTCGAACACCATCATGTCGTAACTCATTGGAGCTTCCTGTGCAGAGCAGGGGTCAGAGCCTTCGCCTGCGGCGAAGGATCCGACCCCGGCAACGGGGTCTGTGGACGCACAGGGTATCCCGCTAGAGCTGTTCGGCTGCACTCATCGCCAAGCCCGGCGCCAGCGCCTTGGCCTCTGGGAACAGCGCGAAGCGCAGGCCGATCAGGCCCATCAGCGCTTCGTCGCGGGCCTTGCAGGCGGCCACGCTGCCGACCCGGCCCAGCGACGTATCCAGCCGCTCGCGCAGCGCCTGGTCTGCAGCAATCGGCTTGCGCGCCGCGATCTGCCGCCGGTAGTGCCCAGCGATCTCTTCCAGGATGTGCTCGACGGCTTCGCGGCTGCGCTCGGGCAGTTCCAGCCGTGCACGACGCAGCTGCAGGATGTTCAGGCCGATGCGCGCCTCGTTGAGCATGTCCACCGAGGCGATGTCGCTGCCCTCCGGCGTCGCTGCCAGGCGCGGTGCGAGCAGGCCCAGCAGGTCGAGCATGCGTGCGGCGAAGCGCTGCCGATCCTGCTGGCCACGTCCTTCGGCGGCTTCGGCCAGCGTAGTCCAGCCCTGCCGCACCAGTCGGCGCGCGGTCCACTCGGCACCTACCGAACGGAACAGGCGGGTCATCACCACTGCAAAGCCAATGCCGATGAACATCGCGATCGACGAGTTGAGGAAGGTCTGGATGTTGGCGCTGTAGGTGTTCTGCAGGCTCAGCAACGCGGCCAGATTGACTGTCAGCGGCAGCGCGAACAGCGCACTCTTGGGATGATGCAGCAGCAGTCCCAGCGGCAGGAAGGCCACCGCCAGCACCAGCGCCAGCAGGCCGAAGTCGTGCACGGCTGGAAACACGCCGAACAGGTACACGCCCGCCACTACCGAGGCGACCATCGCCCACACCAGGAACTGCACCATGCTGGGAGCCGGATCGTCCTGTGCGGCAAAAAATGCGGCCGTCACCGCCGCCATCATCGCGCCGTTGCCGCCGCCTTCCCAGCCCAGCGCGATCCACAGCACGCAGTAACTCATCAGCGCCACGCCGGCACTGAGCGCGGAGAACAGCGCCATGCCGTAGTCGACATGCTTGTCGGCGGCCACCCGTTCGGTGCGGATGCGGTAGTGCGCGCGATCCAACGGCGCGGTGCCCTGATCGATCGCGTGCTGCAGGGTGCGGCAGTCCTGCCACAGGTCCACCAGTTCCTCCAGGCGCAGCAGCAGGCTGGCCAGCTGCAGGTGCTGCAGGTCGCGGTCCACCTGAGGCTTCAGCGCGCTGATGCGCGCGCGCAGGCGGGCGTACTCGCTGGCGTTGGTCGGGCCATCCAGCCAATCGCGGATGTCGTCGACCAGCGCCGGCAGCCCATCCGGCAGGGCCTGGCCATCGCTGCGCAGCGCACTCAGGCGATCGGCGATTGACGACAACACCGGCAACAGCAACAGCATGCGCTCGCGCAGGCGCTCCATCGACACTGCCGAACCGGCATGGCGTGGATCATCGCGGCGCAGGAATTCGATCAGCGCCTCGAACTGCACCAGGTCGGCAGCCAGCCGGTTGCGCGGCGCGTGTGCGCGGCCACGCTCAAGGATCTGCCGGCACCACTGCGCGGCGTCCTCCATCCAGTTGCCGATGCGGGCGCGCAGCATCGGGCGTACCGACGCCGGGAACAGCAGCGAGGCAAACAGCACGGCCACTACCGTGCCGAGGATGATCTCCTCGCTGCGCGCCACCACGGTGTCGAAGATGGTCTCCGGCGAGGTGACTGCCGGGAAGCCGATGAAGGCGGTGGTGTAGCCGGCCAACAGGAACGCGTAGCCGCGAGGGCCGCGGTTGAGCAGGGCCATGAACAGGCAACCGGCCAGCCAGATCGACATCGCCGCACTCAGCACCAGCGGGGTTTCCACCAGCGCCGGCAGTACCAGCAGCGTGGCCAGCCCGGCCACCAGGGTGCCGACAATGCGGTACACGCCCTTGGCGCGGGTCGGGCCCAGCAGCGGCTGGCTGACGATGTACACCGTGCCCATCGCCCAGTAGGGGCGCGACAGGTTGCCGGCCATGGCGATGTACAGCGCGGCCACCGCGGCCAGGTAGGTCTTGATCGAGAACAGCCAGGCCTGGCGATCGGTCAGCGCGTTCATGGCTTACTTCGCCGTGGCCTGTGCGGTGGACGGTGCAGCCGGGGCAACCGATGCCTGCCAGCCGCCACCCAGCACCAGGAACAGGTGGATCTGGTCGCGCGAGACCTGCGCTTCGGCGGCGGCCAGGGTGGCGTCGCTGCTGGCCAGGCTGCGGTCGGCATCCAGGCTGGACAGGTAGGGTGTGCGGCCGCCCTGGTAAAGCCGGCGGTTCTGGTCGGCGGCCAGCGCGGCCTGCCCCTGCGCCACGCGCAGCGATTGCAGGCGGCGCAGGTCCTGCGCATAGCGGTCCAGCGCGGTCTGGGTCTCGCGCAGTGCCTGCAGCACGGTGTGGTCGAACTCGGCCAGGGCCGCGTCGGCACCGGCTTCGGCGGCGTGGATGCGGGCATGCGTGCCCGAAGAGGGCAGTGTCCACGAGATCAGCGGGCCGATCGACCACTGCTGGGTCATCGGCGTGCCGAAGTCTTCCAGCAGGCCGGCGGCGCCCACTGAGGCACCCAGACGGATGTCCGGATACAGCTCTGCGGTGGCCACGCCAATCCGCGCGGTGGCCGAGGCCAGCTTGCGTTCGGCCTGGCGCACGTCCGGGCGGCGCTGCAGCAGCGCACGGCCATCACCGACCGGCAGCGGCTGCGCCAGGCTGGGCGCGTGCGCGCAGTCGATCACGCCGGCCGGCAACTGGCCTGGGGTCTGGCCCAGCAGTGCGGCCAGCGAATAGGCCGCGGCCGAACGCTGCGCGCGCAGCGGCGGCAGTGCCGCCTCCAGCAGTGCCACCTGCGCATTGGCGCGGGCCAGTTCCGGCGGCGTGCCGCGGCCGGCCGCGATCAGGCGCTCGGTGACACTGCGGCTGCGCTGCTGCAGCTGCAGCGAATGCTCGGCCACGTGCAGTTCGTGGTTGGCGTGGCAGATTTCCAGGTAACTGTCGGCCACCTGCGCGACCACGCTGACCTGGGCCAGGTCCCGCGCCGCAGCGACCGACTGCTCGTCGGCACGCGCTGCCTCGGCGCCGCGCTTGAGCTTGCCGAACAGGTCGAACTGGTAGCTGACCGCGAACTTGCCATCGGCCAGGTTGATCACCGGCAGCTCGTGCTCCTGCAGGAACGATTCGGCCGACAGCTGCGCGCGGCTGACGCCGGCCTCGGCCTCGTACTCGAATCCGCCCGCGTCCAGCGCCTGTTCGTACACGGCGGCGGCGCGGCGCAGGTGCGCATCGGCGGCCTTCAGTTCCACGTTGTCACGCAGTGCCTGGGTGATCAGCCCGTCCAGCACCGGGTCGTTGTACAGCGACCACCAGCGGTCGGGCAGCGCCTGGTTGGCAGCCACCTGCGGGTTCTGCGTATCGATGAAGGCCGCATTGGCCTCCGGGCGCTTGAACGCCGAGCCTTCCGGCAGTGCATAGTCCGGGCCGACGGTTCTGCACGCGGCCAGGCCGGCCAGTGCGACGATCAGGCCGAGACGGGGCAGGGCGGCGTTCACAGGCCCGCCTGTGTCGGCGAAGCGCCGGCCTTGTCGTTGTGCGGATGGCGGCCGGTGTCCACGGTCACCGTGGCGGTGCGCCCGGCGATCAGTTCCACGCCCTTGGGCACATCGTCGATGGCGATGCGCACCGGGATGCGCTGCGCCAGCCGCACCCAGTCGAAGGCCGGGGTCACGTTCGGCAGCAGGGTGCTGCCGTTGCTGCGATAGCGGTCCTCGATGCCGGCGGCGATGCTCTCGACATGGCCGTGCAGCGGTGCCGATTCGCCCATCAGGCGGATGTCCACGCGCTGCCCCGGCGCCACGCCGCGCAGCCGGGTCTCCTCGAAGTAGCCATCGATGCGGAACGAGCCGGTATCCAGCAGCGCCAGCACCGGCTTGCCGGCCACCACGTAGTCGCCCACGCGCATCGTGCGGTCACTGACCCGGCCATCGGCCGGGGCGCGCACCTCGGTACGGCCGAGGTTGAGCTCGGCCAGGTCGACCGCCGCCTGTGCGGTGGCCAGCGCCGCCTGTGCGGCCTGCAGCTTGGCGCGGCGTACTTCGGCGTCCTCGGCGGCGACCAGATCCTGCAGGCTGCGGTCGCGGCCGATCTCGCGGCGCAGCTGTGCCACCGAGGCCTGGCGCTCGGCCAGGCTGGCCTTGGCCTGCTCCAGCGCGATGCGGTAGCGGGCGCGATCGACGACGAACAGCAGGTCGCCCTTCTTCACCGCCTGGTTGTCGGCCACGTTCACCGTTTCCACCAGCCCGGACACGTCCGGCGCCACCTGCACCACGTCGGCGCCGACGTGGGCGTCGCGGGTCCAGGGTTCATCCATGTAGTAGACCCACAGCTGGCGCAGCACCAGCAGGGCGACGATCACGGCTGCGCTGGTGAGCAGCACCGGCAGGGTCTTCTTCACGATCTTGTTCACGATTGCATCCAACGCAGGAGGTGGAACAGCAGGCCAAGCACGATCCCGTACATCGCCAGGTTGAACAGCGCCGGGTGCCATACATGGCGGTAGGCGCCGGCACGCTGCAGCAGCACGTGCAGGCCGCTGTTGACCAGATAGGCCAACACCATCAACCCAAGCAGGGTCGGGACGAACACTCCGTGGAGACTGAATTCACCGGGCATCGGTAGGGGGCGGGGACGAGGTGGGGGAGGGAGGGACAACGAAACAACAGCAACGGGCAAAAGCCGCTGGCGTGTGCACGGCAGCGGCGGTGTTCGGGGGCAGCGCTCTTACGTGATGCGGTCGGCGGCCTCGGCCAGCAGGCGCCATGCCTTCAGCACGGCGTGCAGTTCATCCATGGAAAGCTCGCCGAACACGTCCTGGCGCAGGCCGATCAACTGATCTTCCAGCTCGCTGACCAGCGCATGGCCCTCGTCGGTCAGCCACAACAGGTTGGCGCGGCGGTCGCTGGCGTCGCTCTCGCGGCGGACCAGGCCACTGGCACACAGCTTGTCCAGCAGGCGTACCAGGGAAGGACCCTCCATGCCCAGCTGCTGGGCAAGCGCCACCTGGCGGATGCCACCGCCGGAGCGGCCGATCATCAGCAACGGCATGGTGCAGGCGGTGGAGATGCCATAGCTGCCGAGCCGGCTGTCGGCCAGGCGCTGCCACTGCCGCCCTGCATAAAGCAGGCCGGAGCTGAGCTGCATCTGCAGCACGGTGCGCTCGTCGAGGGGTCGGTCCATAAGAGATAGATAGGATACTACTAATTTCATTCCTATCAATAGGTTTTTCTGAATGGGTGGGTATGTTGAGGAAAGCGTTGCGCCTGCCTGGTGTCGGGTGGGGCAGCGGGCGCCGGACGGTGCAGGACACGCCGTGAACCCCCCTCCGGGGTCCGGCCCAGCCGCTGGCGGCTGTGCGTTCGGGCGCTTGCGAGGCATGCCTCGCAAGCAAAGCGCCCTCACCCTTGGGGGCTCGGCCGCGGCATCCATGCCGCGGACGGTCCTGCCCCGCCCGGCCCCCGCTTCCCTCCCATCACCCCGCGGGCGCGGTGGGTTGGCTCTTTGAAGGCAGGAGCAGCAGCCAAAGCTGTGCGGACCAACGGTCCGCACCTACCACAGCAGTCGCGCAGTCGCGCGGCGCTTCCGAAGCCATGAACCCAAGCTTTTGACCCCGCTTTCGGGCGGTTCGGCCGCGCCCGCAGGAAACCGTCAAGGAGGGGGAGAGGGGGCTGCGCAGGACCGTTGGCGCCATGGATGGCGCCATCTGTAACGGCGCGCGATAAATCGCCCGCCAGACGTGAGATAAACGGTGGAGCGCCCATGTTGCGCCCACC
>NZ_JAXBRE020000036.1:0-28055 GCF_047520985.2 Stenotrophomonas sp. BR163
TGCCCGAGGAATCGTAGCCACGGTATTCAAGGCGCTTCAGACCCTCGATCAGTACCGGTACTACGTCGCGATCGGCGATCGCACCCACGATTCCACACATGTCACGCGTTTCCTTGAAGACGATTGCCGCATTCTAGCCTGCGTGTCCGGCTTCCCCCTCCTGTCCGCTTAATGAAAGTGTCCGGAAAGGTGTCCGCGGACACCCGGACACTTCCCCGAAACTCCCAACCCCTTGACCTGAAAGGAAATAAAGTTGGCACGCTACGTGCTTGGTATTGGCTACCACCGTCAGGCACGCACCCGATGATCCGCGACACTTCCGCACAGGACCAGATCGTTTCCTCCGCCCCGGCCGGCACCACCCGCGCAAGCTGGCACCGCTACCGCTGGCCGGCGCTGGGTGCCATCGCGCTGCTCGCCGGCATCGGCTGGGCGGTACATGCCTGGTCCAATGCCAGCCGCTCCTTCGACAGCAGCCGCGTGCGCATCGCCGAGGTGAAGCGGGGCGACCTGGTCCGTGACATCGCTGCCGACGGCCGCGTGATCGCCGCCAACAGCCCGATCCTGTACGCGATCTCGGCCGGTACCGTGGACCTGAAGGTCGTCGCCGGTGACGTGGTCAAGAAGGGCCAGGAGCTGGCGATCATCGACAGCCCGGAACTGCGCAGCAAGCTGGCCCAGGAACAGGCAACGCTGGCCGGCCTGGAAGCCGAGGCCAGCCGCGCCGCGCTGGACGCGACCCTGGCCCGTGCCAGGTCACGCAAGGAAACCGACCAGGCCACCATCGAGCGGCAGGCCGCCGACCGCGACCTGCAGCGCTACCAGCGCGGCTACGACGGCGGCGCGGTACCGCAGATCGACCTGGCCAAGGCCAAGGATTCGCTGAAGAAAGCCGACATCGCCCTGGCCAATGCCACCACCGATGCGCGCCTGCAGAGCCAGGGCGCCGACCTGGATGCCCGCAACAAGCGCCTGCTGGCCGACCGCCAGAAAGCGGTGGTGGCCGAAGTGCAGCGCCAGGTCGATGCGCTGACCCTGCGCGCGCCCTTCGATGGCCAGGTCGGCCAGGTGCAGGCCGTGCAGTCCACCAACCTGGCCGCCAACGCGCCGGTGCTGGGCGTGGTCGACCTGTCCAAGTTCGAGGTCGAGATCAAGGTGCCGGAGAGCTTCGCCCGCGACCTGGCGATCGGCATGCCGGCCCAGCTGACCGGTGGCAACGGCCAGCCGTTCCCGGGCGAGATCAGCGCGGTATCGCCGGAAGTGGTCAACGGCGAGGTCAACGCCCGCGTGCGCTTCGCCAGCGCGCAGCCGGAAGGCCTGCGCCAGAGCCAGCGGATGTCGGTGCGCGTGCTGCTCGATACCCGCAAGAACGTGCTGAAGGTCGAGCGCGGCCCGTTCGTCGAACAGGGCAACGGCATGGCCTACGTGATGGATGGCCGCACCGCCGTGCGCCGCCCGGTGGAACTGGGCGTCAGCAGCCTGGGCGAAGTGGAAATCAAGTCGGGTGTGCAGCCGGGCGACCGCATCGTGGTCTCCGGCAGCGACCTGTTCAAGGACGCCGAACGCGTCTCCGTCAACTGATACCTGAATCCTGGAGAGAGGACACCCCATGTACATGCTCGAAATGCGTTCGGTCGCCAAGGTCTTCCGCACCGAACAGGTGGAAACCCACGCGTTGCGCTCACTGGAACTGCAGGTCAAGGAAGGCGAGTTCGTCGCCGTCACCGGTCCGTCCGGCTCCGGCAAGACCACCTTCCTCAACATCGCCGGCCTGCTGGAAACCTTCACCAGCGGTACCTACATGCTGGACGGGCAGGATGTGAGCACGCTGGGCGATGACGCCCGCAGCCGCCTGCGCAACCAGAAGATCGGCTTCATCTTCCAGGGCTTCAACCTGATCCCCGACCTGAACCTGTTCGACAATGTCGACGTGCCGCTGCGCTACCGCAAGATGAGCGCCAATGAGCGCCGGGAGCGCATTGAAAGGGCGCTGACCCAGGTCGGCCTGGGCTCGCGCATGAAGCACTACCCGAATGAGCTGTCCGGCGGCCAGCAGCAGC
The DNA here is from genome assembly GCF_047520985.2 of Stenotrophomonas sp. BR163. Classification (NCBI taxonomy): domain Bacteria; kingdom Pseudomonadati; phylum Pseudomonadota; class Gammaproteobacteria; order Lysobacterales; family Lysobacteraceae; genus Stenotrophomonas; species Stenotrophomonas sp. BR163. The sequence goes on from NZ_JAXBRE020000036.1 coordinate 2,061, forward strand.
GCGCGGCCATCGCACGCGCCCTGGCCGGCAGTCCGCGCCTGCTGCTGGCCGACGAACCGACCGGCAACCTGGACACGCAGATGGCGCGCGGCGTGATGGAACTGCTGGAGGAGATCAATGCCGCCGGCACCACCATCGTAATGGTCACCCACGACCCGGAACTGGCCGCGCGTGCGCAGCGCAACGTGCATATCGTCGACGGCCAGGTCACCGACCTGGTGCGCGAGCCGGTACTGGCCACGCCACGCCACATCGTCGCCGTCAACGAGTGAGGGCATTCCCATGTTCGCCTACTACGCCCGATTGGCGGTACGCAGTTTCCGCCGCAACAAGGTCCTGACTGCGCTGATGGTGGTGGCCATCGCCCTCGGCATCGGTGCCTCGATGACCACCCTGACCGTGTTCCACGTGCTGTCCGGCGACCCGATCCCCGGCAAGAGTGACCGGCTGTTCTATGTGCAGCTCGATGCCGCGACCGGCGCCTATGTCGCGGGCGAGGAGCCGGAAACCCAGTTGACCCGCTTCGACGGGGAAGCCCTGCTGCGCGAAGCCAGGGGCGAGCGCCAGGCGCTGATGAGCGGCGGTGGCGGCACCATCGAACCGGACAACAGCACCCTCAAGCCCTTCAGCATCGACACCCGCTGGACCTCGGCCGATTTCTTCCCGATGTTCGAGGTGCCCATGCAGTACGGCCGCCCGTGGACGCGCGAGGACGACGAAGGCCGCGCACGCGTGGTGGTCATCTCCAAGGCGCTCAACGACAAGCTTTACCAGGGCGCCAACAGCGTAGGCCGCGACCTGCGCATGGAAGGCCAGAGCTACCGCATCGTCGGCGTGATGAAGGAGTGGAGCCCGGAGCCGCACTTCTACGACCTGACCACCGGCAGCTACGGCAAGAACGAGGACCTGCTGCTGCCGATTTCCACGTCCTTCGACCTGAAACTGGGCAGCAACGGCAACATGAACTGCTTCGGCGAGAATCCCGACGGCAACAGCTACTCGCTCAATGCGCCGTGCGCGTGGCTGCAGTACTGGGTGGAGATGGACCCGGCCAAGGCCGCCGACTACCGCCGCTACCTGGAGAACTATTCGAGCCAGCAGCGCCAGGCCGGCCGCTTCAAGCACCCGCCGAACGTGCGCCTGCGCACCGTGATGGAATGGCTGGACTTCAACGGCGCGGTGCCCAGCGACGTGCGCCTGCAGCTGTGGCTGGCACTGGGTTTCCTGGGTGTCTGCCTGGTCAACACGGTGGGCCTGCTGCTGGCCAAGTTCCTGCGCCGCAGTGGTGAGATCGGCGTGCGCCGCGCACTCGGTGCCAGCCGTGGCCAGATCTTCCTGCAGTGCCTGGTGGAAGCCGGCGCGGTCGGCGTGGTCGGGGGCGTGCTGGGCATCGGCCTGGCCCTGCTCGGCCTGTTCGCGGTGCGCCAGCAACCGGTGGAGTACGCAAAGCTGGCCCACCTGGACGGCAACATGCTGCTGCTCGCGCTGGGCCTGACCCTGTTCGCCAGCCTTGCCGCCGGTTTCCTGCCTGCCTGGCGCGCCATGCAGGTCACTCCGGCCATCCAGCTCAAGTCGCAGTAAGCAATCGAACGAGGACTCCCATGGACATCCGCCCCATCCTCAGCACGCTGCGCCGGCACAAGACTGCCGCTGCCCTGATCGTGCTGGAAGTCGCACTGACCTGCGCCATCGTCTGCAACGCGCTGTTCCTGGTCAGCCAGCGCGTGGAGAAGATCAGCATGCCCAGCGGCATCGCCGAGAACGAACTGGTGATGCTCCGCGTCAGCGGCATCGGCAAGCAGACCGATGCCATGGCCCGCACCCGTGAGGACCTGGCGTCATTGCGTGCGCTTCCCGGCGTCAGCAACGTCACCATCATCAACCAGGTGCCTTTCCGCAACGGCTCGTCCAGCAGCAGCATCTCGCGGGAGATCGACCAGGAACGGCCGACCACCAACGCTTCGATGTACACCCTGTCCGAGAACGGGCTGGCGACGATGGGCATCAACCTGATCGCCGGCCGCGATTTCCTGCCCGGCGAGTACCAGAACTTCGAAGACGCCAGCAAGGGGGGCGCCAAGGAAAACGCCATCCCGGTCATCCTCACCCAGGCCACCGCCGCCAAGATGGAACCCAACGGCAGCGCGCTGGGCAAGACCTACTACATGGGCAAGCAGCCGCTGCACGTGGTCGGCATCGTCGACACGCTCAGCACGCCCAACGGCTGGAATGACAACTGGACGAACTCCATGCTGCTGCCCATGCGGCGCACCTTCGACGAGGGTGGCACCTATGTGCTGCGCACTTCGCCGGAACGCCGCCAGGAGGTGCTTGATGCGGGGGCTGCTGTACTGGAGCGCAACGACCCCAACCGGCTGATGCGCGACAAGCTGACCTATGAAGACCAGCGCAAGGACTTCTTCAAGAACGACCGCGCGATGGTTGGCCTGCTGATCACCGTCAGCGTCTCGCTGCTGGTGGTCACCGCACTGGGCATCATCGGCCTGGCCAGCTTCTGGGTGCAGCAGCGCAGCAAGCAGATCGGCATCCGCCGCGCACTCGGTGCCACCCGCGGGCAGATCCTGCGCTACTTCCAGACCGAGAACTTCCTGCTGGCCTCGCTGGGCATCGTGCTGGGCATGCTGGCGGCCTACGCGATCAATCTGGCACTGATGAACCTGTACGAGCTGCCACGCATGCCCCTGTACTACCTGCCGCTGGGCGCGCTGCTGCTGTGGGTGCTGGGCCAGGTCGCGGTGTTCGGGCCGGCCCGGCGCGCGGCAGCGGTCCCGCCCGCAGTTGCCACGCGGGGCGCGTGAGATGCGTGCCTGCCGGATGCTGTTGATGGCACTGCTGCCACTGCCGGCGCTGGCCGGCGGTGGCAGCTCGCAGACGCTGGAATGGCGCCAGGATGATGCCCGCCTGGCGCTGCGCTCGACCGAGGGCCAGGTACGGGTGGACGCCGCGCGTCCGGAAGCCCGCTTCGGCGTGCGCAGCGGCGACCGCATCCTGCGCCTGGACGATACGGCTGTGCGGCGCATCGAGCATCTTGCCGATGCGCTGCGGCATTCCACTGCCCCGACTGCGTACCTGTTGCTGCGCCGCGACAAACGCGAGCTCACCGTCCCGGTGGACGCCACCTCGTGGCGGCTGGCGCTGGTCGCTCCGCCACCGCCGCCACCGCCGCCACCAGCGCGGCGCTGAAACCAGCCCGCCCTCGTCGCCACGGCTTTGGCTATGCTTGATGGGTGGCGCCGGGCTCTCCCGGCGTATGGATACGAACACGGCTCCATCGGCGCCGCCCATCCCTTTCTGCAGAACTGCTTGATGCCTTCGATCCTGATCATCGACGACAACGCCAGCGTGGGCACCGCGCTGGACGTGCTGTTCTCCCTGCATGACATCGACACCCTGCAGGCGCAGAGCCCGGCCGAAGGGCTGGCCCTGCTCGAGTCGCAGCCGGTCGACCTGGTGATCCAGGACATGAATTTCAGCGAGGACACCACCTCCGGCGAAGAAGGCGAAGACCTGTTCGCACAGATCCGCGCGCGCCACCCGGACCTGCCGGTGATCCTGCTCACCGCCTGGACCCACCTGAGCAGTGCGGTGGACCTGGTCAAGGCCGGCGCCGCCGACTACCTGGCCAAGCCCTGGGACGACCGCAAGCTGCTGACCACGGTCAACAACCTGCTCGAGCTGTCCGAGGCGCGGCGCGAGCTGGACCGCCGCCGCAGCCGTGAGCTGCGCCAGCGCAATGCGCTGGAAGAAAAGTACGAGCTGTGTGGTGCGGTCTTCGCCGATCCGGCCAGCGAGCGCATCATCGCGCTGGCTTGCCAGGTCGCGCGCTCCGAACTGCCGGTGCTGATCACCGGCCCCAACGGCGCTGGCAAGGAGAAGATCGCGCAGATCATCCAGGCCAACTCGCTGGTGGCCAAGGGCCCGTTCATCACAGTCAACTGCGGCGCCCTGCCCTCGGAACTGATCGAGGCCGAACTGTTCGGTGCCGAGGCCGGCGCATATACCGGCGCCAACAAGGCACGCGAGGGCAAGTTCGAAGCCGCCGACGGCGGAACGCTGTTCCTGGACGAGATCGGCAACCTGTCGCTGGGCGGCCAGATGAAGCTCCTGCGTGTGCTGGAAACAGGGCGCTTCGAGCGTCTTGGCTCCAATCGCGAGCGCCAGGTCAAAGTCCGCGTGGTCAGCGCGACCAATGCCGACCTGCCGGCGATGATCCGCGACGGCACCTTCCGCGAAGACCTGTACTACCGCCTCAATACGGTGGAACTGGTCCTGCCACCATTGGCTGAGCGCCCGGGCGACATCGTGCCCCTGGCCGAGCGCTTCCTGACCGCCGGCAAGCCACTTTCCAGCGCCGCCACCGCGGCCTTGCAACGGCACCCCTGGCCCGGCAACGTGCGCGAACTGCGCAACGTGATCCAGCGGGCCGAGCTGCTGGCGACCGGCAACCGCATCGAGGTGGCCGACCTGAACCTGCCGCGCGCCGCACCTGCGCCGCGACCGGCAGCCAGTGCCGGCAATGATCCTGACCGTGCGCGCATCGAGGATGTGCTGGCGCGCAACCACGGCGTCATCGCCCAGGCCGCCGCCGAACTCGGCCTGAGCCGCCAGGCACTGTACCGGCGCATGGACCGGCACGGCATCCCACGCGAATGAAACGGCGCTCGTTCACCTTCCGCCTGTTCCTGCGCCTGCTGCCGGTGCTGGCGCTGGCCGCCGCGTTGCCGTGGCTGCTGGCCTACTGGATGGACCATGGCTGGGTGGTGACCACGGTGTCGGCGCTGATCCTGCTGTCGCTGATGTGGTGGACCCTGCGCCGTGCCACCGCGCCGGTACGTTCATTGATGCGCGCCTTGGCCGGCACCACCAGCAGCTACCGCGACGGAGAGTACAACTTCGGTGTGTACTGGCCGGGCAACGACGAACTGGGTGACCTGGTGCAGGCGCACCGCGAACTGGGTGACGTGCTGCGCGAGCAGCGGCAGGGCCTGGTGCAGCGCGAACTGCTGCTGGACACCATGGTGCAGAACACCCCGGTGGCGATGTTGCTGATTGCTTCCGGCGGCGATGGCATCGCCCGCGTGGTGTTCTCCAACCTGGCCGCGCGCAAGCTGCTGCATGGCGGCTGGAAGCTGGAAGGCCAGCGCCTGGAAGAGGTGCTGGAACAGGTGCCGGTGGAGCTGCGCGATGCCATCGCCCGTGGCGGCGACAGCCTGTTCGCGGTGCATGCGGAAGGCGAAGACGGCGATGAGGACGACGAACAGGTCTATCACCTTTCACGCCGATCTTTCCAGCTCAACGGCCGCCCGCACGACCTGCTGCTGGTACGCCTGCTCACCGCCGAACTGCGCCGCCAGGAAGTGCAGACGTGGAAGAAGGTGATCCGGGTGATCAGCCACGAGCTCAACAACTCACTGGCACCGATCGCCTCGCTGGCCCACTCCGGTGGCGTGCTGGTGCAGCGCGAGCGCTTCGATCGGCTGCCGGAGATCTTCACCACCATCGAAGACCGCGCGCGCCACCTGGAAGGATTCATCCGTGGCTATGCGCGCTTCGCCAAGCTGCCGCAACCGCAACTGCAGACCGTGCACTGGGCGCCCTTCCTGTCCAGCCTGCGCCAGCAGATTCCGTTCAGCATGGAACGTGAACCGGAGGAGGAACTGAGCAGCCGGATCGACATCGCGCAGTTCGGGCAGGCGCTGTTGAACCTGCTGAAGAACGCGCATGAAGCCTGTGCCGAAGCCGATCCGCCCAATGATGACGTGCAGGTGCAGCTGACGCGGTTGCCGCAATGGCTGCGCCTGGATGTGCTGGACCGTGGCAAGGGCATGAACGAGCAGGTGCTGCAGAACGCGCTGATGCCGTTCTATTCGACCAAGCGCAACGGTACCGGGTTGGGACTGGCACTGACCCGCGAGATCGTGGAGGCGCACGGTGGGCGGGTGTCGCTGCAGAACCGCGGTGATGGCGGGCTGTGCGTGTCGATCCTGTTGCCGGTGGGGTGAGTTGCCGACGTGGCTCGGTCTGTCAGTAGATCCACGCCATGCGTGGATGTGCCGACCAGGGTCAGCACCTACCAGACCCGCCGCATCGCCACCCGCAGGTGCATCGGAAACCCGAGCGCAGCCTCTTCGGCCATGACGGCGCGCAGGCCATCGTTCCACTCCGCCTCCGGCACTTCAACGAATCCTTCGCTGGCATAGAAGGCTGCATTCCACGGCACATCGCTCAAGGTGGTCAGCACCGCCGCAGCAAAGCCGGTGGCCCTGGCCTGCGCCAAGGCATGCCGCAGCAATGCACGGCCATGGCCACGACGCGCGTGCGCTGGATCCACATCCATCTGCAGGACATGGAACTCGCCTGCCAGGTCGCCGGCCAGCAGGTAGCCGGCAATGCCGCCGCCGGCGCCATCCACCACCCAGAGCTGTCCACGCTCACGGCCTTCCTGCAGCGTCGGCAGGTCCAGGCCGTGGCCGGCAAACGCCGGATAGGCCTCGTGGCCCCTCAGCAGTTCACCGGCACGCTGTTCGATCGTCGGCAGCACACCCAGCTCATCGGTGCGCGGCACCCGTGGCTCAGGACTTCTTGACCGGGCGCTTCCAGCCATCGATGGTTTCCTGTCGTGCACGTGCCAGCGTCAGCTTGCCGTCCGGCGCGGTGCGGGTGATCACCGACCCGGCAGCGATGGTCGCGCCCTCGCCGATGGTGATCGGCGCCACCAGCGAGCTGTTGGAGCCGATGAAGGCGTTGTCGCCGATGGTGGTGGTCGACTTGTTCACGCCATCGTAGTTACAGGTGATGGTGCCGGCACCGATGTTCACCCTGCTGCCGATCACCGCGTCACCCAGATACGTGAGGTGGTTGGCCTTGCTGCCGACGCCGAGGGTGACGTTCTTGGTTTCGACGAAGTTGCCGACGTGTACGCCATCGGCCAGCACGGTACCCGGCCGCAAGCGTGCGAACGGGCCGATCTGCGCGGCACCTTCGGTCACCACGCCTTCCAGGTCGCAATGCGCGCGCACTTCGGTGCCGGGCCCCAGGTTGACATCCTTCAGCCGGTTGAATGGGCCTACGGTAACGCCGTCACCGAGCACGACGTTGCCTTCAAGAACAACGTCGACATCGATCAGCACGTCGCTGCCCACGGTGACGGCGCCACGGATATCCAGGCGTGCCGGGTCGCGCACGCGCGCGCCCTGAGCGCACAGCGCACGCACCGCACGGCGCTGCCAGGCGCGTTCCAGCTGCGACAGCTGCCACGGATCATTCGCGCCCTCAGCCTCCTGTGCATCGGCGACCAGGGCCATCTCGGCCGGGGTGTACTCATGCGCGGCAAACGCGAACACATCGGTAAGGTAGTACTCGCCCTGCGCATTGCTGTTGGACAGCTGCGACAACCAGCGGCGCAGCGCGGTCGACTCTGCGGCGATGATGCCGGTGTTGATCGTGCGCACGCGCAGCTGGTCGTCGGTGGCGTCCTTCTGCTCGACGATGGAGCCCACCTTGCCCTCTGCATCGCGCAGCACACGGCCGTAACCGCTCGGGTCATCGACATCGGCCACCAGCACTGCCAGCCGGCCCGGCTGCGCCAGCAGGTCGCGCAGGGTCTGCGCGCGGATCAGCGGCACATCGCCGTACAACACCAGCACCTGCGCAGCGTCGGGAACCTGCGGCATTGCCTGCGCCACTGCGTGGCCGGTACCGAGCTGCTGGGCCTGTTCGGCCCACTGCAGGTCGGGCTGGCCGGCGAAGTACTGACGCACCGCCTCGCCGCCATGGCCGTAAACCACGTGGATGGCCGCCGGCTGCAGCTCGCGGGCCGCATCGATCACGTGCGCCAGCATCGGCTGGCCGGCGATCGGCTGCAGCACCTTCGGCAGCACCGACTTCATGCGCTTGCCGGCGCCGGCGGCGAGAATGATGACGTGCAGGGCTTGGGTCATGGGAGCAGCAGTCCGTAGTTCGTTGCCGGTGATTCTAGAGCGTGGGCCGTTAACATGGGCATCCCTCCTCCTTCACCACGCCGATGAGCCTGCTCCGCCAGGGAAGCACCTACCTTGTGATCGGGCTCGTGCAGCTGCTGGTCGATTGGCTGGCGTTCGTGGTCGCCACCGCGCTGGGCATGCCGGTCGCGCCGGCCAACATCGCCGGTCGCCTGGCCGGCATGCTGCTGGGCTTCTGGCTCAACGGCCGCTACACCTTTGCCGAGGCCGGTGCCGGCAAGCTGGGATGGAAGCGCTTCGCACGCTTCTTCGGGCTGTGGCTGCTGCTGACGGCGACGAGCACGCTGCTGGTCAGCCTGGTCGACCAGGCGCTGGGCCTGCAGTACACGTGGCTGGCCAAGCCGCTGGTGGAAGGCGGGCTGGCGTGCGTGTCGTTCCTGTTGATGCGCCATGTGGTGTATCGCTGATACCACCGACACACGCCCCGGCGCTGCCAGCAGAAACAAAAACGCCGGCACAGGGCCGGCGTTCTCGTGGGTGCAGCGCGAACCTCAGTGCTTGAGATTCTTGCGCAGGCGTTCCAGTGCCTGCAGCTGGACGACGGCTTCAGCCAGCTTCTGCTGGGCTTCGGCCACTTCCATCGCTTCGCCGCGGTTGGCCAGGATGCGCTCGGCTTCTTCCTTGGCCTTGCGGACCGAGGCTTCGTCGATGTCCTGCGCGCGGATCGCGGTGTCGGCCAGCACGGTCACCACCTGCGGCTGCACTTCCAGGATGCCGCCGGAAATGGCGAAATCCAGCTGCTCGCCGTTCGGCGTGGTCACCACCACCTTGCCCGGCTTCAGGCGGGTGATCAGCGGCGCGTGCTTGGGCGCGATGCCCAGTTCGCCCAGCTCACCGGTGGCCACGACCAGGGTCGCTTCGCCACGGAAGATTTCCTGCTCGGCGCTGACGATGTCGCAACGGATCGTGCTCATGCAAATCTCTTCGCTGTTCGCGGCGGCGCAATGCCACCGTGGGGGTCCACCGGCGCGGGCGGTTGCCCGGCGCCGGCGTCAGGTCGGCCAGGATCGCTCCTGCCCGTCCCGGATCAGGCCTTCTCGGCCATCTTCTTGGCCTTCTCGACCGCTTCTTCGATGCCGCCGACCATGTAGAACGCCTGCTCCGGCAGGTGGTCGTACTCGCCATCGACGATGGCCTTGAAGCCACGGATGGTGTCCTTCAGCGGCACGTACTTGCCCGGCGAACCGGTGAACACTTCGGCCACGTGGAACGGCTGGCTGAAGAAGCGCTCGATCTTGCGGGCGCGCGACACGGCCTGCTTGTCCTCTTCGGACAGTTCGTCCATGCCCAGGATCGCGATGATGTCCTTCAGTTCCTTGTACTTCTGCAGGGTCTGCTGGACGCGCTGGGCGGTGTCGTAGTGCTCGTGGCCGATCACCAGCGGATCCATCTGGCGGCTGGTGGAGTCCAGCGGATCGACGGCCGGGTAGATACCCAGCGAGGCGATCGAACGAGACAGGGTGACGGTCGAGTCCAGGTGGGCGAAGGTGGTCGCCGGCGACGGGTCGGTCAGGTCGTCCGCGGGAACGTAGACGGCCTGGATCGAGGTGATCGAGCCGTTCTTGGTCGAGGTGATGCGCTCCTGCAGGACGCCCATTTCCTCGGCCAGGGTCGGCTGGTAACCCACCGCGGACGGCATACGGCCCAGCAGTGCCGACACTTCGGTACCGGCCAGGGTGTAGCGGTAGATGTTGTCGACGAACAACAGGACGTCCTTGCCCTTGCCGTTCTCGTCCTTCTCGTCGCGGAAGTACTCGGCCATGGTCAGGCCGGTCAGCGCGACGCGCAGGCGGTTGCCCGGCGGCTCGTTCATCTGGCCGTACACCATCGCCACCTTGTCCAGGACGTTGGAGTCCTTCATTTCGTGGTAGAAGTCGTTGCCCTCACGGGTACGCTCACCCACGCCGGCGAACACGGACAGACCGCTGTGCGCCTTGGCGATGTTGTTGATCAGCTCCATCATGTTGACGGTCTTGCCGACGCCGGCGCCGCCGAACAGGCCGACCTTGCCGCCCTTGGCGAACGGGCACATCAGGTCGATGACCTTGATGCCGGTTTCCAGCAGCTCGGTGGCCGGGGACTGGTCTTCATACGACGGCGCAGCGCGGTGGATTTCCCAGTTGTCGCTGGCAGCGACCGGGCCGGCTTCGTCGATCGGACGGCCCAGCACGTCCATGATGCGGCCCAGGGTGCCGGCGCCGACCGGGACCGAGATGCCGCGGCCGGTGTTGACGGCAACCAGGTTGCGCTTCAGGCCGTCGGTGGAACCGAGGGCGATGGTACGCACCACGCCGTCGCCCAGCTGCTGCTGGACTTCGAGGGTGATCTCGGTGTTTTCGACCTTCAGTGCGTCGTACACCTTCGGCACCGATTCACGCGGGAATTCGACGTCGACGACCGCGCCGATGATCTGAACGATCTTGCCCTGACTCATTGCTGCATCCTCTAATGTGTGCTTTGAACGAACGCGGTCAGACTGCTGCCGCGCCGCCGACGATTTCGGAGATTTCCTGGGTGATCGCTGCCTGGCGCGCCTTGTTGTAGACGAGCTGCAGGGTGCCGATCAGCTTGTTGGCGTTGTCGCTCGCCGCCTTCATCGCAACCATGCGTGCGGCATGCTCGGAGGCGACGTTTTCCAGCAGTGCCTGGTACACCAGCGACTCGATGTAACGCGTCATCACGTGCTCCAGCACGGTCGCGGCATCGGGTTCGTACAGGTAGTCCCAGTCGTGGTGAGCGACCTGCTTCTCGGCCGGCGGCAGCGGCAGCAGCTGATCGAAGCTGGCCTTCTGCACCATGGTGTTCACGAAGCGGTTGTAGACCAGGTACACGCGGTCGATCTTGCCTTCGGTGAAGGCGTCGAGCATGACCTTGATCACACCGATCAGCGATTCCAGCTTCGGCACGTCGCCGATGTGGGTCACGCTGCCGACCATGTTGACCTTCACGCGGCGGAAGAAGGTCGATGCCTTCTGGCCGATGGTCACCAGGTCCACTTCGGCACCCTTGTCCTGCCATGCCTTGGCTTCGCCCAGCATCTTGCGGAACAGGTTGTTGTTCAGGCCGCCGGCCAGACCGCGATCGGAGGAGATCACGATGAAACCGACCCGCTTTACCTGCTCGCGCTCGACCAGGAACGGATGCTGGTAGTCGGTGCTGGCCTGGGCCAGGTGACCGATCACCTGCTTCATCGCCTGCGCGTACGGACGCGAGGTCTTCATCCGATCCTGCGCCTTGCGGATCTTGGAGGCCGAGACCATTTCCAGGGCGCGCGTCACCTTGCGGGTGTTCTGCACGCTCTTGATCTTGGTTTTGATTTCGCGTCCGCTTGCCATCTCTTGTTTCCCGTGGCGCGGGGCGGATGCCCCGCGTTGTTCAACCGTTTGTCATCTGGTCCAGCGGAGCCGGTGGCTCCGCTCTACAGGACCGCGATTACCAGCTGCCGGTGGTCTTGAACTCGGCGATGCCCTTCTTGAAGGCACCTTCGATGTCGTTGTCCCAACCGCCGGTGGCGTTGACCTTGCTGATCAGCTCGCCCTGGGTATTGGCGAAGTGGGCGTGCAGGCCTTCTTCGAACGCCAGCAGCTTGTTGACCGGCACGTCGTCGAGGTAACCCTCGTTGACGGCGTAGATCGACAGCGCCTGGTTGGCGATCGACATCGGCGCGTACTGCTTCTGCTTCATCAGCTCGGTGACGCGCTGGCCACGCTCCAGCTGCTTGCGGGTCGCTTCGTCCAGGTCCGAGGCGAACTGCGCGAAGGCAGCCAGTTCACGGTACTGGGCCAGCGAGATACGGATGCCGCCCGACAGCTTCTTGATGATCTTGGTCTGGGCCGAGCCACCGACGCGCGACACCGAGATACCGGCGTTCACGGCCGGGCGGATGCCGGCGTTGAACAGGTCGGTTTCCAGGAAGATCTGGCCGTCGGTGATCGAGATCACGTTGGTCGGAACGAACGCGGACACGTCGCCGGCCTGGGTTTCGATGATCGGCAGCGCGGTCAGCGAACCGGTCTTGCCGGTGACCTTGCCTTCGGTGAACTTCTCGACGTATTCCTCGGACACACGGGCAGCGCGCTCGAGCAGACGGGAGTGCAGGTAGAACACGTCACCCGGGTAGGCTTCGCGGCCCGGCGGGCGCTTCAGCAGCAGCGAGATCTGGCGGTAGGCGACAGCCTGCTTGGACAGATCGTCGTACACGATCAGCGCGTCTTCGCCGCGGTCCATGAAGTACTCACCCATGGTGCAGCCCGAGTAGGCGCTGATGTACTGCATGGCAGCCGATTCGGAAGCGGTCGCGGCCACCACGATGGTGTGGGCCAGCGCGCCGTTCTCTTCCAGCTTGCGCACGATGTTGGCGATGGTCGAAGCCTTCTGGCCGATCGCAACGTACACGCACTTGATGCCGGTGCCCTTCTGGTTGATCACCGCATCGATCGCCATGGCGGTCTTGCCGGTCTGGCGGTCACCGATGATCAGCTCGCGCTGGCCACGGCCGATCGGGATCATCGAGTCGACCGACTTGTAACCGGTCTGCACCGGCTGGTCGACCGACTTGCGCCAGATCACGCCCGGAGCAACGCGCTCCACCGGAGCGGTCAGGTCGGTGCCCAGCGGGCCCTTGCCATCGATCGGCTCGCCCAGCGCGTTCACGACGCGGCCCAGCAGTTCCGGACCGACCGGCACTTCCAGGATGCGGCCGGTGGTCTTGGCGACGTCGCCTTCGCGCAGGTGCTCGTAGTCACCCAGGACCACGGCGCCGACCGAGTCGCGCTCCAGGTTCAGGGCGAGGGCGAAGGTGTTGTTCGGCAGTTCGATCATTTCGCCCTGCATCACGTCGGCCAGACCGAAGATGCGCACGATGCCGTCGGACACGCTGGTCACGGTGCCTTCGTTGCGCGATTCCGCGGCCAGCTTGACCTTCTCGATGCGGTTCTTGATCAGTTCGCTGATTTCGGAGGGGTTGAGCGTGGTTGCCATCGTCAAGTCCTAGTGCCGGCAGCGGGGCCGGACGTTAAATGAATTCAGTTAGCGAGCGCGGTCTGCAGACGGGCCAGCTTGCCCTTCAGCGAACCATCGATGACCACGTCGCCGGCGTCGATCACGGCGCCGCCGATCAGCGAGGCATCGACCGCGGTGGTCACGTCGACCTCGCGGTTGAAGCGCTTGCGCAGCGCGACCTTGATCGCGTCCAGTTCACCGGCCGACAGTTCGGCAGCCGAGGTGACGGTGGCCTTGACCACGTGCTCGGCTTCGGCGCGCAGGGCGTCGAACATGCCGGAGATTTCCGGCAGCAGCGGCAGGCGATGCGATTCGGCCAGGATGGCCAGGAAGCGCGAGTAGGTCTCGCCGTGGGACACCGGCGCCAGCAGGGCGACGGCGTCGTCACGACCCAGCTCCGGGTTGGCGAGCAGGGCCGCCACGCGCGGGTCGGCGGCGACGTGGGCGGAGAACGCCAGGGCGTCCGACCACGGCGCGAACGCGCCTTCGTCGCGCGCGGTCGCGAACGCGGCGCGGGCGTACGGGCGGGCAAGCGTGAGGGCCTGGCTCATCCTTAGATCTCCGAGGCCAGCTCGTCGAGCAGCGCCTTGTGGGCGTTGGCGTCGATTTCGCGCTTGAGCAGCTTTTCGGCACCGGTCACGGCCAGCGCGGACACCTGCTTGCGCAGATCTTCACGGGCACGGTTGGCGGCGGCGTCGATTTCAGCCTGGGCCAGTTCCTTCTGACGGGTGGCTTCGGTGATCGCTTCGTTACGGGCAGCATCAACGATCTGGTTGGCACGCGCGTGGGCCTGATCGATGATCTCGTTGGCCTTGGTGCGTGCTTCCTTCAGCGCTTCGTTGACCTTCTCCTGCGCCTGGGCCAGATCTTTCTGGCTGCGGTCGGCAGCAGCGAGGCCTTCAGCAATCTTCTGCTGGCGCTCTTCGATCGCGTTCATCAGCGGCGGCCAGATCTTGGTCGCGATGATCCAGATCAGACCAGCGAAGGCCAGCGCCTGCGCAAGAAGGGTGAAATTGATATTCATGGTTAGCTCGATCGCTGGTTTCGGGGTGGACGCGCCGCCGTAGCGGCACATCCGGCCTTCATCCGAAACCGGGTGCATCAGCACCCGGTCGTCTCAAACCGCTGTATCAGCCGGCCAGAGCCTTGGTGACGGCGCCAGCGAAGGCAGCCGACAGCGGGTTGGCGAAGGCCAGCAGCAGGCCAACGGCGACCGAGATGATGAACGCGGCGTCGATCAGGCCGGCGGTGATGAACATGCGGACCTGCAGGACCGGGATCAGTTCCGGCTGGCGCGCGGCCGACTCCAGGAACTTACCAGCCATGATGGCCAGACCCAGACCGGCGCCCAGCGCGGCCAGGCCGATCATGATGCCGACGGCAAGGGCGGTGGAGCTCTGAATCTGCGCGAAGTTGGTCAGGACGGCGAAGTACATGGTTATCTCCAGGAACTTAAGTTGCTAAGGGTGATGAAACGGATGAAGGTTGAAACGCGTTGAAGCTTGAAACTCAGTGAGCGTCTTCCGACAGGCTCAGGTACACGATCGACAGCATCATGAAGATGAAGGCCTGCAGCGGGATCACCAGCAGGTGGAACAGCATCCAGCCGAGGCCGAACACACCACCGGCAATGGCACCGAAGAAACCGGCACCACCCAGCACCCAGATCAGCAGGAACACGATTTCGCCGCCGAACATGTTGCCGAACAGTCGCATCGCCAGCGAGATCGGCTTGCTCAGCCACTCGACGATGTTGAGGATCAGGTTGAACGGCATCATCCACTTGCCGAACGGCGCCGTCAGGAATTCCTTGATGAAGCCGCCCAGGCCCTTGGACTTGAGCGCGAAGAACAGCATCAGGAAGAACACGCTGATGGCCATGCCCAGGGTGGCATTGACGTCAGCGGTCGGCACCGGCTTCCAGTAGTGCACGCCCACCCATTCCAGCGGCTTGGCGATGAAATCGGCCGGGATCATCTTCAGCAGATTCATCAGCAGAATCCAGAAGAAGATGGTGATGGCGATCGGCGTGACCAGCTTGCTCTTGCCGTGGTAGGTGTCCTTGGCCTGGCGGTCGACGAACTCCAGGCAGATCTCGACGAAGGCCTGCCACTTGCCCGGCACGCCGGCGGTGGCCTTGCGGGTGCCCAGCCAGAACGCGACAACGATCACCAGGCCCATCAGGACCGCAGTGAGGAAGGTATCGACGTGGATATGCCAGAACATACCCTCACCCTTGCCGACCGGCGCGGTCAGGTTGTGCAGGTGATGCTGGATGTAGCTGGTAGGGGTTAGAGCCTCGCCCGCCATGTGTCCGGAACCTTCAGTTAATTGAATTCTGTCAACGCCTGGCCATCGCCAGGACCTGGAACATCAAGCCGACGGCGATACCGGCCAACAGCGCCAATGCAGGCAGCTTGAAGACCAGGAACCCCACCAGCAGGACGCCGAAAACCACGACCCACTTGGCCACGATCGCAATGATCAGGCGAGCCATCGCCGATCCTGCGGCCACCGCACCACCCCCCAGCGCCATCCTTGCCGCCACCCAGCCACCGGCCGAAATGGCCACACCGGACGCCAGCGCGCCGAGGGCGTATTTCGGACCGACCAGCAGGAAGGCCAGGGCCAGGACAGCGACCGCGGCCAGCGGGTAGACCGCGGCGCGCAGCATCAGTCGCCGACCCGCATCAACGGAGTTCAGCACAGGACGTCCCGCGTGGTTGCAAGTGGAAGGCTGAGGCGGCTACAGCAGGGGGGCCTCATCGAGCCGCCAAATTATAGCAATGGGACAATTTGCGAGACAACCGCTGCCTGTTCATCCCGGGAAGCCGCAAGTTACGGTAACGGTTACATTTTTGCGTACCACCCGGGGGACAATGACGTCCGCATGATGCTGCACCGCAGTATTGAACTTTGGTCGAAGGCGGGGAACTTTCGCCGGATGCGCAGGTCCGATCTTTCGACCTGCCTGCAGCATCCTCGTCGGCTCCACCCCGCAGGTCCCACGATGGCCCCGAAGCCCGTCTCCGGGGCCATCTTTTTGCATCGTCGCGACAGCACTGAACCGTGCACATGGCGTGGACCATACGTTCACGGATGGTGGACGGGCCTGTCCGGCACAGTGGTCTTCATTCTGATGAACCACTGCAAGGACTCTTCGATGCGCCCCGTACCCACCCTGCTCGCTCTCTCCCTGATCGCCGCCGGCGCCTCGTTCGCCACCGCTGCCCACGCCGCCGAAGGCGACGACCGCTTTGCCCTGCGCCTGGGTGCGATGAACATCGACTCGGACAACACGCTCCGCGGCAAGACCAATGTCGCCGGGCAGGACATCGGCTTCTCCGAGGACTTCAAGCTGGGTGGCAAGGAGTGGGAGCCGCGCATTGACGGCATGTTCCGCATCAGCAACCGCCAGCGCCTGCTGTTCAACTATTTCAAGTACGACAAGGACCGCCGTGAGACCCTCGGCCAGGACATCTCCTTCGGTGACGTCAACGTGCCGTCCGGCAGCTTCGTCAAGGGCGAACTGAAGTACCAGGTGGCCAGCCTGGTCTATGACTACTCGGTGGTGGACACCGATACGTTCGACCTGGGCCTGCAGCTGGGTGCCGAGTACGCCAAGGTCAGCACCAAGGCCTACGCCGATCTGGGCACCGTGTACGAAGGCCAGTTCCTCAACGAGAAGACAGACGGCGTGGCGCCGGTGGTCGGTGCGCGATTGAGCTTCACCCCGTCCGAGAAGTGGATGATCACCCTGCAGGGCCAGTACCTCAACACGCGCTGGGGCAGCTTCGATGACTACAAGGGCGATCTGAGCCGCGCCAACGCCATCGTCGATTACCGCTTCACCAGGAACTTCGGTGTGTTCGCCGGCTACGACTGGTTCAAGCTCGATGCGGACAAGAAGGGCAGCGACGGCACCATCGGCCTGAAGCAGGAATTCAAGGGCCCGGTGGCCGGCGTCAGCTTCGTGTTCTGATCCCTCGTCCCTTCCACGCTCTCTCCTGGCGCGGCCTCCGGAACATCGGGGCCGCGTTTTTTGTGGCATCGTCGAGCAGAGAAGCTGGTTGGTCGAGCGCGGGGGGAGAGGGGCTTGCGTGCGAATGTCCCCCGGCGCCGGCCTGCGGCCGTCACCTCCTCCTTTACTTCGCACACAGCCCCCACTCCCTCCGCGTGTCACGCATCTATGCGCCTGTTGCAGTGGCCTCTGCGGCTCGACCGTCCGCAAGCCGAGCCGCAGCGCGGGTGGCAGGCGTTTGGACAAAGTAAAGGAGGAGGCGACCGCCACAGGCGGGCGACGGGGGACATTTGTCCAAATGCCTGCCACCCGCGCTGCGGCCCGAACGCTCGCAATGAGAGTGATCGAGGCTCAACAAAAAAACCCCGGCAAATGCCGGGGCTTTTCATTTGGAACGGCGCAGGCGCCTTACTTCTTCTTCGGCATGTACAGATCGGTGATCGTGCCGTCGTAGATTTCCGACGCCATCGCCACCGACTCGCTCAGCGTCGGGTGGGCGTGGATGGTGTGGCCGATGTCCTCGGCTTCCGCGCCCATCTCGATGGCCAGGCCGATCTCGGCCAGCAGGTCACCGGCATGCACGCCGACGATCGCGCCGCCGATGATGCGGTGGGTCTCCTCGTCGAAGATCAGCTTGGTGAAGCCCTCGGTGCGACCGATGCCGATCGCGCGGCCGCTGGCGGCCCACGGGAACTTGGCCACGCCGACCTTCAGGCCCTTGGCCTTGGCTTCGGTCTCGGTGACGCCGACCCAGGCGATTTCCGGGTTGGTGTAGGCCACCGACGGAATCACCCGGGCCACCCACTCCTTCTTGTGGCCAGCGGCCACTTCGGCGGCCAGCTTGCCTTCGTGCGTGGCCTTGTGGGCCAGCATCGGATTGCCGACGATGTCGCCGATGGCAAAGATGTGCGGCACGTTGGTGCGCATCTGGCGATCAACCGGGATGAAGCCACGCTCGGTGACCTGCACGCCGGCCTTCTCGGCATCGATCTTCTTGCCGTTCGGCGAACGCCCGACGGCCACCAGCACACGGTCGAAAGTGCCCTGCGCCAGCGCCGGCGCCTGGCCTTCCTCGGCCGCCTCGAAGGTCACGGTGATGCCCTTGGCATCGGCAGTGACGCCCGAGGCCTTGGTCTTCAGGTGCACTTCGATGCCCTGCTTCTTCAGGCGGTCGGCCAGCGGCTTGACCAGGTCCTTGTCGGCGCCCGGCATCAGCTGGTCCATGAACTCGACCACGGTGACCTTGCTGCCCAGTGCGCTGTACACAGTGGCCATTTCCAGGCCGATGATGCCGCCGCCGACGACCAGCAGCGAGCCCGGCACTTCGGCCAGCTCCAGCGCGTCGGTGGAATCCATCACGCGCTTGTCGTCCCACGGGAAGTTCGGCAGCTTCACCGCCTGCGAACCCGCGGCGATGATGCACTTCTGGAAGCGCAGCAGCTGGGTGCTGCCGTCTGCGGCGGTGATCTCCAGTTCGTTGGCCGAGATGAACCTGCCGACGCCCTGCACGTTGCGGACCTTGCGCTGCTTGGCCATGCCGGCCAGGCCCTTGGTCAGCTGGTTGACGACCTTTTCCTTGTACTGGCGCAGCTTGTCCAGGGTGATGGTCGGCTTGCCGAACTCGACGCCGAAATCGCCGGCGTGGGCCACTTCGTCGATCACCGCGGCGGCGTGCAGCAGCGCCTTGGACGGAATGCAACCGACGTTGAGGCAGACGCCGCCGAGGCTGGCGTAGCGCTCGACCAGCACCGTGTCCAGGCCGACGTCGGCGGCGCGGAAGGCGGCGGTGTAGCCGCCCGGGCCGGAGCCCAGCACGACCATTTCGCATTCGATGTCGGCCGGCTTGCCACTGGACAGCGCCGGCTTCGGTGCCACCGGCTCGGCCGGGGCGCGGTGCGAGGGGGTCACCGGCGGCTTGCTGGCCGGAGCGGCCGCAGCCGGAGCCGGCGCAGCGGCCTTGGCCGGGGCATCGGCGGCGCCTTCAGCGTCCAGCACCACGACCACGGCGCCTTCGGACAAGGTGTCGCCCAGCTTGACCTTGATCTCCTTGACCACGCCGGCCGCCGAGGACGGCACTTCCAGGGTGGCCTTGTCCGACTCCAGGGTCACCAGGCCCTGGTCCTTCTTCACCGTGTCGCCGACGGCGACCAACACTTCGATCACCGGAACATCGCTGTAATCGCCGATGTCGGGAACCTTGACTTCAATCGTGGCCATGGTGGTTTTCCTTGTGCCCGGCCGGCAGGGCCGGCGGGCTGTCACTGCATCTGTTCACGCGGCCGCGCCAGGGGCAGCGGCCGCACGGTGGGGGCGAAGCGATGCCTTACAGCAGCACGCGGCGCATGTCGGCCAGCACCTGCGACAGGTACGTGGTGAAGCGTGCGGCCAGGGCGCCGTCGATGACGCGGTGGTCGTAGCTCAGCGACAGCGGCAGCATCAGCTTCGGCGCGAACTCCTTGCCATTCCAGACCGGCTGGATGGAGGACTTGGACACGCCCAGGATGGCCACTTCCGGTGCATTGACGATCGGAGTGAACGCGGTGCCGCCAATGCCGCCCAGCGAGCTGATCGAGAAGCAGCCGCCGCTCATGTCGGCCGGGCCCAGCTTGCCGTCGCGCGCCTTCTTGGCCAGTTCGCCGGTTTCCTGCGCGATCTGCACCACGCCCTTCTTGTCCACGTCGCGGATGACCGGCACGACCAGGCCGTTCGGCGTATCGGCGGCAAAGCCGATGTGGAAGTACTTCTTCAGGGTCAGGTTTTCACCGCTGGCGTCGAGCGAGGCGTTGAATTCCGGGAACTTCTTCAGCGCCGCGGCGCTGGCCTTGATCAGGAAGGCGAGCATGGTCAGCTTGATGCCGGCCTTCTCGTTTTCCTTGTTCAGCGCCACGCGCAGGCCTTCCAGGTCGGTGATGTCGGCCTGTTCGAACTGGGTGACGTGCGGGATCATCGCCCAGTTGCGGGCCAGGTTCGCGCCGGAGATCTTCTTGATGCGCGACAGCGGCTGGACTTCGGTCTCGCCGAACTTGCTGAAGTCGACCTTCGGCCACGGCAGCAGGTTCAGGCCACCACCGGCGGCGACGGCGCCACCGGCAGCTGCCGGCACACCACCGCTGAGTGCGGCCTTGACGAACTTCTGCACGTCAGCCTTGGTGATGCGGCCCCCCTTCTCGGTGCCGTTGATCTGCAGCAGGTCCACGCCCAGCTCGCGGGCGAACACGCGCACCGCCGGGGTGGCGTACGGCACCTTGGCCGGCAGCACGCCATCGGCGTTGAACTGCACCGGCGGGCTGGACGGGGTGCCGGCCGAAGCGATCTCGCGCGCCGCCAGCTTGTCCGGCTGTGCCGGCACAGCGACCGGCTCGACCTTGGTGGCGGTCTCGGCGGCAGCCGGAGCAGCGGCAGCCGCCGCCTTGGTCGGTGCCGGCGCGGCAGCGCCTTCGGCTTCAATGATGGCAACCACGTCGCCCTGCGACAGGTTGTCGCCCACCTTGACCTTCAGTTCCTTGACCACGCCTGCCACTGACGACGGCACCTCCATCGTGGCCTTGTCGCTTTCCAGCGTGACCAGGCCCTGGTCCTTCTTGACCGTGTCGCCGACGGCGACCAGCACTTCGATGACCGGGATGCCGGCGTAGTCGCCGATGTCCGGCACTAGCGCTTCCACTGCGCCACCGCTGGCGGCCGGAGTGGCCGGAGTGGCCGGAGCGGCCGCCGCAGCGGCGGCCGGGGCCGGCGCGCTCTGGGTGGCGGCAGCCGGGGCAGCGGACTTGGCCGGTGCCGGTGCGGCGGCGGCCGGCGCGGCGGCTTCGCCTTCGGCCACTTCGATCAGCGCCACGACCTTGCCTTCGGACAGGCTGTCGCCCACCTTGACCTTCAGTTCCTTGACCACGCCTGCCACCGAGGACGGCACTTCCATGGTCGCCTTGTCGCTTTCCAGCGTCACCAGGCCCTGGTCCTTCTTGACCGTGTCGCCGACGGCGACAAGCACCTCGATTACCGGGATATCGCTGTAGTCACCGATATCGGGGACAAGTGCTTCCTTGATTTCGGCCATGGGGATAACTCCGGCAATCTGGTGTAGGGAAACCTCTATTGTGCGGCCAGCGGGGTCCAGCGCCAACCGTTACAGATGTTTTCAGTACGCACGCAGCCGGGACAGGCTGTTGCCCGCGGGTCCCGGCCGCGACCAGTCGGTAGCGTATTGTCCGGACGATGTCCGCTTCATGTCGCCAGTGCGTCTGCGACCGGCTGCCAGACCTGGCGCAGGCGCGGCAACGACCACGCCGCATTGGCCGGGCTGGTCGAGGGCAATGCAACCACCTGTGGCGGGGCCTCCAGCTGCGGCAGCACCCAGCGCTGGAACGCCTGCCATGATGCGCCGCCATTGCAGCCGATCAGCGTCAGCTCAGGCAGCGTGGCGATCAGTTCCGGCAGTGCATTGGCCACTTCCGTGCCACGCACGATGTCCGCGTCCAGGCTGCCTCGGCGCTCGCAGCGACCGATCACATCCCACAGACCGATGCCCGCGGCATTCAATGCCTGCAGCCGCGCTGCGTAGGCCAGATCCGCGTCGAAACCACAGATGTCGGCCATCAGCGGCCAGAAGCGGTTGCGCGGATGGGCGTAATAGCGCTGCTCCTGCAGGGACGCCACGCCCGGCATCGAGCCCAGCAGCAGCACCCTGCACTCCACGTTCACCTGCGCTTGCAGGCCAATGCACAACGTTGCTGTGCTCACATCATCTCCAACTGCATGAATGTCCCCGAGCGCCAGAAACCCCATGAATACAGGCGTTCCGTACCCGTCGCTGAACAAGGAAAACTATTTTTTAACGTGCGTCGGATTCGATTCATGTTGGGGCGACTACGGTGTGCTCGCCCCGCAACCGGGGGCCCAAAACAAGAAACATTAGGAGATACCCCCATGCGCTCCATCCGTATCCTGAGTCTCGCCCTGCTGACCTCCGCCGCCTTCGCGCCGGCCGCTTTCGCCCAGGACAGCAGCAGCACCGACACCGCGTCGGGCAAGCATTTTGCCGTTGTTGGCGGCATCTCGCTGCTGGAACCGAAGAACGACCCGATCTCCGGCGTGAAGAAGACCGATGGTGGCCCGGCGCCGACCGTCAGCTTCAGCTACTACATCAACGACAACTGGGCCGTTGAACTGTGGGGCGCCGCTGACAAGTTCGACAACAAGTTCAAGGGCCCGAACAACGCCCGCCTGGGCTCGGTCGAGCAGCAGCCGGTCGCGCTGAGCGGCCAGTACCACTTCGGCCAGGCTGACAACGTGTTCCGTCCGTTCGTGGGCGTCGGCTACTACCAGTCGAGCTTCAGCAACGAGAAGCTGGGCAACGGCGCTGACACCGACATCCGCTTCAAGGATGCCAAGGGCGTGATCGGTACCGTCGGCGTCGACATGAACATCAACTCCACCTGGTTTGCCCGTGCTGACGCCCGCTACATGCGCGCCCGCCCGGACATCAAGGTTGGCGGCGAGAAGATCGGCGAAGCCAAGATGGATCCGTGGACCGTCGGCTTCGGCATTGGCGCCCGCTTCTGATCCAGGCTGCACCTGCTTCACTGATGCAACGCGACGGGCCCTTCGGGGCCCGTCGTCGTTTCCGTCACCGGCGTTCTGTAGAGTCGGGCCCATGCTCGACTGCCTTTTTGTAGAGTCGAGCCAAGCCCCCTATCCCGAGTCGAGCGGCGGGCTCCGCGCGCATTGCGATGCGTTACGTTCAATGGCGCCCACAGTCAATGGTGGCGCGGCTCGGCTACAGACACAGGACGCGGAGACACGATGGACGACGTCGACCTGCTGGTGATCGGTGGCGGCATCAACGGTGCCGGCATCGCCCGTGACGCCAGCGGCCGCGGCCTGCGCGTGCTGCTGTGCGAGCAGCACGACCTTGCCGCGCATACCTCCAGCGCCAGCAGCAAGCTGATCCACGGCGGCCTGCGCTACCTGGAACAGGGCGAGCTCGGGCTGGTGCGCAAGGCGCTGGGCGAACGCGAGGTGGTACGGCGGCAGGCGCCCCATCTGGTCCATCCATTGCGCTTTGTGCTGCCGTGGGAACCCCATCTGCGCCCACGCTGGATGCTACGCGCGGGACTGTGGCTGTATGACCACCTGGGCCGTCGCAGCCCGGCATTTCCCGCCTCGCGCGCCCTGGACCTTCAGCGCGATCCGCTCGGCCCCTGGCTCTCGCCGGATCTGCGGCAGGCCTTCAGCTACGCCGACGCGCAGGTCGATGACGCGCGACTGGTGCTGCTCAACGCCCTGGATGCCGCGCAGCGGGGCGCACAGGTGCGTGTGCGCAGCCGCTGCATCGACCTGCAGCCCTTGCCGGGCCGGTGGCAGGCGGTGCTGGAATCCGCTGATGGCCAGCAGCAGGTGACCGCGCGCGCCGTCGCCAATGCGGCAGGGCCGTGGGCCGGCGGCCTGCTGGAACGGATGGAGGCACGCAGTGGCGGCCCCGCGCTGCGGCTGGTACAAGGCAGCCACATCGTCCTGCGCCGGCCCTGGCCCGATGACAGCGCGTGCCTGCTGCAGCAACCCGATGGACGCGTGGTGTTCCTGTTGCCCTTCGCCCACGACCACCTGCTGGTTGGCACCACCGACACCGACTATCGCGGCGACCCGGCGCGCTGCAGCGTGCTGCCTTCAGAGGTGGCGTACCTGTGCGAAGCGGCCAATCGCTACCTGCATGAACCCATCGCGCCGGAAGATGTGGTCTGGCAGTTCGCCGGTGTCCGCCCGCTGCTGGCTGATCCCGATCCGCGCGCGGCAAGACTCAGCCGCGATTACCGCCTGCAGCTGCAGGTGGACCCGGCACCGGCGCTGCATGTGCTGGGCGGCAAGCTGACCACCTACCGGGTGCTGGCCGAGGAAGCGCTGGAGCTGCTGCGGCCCGCCCTGCCGCAGATGGGAGCGGCGTGGACAGCAAACGGAGACCCGCTGCCAGGCAGCGACTGGGGCGACGCCGCGCAGGCGGGCGCGCATCTGCAGGTATCGGCACCCTGGTTGCCCGCAGGTATCGCGCGACGCTGGGCCGGGGCCTATGGCAGTCGCAGCGCGGAACTGCTGCAGGGTGTACGGGGCCTGCACGATCTTGGCGAGGCGTTTGGCGGCGGCCTGCATGCCCGGGAAGTGGCCTTTCTGCGCGAGCAAGAGTGGGCGCGCACTGCCGAGGACGTCCTGTGGCGAAGGAGCAAGCTGGGGTTGCGGCTGGACGCTGCGCAGGTGACACGGCTGCAGGCGTGGATCGAACACTCCACGCTGTAGAGCCGAGCCATGCTCGGCTGCGTTGTGCAAATGCAGCCGAGCATGGCTCGGCTCTACAGAGAGAAAGGTAAGTTACCCTGACTGCTCTACCGGAGACGCTGCATGACGCCCCGCTACGTGCTGGCCATCGACCAGGGCACCACCAGTTCGCGCGCGATCCTGTTCGACCGTGCCGGCGACATCATCGGCAGCGCGCAGCGCGAGTTCGCGCAGATCTTCCCGCAACCCGGCTGGGTCGAGCATGACCCGCGCGAGATCCTTACCAGCGTCTATGCCACGCTGACCGAATTGCTCAGCCGCGGGCAGATCGACCCGCGTCATATCGCCGCACTGGGCATCACCAACCAGCGCGAAACCACCGTGGTCTGGGACCGTGCCACCGGCCAGCCGATCCACAACGCCATCGTCTGGCAATCGCGGCAGAGCCACGCCATCTGTGAACGCCTGAAGTCCGAAGGCCATGAAGCGCTGATCCGCGAGCGGACCGGCCTGTTGATCGATGCCTATTTCTCTGCGACCAAGGTGCGCTGGATCCTCGACCACGTGGAAGGTGCGCAGCAGCGCGCCGAACGTGGCGAGCTGCTGTTTGGCACCATCGACAGCTGGCTGGTGTGGAACCTCAGCGGCGGCCAGGCGCATGTGACCGACTACAGCAACGCGGCGCGCACGCTGTTGTTCAACATCCACACGCTGGATTGGGATGACGATCTGCTGGCCCTGCTCGACATCCCGCGCGCGATGCTGCCGCAGGTGCGCGACTCCAGTGCGGTGTACGCACACACCCGGCCGCAGTTCTTCTTCGACCACCCGATCCCGATCGCCGGCATCGCCGGTGACCAGCAGGCGGCACTGTTCGGCCAGGCCTGTTTCCAGCCGGGCATGGTCAAGAACACCTATGGCACCGGTTGCTTCATGTTGATGCATACCGGCGCGCAGGCGGTACGGTCGCGCAACGGCCTGCTGACCACCATTGCCTGGGGCCTGGACGGGCGCGTGGAGTATGCGCTGGAAGGGTCGATCTTCATCGCCGGCTCGGTGGTGCAGTGGCTGCGCGACGGACTGCGCATGATCGAACGCGCCAGCGACAGCCAGGCACTGGCCGCGCAGGTGCCCGACAGCGGCGGCGCCTATCTGGTGCCGGCGTTTGTCGGCCTGGGTGCGCCCTATTGGCGCAGTGATGTGCGCGGTGCGATGTTTGGATTGACCCGTGGCACGCGCAAGGCGCACTTCGTGCGCGCCGCGCTGGAATCGATGGCCTACCAGACCCGCGACGTGCTCGATGCAATGCAGTCCGATGCCGCTATCGCACTGACCGAGCTGCGCGCTGATGGCGGTGCGATCGGCAACGACTTCCTGGCCGGCTTCCAGGCAGACATCCTCGGTGTGCCGCTGCTGCGGCCGCGGTTGACCGAAACCACCGCGCTCGGTGCGGCCTATCTGGCCGGCCTGGCCGTCGGGTTCTGGTCCAGCCGCGAACAGATCGCTGCACAGTGGGGCCTGGACCGGCGCTTCGAGCCACAGATGGAGGTGTCGCGGCGCGAGAAGCTGTATGCGGGATGGCAGCAGGCGGTTGCCGCCACCCTCGCCTTCCACGTCGACTGAAGGTCGTGCCGGCCGCTGGCCGGCAATCTGCAAACGCCGCCAAAGATCAGGGGGTTGCCGGCCAGC
>NZ_JAXBRE020000036.1:28065-32770 GCF_047520985.2 Stenotrophomonas sp. BR163
GCCGGCCGCTGGCCGGCAACCCCCTGATCTTTGGCGGCGTTTGCAGATTGCCGGCCAGCGGCCGGCACTACCGCATGGCCAGAACGTCCGTAGCGCCGGTCAGAACGCCGGCAGCACCGCGCCCTTGTACTTGGTCTCGATAAAGGCCTTCACCTGCGGGCTGGTCAGGGCCTTGGCCAGCTTCTGCACACGGGCGTCGTCCTTGTTGTCCGGGCGCGCGACCAGGAAGTTCACGTACGGCGAATCCTTGCTCTCGATCGCCAGCGCATCCTTGGTCGGGTTGAGGCCGGCGTCCAGCGCATAGTTGGTGTTGATCAGGGCCAGATCGACCTGGTCCAGCACGCGCGGCAGCATCGCCGAGTCCAGCTCGCGGAACTTCAGGTTCTTCGGGTTGGCGGTGATGTCACGCTGGGTCGACAGCGCGTTGGCCGGGTCCTTCAGTTCGATCACGCCGGCCTTGTGCAGCAGGATCAGCGCGCGGCTGTTGTTGCTCGGATCGTTCGGGATCACCACGTCGGCACCGTCGCGCAGCTCGGCCAGCGACTTGACCTTGCGCGAGTACGCACCGAACGGCTCGATGTGCACGCCGATCACCTTCACCAGGTCGGTCTTGCGGTCGCGGTTGTAGGCATCCAGGTACGGCTCGGTCTGGAAGTAGTTGGCGTCCACCTGCTTCTGCACCAGCTGGTCGTTGGGCTGCACGTAGTCGTTGAATACGCGCACGTCCAGGTCCACGCCTTCCTGCTTGAGGATCGGCTTGACCACCTCGAGGATCTCGGCATGCGGCACGGCCGTGGCGGCCACCACCAGCTTCTGCGAGGGCTCGCCGGACTTGCCGCAGGCGGTCAGGGCCAGCGCAGCGGCGAGCAGGGACAGCAACAGGGTCTTCTTCATGGGGGACGGGGTTCTCGGGGGGGGTGTCAGGATTTTTCGTAGTTGCTCAGGGCCAGCTCAAGCAGCGCCTTGGCCTGCTCGCGCAGCATGATCGGCTCGATGATCTCGGCATCCGAACCATAGTGCAGCACGTCCATCAGCAACTCTCGCGAGACGCTGTACGGCACCTTCAGTTCGTAGCGGCCATCGGCCAGGAAACGACCCTGCTGCTTGGAATGCCAGTGCTCGTCGGCCACCCAGCGCGCAGCCTTGGCGCTGAACAGGATGGTCGCCCAGCCCTTCGGCGCACCCGAAAAAATGCCATAGCTGGCGCCGAGCTGCTCGTCCAGCTCGCTGTCGGCGACATCGCGGGCGGCATTGTCAATTACCCGTGCCTTGTGGATGCGGTCCACCGCGAAACTGCGCAGCGCCTCGCGGTCATGGTCCCAGGCATCCAGGTACCAGTTGTCGCGATAATGGGTCAGGCGCTGCGGCGAGACGGTGCGCTTGGTCGGCTCGTCGGTGGAGCGGGCGCGGTACTCGAACGCCAGCTGGCGGCGCTCCAGCACCGCCGAGGCCACGCTGCGGAAGCTGCCTTCGTCGAACTTGCGGCCACGGTGCGGAATCACCCGCACGCGGTCGACCGGCCAACTGGAAACACCGGCCTGGGCCGCCAGCAGGCTCTCGATGCGCTGCTGCAGCGGCGCCAGCACCGACGACAGCACGCCGCCGCCGGTACGCGCCAGCAGGTGCTGCGAGGCCAGCAGGGCATGCAGCTCCTCCGAGCTGAGCCACAGGCCGGGCAGCTCGAAGCGGTCGCTCTCGTCGGCCTGGTAGCGGAAGCCGGCCTCGCCGTCGCCCTCGATCGGTGCCATCAGCGCATCGCGCAGGAAGGCCAGGTCGCGATAGACGGTGGCACGGGAACAACCGAGCTTGTCCTGCAGGGTCGCCACCGTCACCGGATAGCGCGCGGACTTGAGCAGACGATGCAGGGCAGTGATGCGTTCGTATCGGTCCATACCCCCGATTATGTCCGAGTCGCGGGTCTTGTGTGGAACGTTTGGGCTATCGTGGTCGCCCCCACCCCATGGAATGCCCGATGCGCCGGTTGCCTGCCCTGTCCCTGCTGGCCTGCCTGCTGCTGGCCGCCTGCGATCGCGCGCCGGCGCCGGCGGGCACCGAGGCCCCGGTACCCGCCGCCGATCCGGCACAGGCGGTGCTGGGCGCCAGCCAGCGTTTCGCCGCCCTGCGCAGCTTCCACGCCGAACTGGAGGTGCTGGGCGCGCCGCAGCGGGTACGCAGCGCCATGGACTTCGTTGCACCCGACCGTTTCCGGGTGGAGACCCCGGCCGGGCCGCAGACCATCATCGGCGACACCCTGTTCCTGCAGGCCGACGGTGCGATCCGCCAGGTGCCGGCCCCGCCCGGCCTGCTCGAGCAGTGGCGCAACCCGCTGCCGGCCGACGCCCTGCCCGCCGACCTGAAGGCCGAAGACCTCGGCAGCCAGGCGCTGGACGGGGTCGAGACCCGTCACTACCGGCTGCGCGGCAGCCAGCCCGGCGAACGCCTGGAGTACTGGGTGGATGCCCAGGGCCTGCCACGCCAGATCGTGCGCAGCGGCAGCAGCAATGGCCGCAGCTTCCAGCTGCGCCTGCGCTATTCGCGCTTCAACGACCCCGCATTGCGTGTCGATCTGCCCTGAATAGGCGATCGCGGCAACGTTCGCTGAAGCACGCTTTGGATCGATTCGGACCGCCATCACGCTTCCAGTATCATCACCGGCTGTTAACCGTTCCGGAGAAGCCTCGATGTCCCTGCGCGTGTCCCTGCTGATCCCCCTGCTGCTGTGTGCGCCGCTCGCATACGCGCAGGATGCCTCCGAACTGGCGGCGATGTCCTCGCCGTGGAGTGGCAGCGGCGGCGAGCTCGGCTTTGCCTCGGCACGCGGCAACAGCAGCACCGAGAGCTTCAACGGCCGCCTGCGCCTGCGCTACACCGACGGCGACTGGGTGCACAGCATGGACCTGTTCGGCCTGCGCTCCAGCTCCAAGGTGACCGAGACCAACGACGACGGCACCACCACCCGCCGCAGCAACACCACCGCCAACCGCTACACCGGCAGTGCGGGCAGCGCGCTGCAGCTGGGCGAGCACCGCCAGCTGACCGCCACGGTGCGTACCGAGCGCGACGACTTCGCCACCTACGACCGCCAGAGCTCGTTCGGTCTGGGCTACGGCACCCGCCTGTGGAACACCGAGCGCTTCTCGTTCGACGCGCAGATCGGCCCCGGCGTGCGCCGTACGCACAGCACCGAGGATGACCGCACCCGTACCGGCATGATCGGCCGTGGCCTGTTCGACCTGAAGTACTCGCTGACCGACAACACCGACCTGGTGAACACGCTGCTGGTCGAGTCCGGTTCGTACAACACCTTCGGCCAGAACGACTTCGGTGTCTCGGTGAGCATGAACGAGCACCTGGCGCTGAAGGCCGGCTGGCAGGCGCGTTACAACAGCGACGTCGCTGTCGACAAGCGCAAGACCGATACGCTGACCACGATGAACGTGGTCTACAAGTTCAAATAAGCAGAACGGGCGCCCAGGGCGCCCGTTCTTCTTCCGGTAGTGCCGGCCGCTGGCCGCGGCACTACCTGCGATGGCTCAGACGTTCAGCAGTTCGCCAGCACCGTCGTCCAGCAGCTGCTTCGCCACCTGCTGGCCCAGCGCTTCCGGATCGCGGGCCGGACCCACCGCTTCGGCACGCACGGCGCGGCCATCACTGGCGCTGCCGACCAAGCCCTGCAGGTGCAGGTCGTCGCCCTGCCACTGCGCGATCGCCGCCACCGGCACGTGGCAGCTGCCATGCAGCGCGCGGTTCATGGCCCGCTCGGCTTCCACGCAGGCGCGCGTGGCGGCGTCATCAAGCGTGGCGAACAGCGCCATCAGGCGCGTGTTGCCTCCGTCGCACTCCACCGCCACCGCGCCCTGCGCCGGCGCCGGCAGCCACTGCGGCGGTTGCAGGCGCGCCACGATGCGCTCGCCCAGGCCCAGGCGCTCGAGGCCGGCCACCGCCAGCACGATGGCGTCGTAGCCACCGTTGTCGAGCTTGGCCAGGCGAGTATTGACGTTGCCGCGCAGGTCCAGCAGTTCCAGGTCCGGGCGCAGCGCGCGCAGCTGGGCCTGGCGGCGCAGCGACGAGGTGCCGACCCGCGCGCCGATCGGCAGCGCGTCCAGCGAGGCGTACAGGTTGGAGACGAAACCATCGGCCGGGTCGTGCCGGGTCAGCATCGCCGGCAGCGCGAAGGGCGCGTCCAGTTCCATCGGCACATCCTTCAGCGAGTGCACGGCGCAGTCGGCCTCACCCCGCAGCATGGCCAGCTCCAGTTCCTTCAGGAACAGGCCCTTGCCACCGATGGCGGCCAGCGAGCGGTCCAGCACCTCGTCACCGCGGGTGCTCATCGGCACCAGTTCCACGTGCAGGCCGGGGTGGGCCTGGCGCAGGCGGTCGGCGACGTGTTCGCTCTGCCAGAGGGCGAGCGGGCTCTTGCGGGTAGCGATGCGGACAGTTTCCATCCGGTCATTATCGCGCCTTCGGCGCGGATACGGCCAACGGCGGAGCCCCTCGTGGCTGGCTGGGGGGCGTGAAAGCAACAGCCGTGCTTGGCCGGGCGGGATGGACTGCGCAGGGGCCGCTGCAAGTACGTCCATGTAAGCTCGGTCGCCGCATCCATGCGGCTCACGCCCCCCAGCCAGCCACGAGGGGCTCCGCCGTTGGCCGTATCCGCGCCGAAGGCGCGATAATGACCGGATGGAAACTGTCCGCATCGCTACCC
>NZ_JAXBRE020000037.1:0-6077 GCF_047520985.2 Stenotrophomonas sp. BR163
CTTCAAGGTCGTCATGTGTGCGGTGATGCGCAAGCTCATCCATCTGGTTTGGGGCGTACTGAAAAGCGGCCGGCCATTTGAGCCTGACGGCGCCCTTGCCTAGGCAAGGGCAACACGGTATCTACAAACGTGGAGCACCCACCAAAGTAAAGCCCCTTACAACGGCTTCGGCGAGAACGTCAGGGTGGCGATCACGCCGCGCTCGCCACCGGGGCGCACGCTCACCTGCCAGCCATACAGATCGCACAGGCGGCTGACGATCGACAGGCCGATGCCGCCGCCCTGCGAATGGCCGGCATGCGTGCCGCGATAGCCCCGCTGGAACAGTTTGGCGGCATCCTCTTCGCTCAGCCCCGGTCCGCTGTCGGTCACCGACACCGAATTGCTGCCGACAAAGACGCGCACTTCGCCATCCTGCGAGTACTTCACCGCGTTGCCGATCAGGTTGCCCAGCGCCACCGACAACGCGGCTTCCGGCGCATCGATCACCAGGTTGCGCTCGCCTTCCAGTGCCAGTTCCAATGGCTTGCCGCCCAGCTGTGCACGGTGGGCGTCCAGCAGCTGTTCGGCCACGCGGGCGACGTTGCTGGTGCCCTGCCCGCGTTCATTGCGCGACAGCAGCAGCAGTGCGCCGATCAGGTCGCTGCACTGTTGTTCGGCGCGCTGGATGCGCTGCAGACGCTGCAGCACCTTCTCATCCAGGCCGGGCCGGGTCAGCAGCAGTTCGGTGGCGCCACGGATCACCGCCAGCGGCGTGCGCAGCTCGTGGCTGACGTCGGCATTGAACTCACGGTCGCGCTGCACCACTTCGGTCAGCCGCGACGAATAATCATCCAGCGCCTGTGCCAGCTGCCCCACTTCGTCATCGGGGAAACGCGGCGCCAGCGGCTCGGGATCACTGGTGCCGCCGCGATAGGCACGCAGTCGCGCGGCCAGGTCCGAAACCGGCTTCATCACCTTCGAGGCCGACCACCAGCCCAGCACCAGCGACAACAGGCTGAACACCAGCACCGACAGTACCAGCGCGCGGTTGAGCTGCTGCCCGCCGCGCACGCTGTCGGTCATGTCGTAGGCCAGGAATGCCCAGGCATCGGGCGTCTTGCGCACGGCCAGCTTGTACGAATAGCGCTGGCCGCGCTCATCCACGCCGCCCATGTTGTACAGGCCATCCTTGAACTCGTACCAGTCCGGCTCTTCCTCGCGCAGCGCCTCGAACTTGTCAGGCTTGATCAGGCGCGCACGCATCTGCTGCACGGGCAGGTCGGGGTTGCGATCCGGGCTCTCGTAGAACCGCCGCACGTACTCGTTGATGTTGCGGTTCATCACGTCTTCCACCAGCTGGTTTTCCACGCGCATGCGGGCCCAGTTGGTGGCGAACGCGAACAGTGTCGTCAGGCAGAAGCCCAACAACACGAACGAGACGATGATGCGGCTGCGCAGGCGCCGCCGATACGGCGAACGCCGGCGCTCCCCCTTGGTTGCCACGGAATCAGGCTTCCGGGGTAGCGATGCGGTATCCGATGCCATGGCGGGTCTGGATCAGCGGCACTTCAAACGGCTTGTCGACCACCGCACGCAGGCCGT
This sequence comes from Stenotrophomonas sp. BR163, assembly GCF_047520985.2. Lineage (NCBI taxonomy): Bacteria > Pseudomonadati > Pseudomonadota > Gammaproteobacteria > Lysobacterales > Lysobacteraceae > Stenotrophomonas > Stenotrophomonas sp. BR163. Next base: position 1,585 of record NZ_JAXBRE020000037.1, read on the forward strand.
GGATGTGGACACGCAGCGAATCCGAATCGGGCAGCTCTTCGCCCCAGACGCGGGTCTCCAGTTCCTGGCGGGTAACCACGGCCGGCGCGGCCTCCATCAGGGCCTGCAGAATCTTCAGCGCGGTCGGGTTGAGCTGCAGCAGCTTGCCCTGGCGACGCACTTCCAGCGTGTCCAGGTTGTATTCCAGATCGCCGGTTTCCAGCACGCGGGTCTGCACGCCCTTGCCGCGGCGCGACAAAGCGTTCAAGCGCACTTCCACTTCCTGCAGCGCGAACGGCTTGATCAGGTAGTCATCGGCGCCGGAATCGAAACCGGCCAGCTTGTTGTCCAGCGAGTCGCGGGCGGTCAGCATCAGCACCGGGGTCTGCTTGCGCGCTTCGTTGCGCAGCTTGCGGCACACTTCGATGCCGTCCATGCCCGGCAGGTTCAGGTCCAACACGATGGCGTCGAACTCGTGGACCACCGCCAGGTGCAGGCCGGTCACGCCGTCGGCGGCGAAGTCCACGGTGTGGCCACGATCCTCAAGGTAGTCGCCAAGGTTGGCGGCGATGTCGCTGTTGTCTTCGATTACGAGAATGCGCACTGGGACCTCTGGTTCTTGAAGGGTCGTCGGGGGGCCAGGCCCACCTGCTCAGGATGCCCCTGTGCGGGTGGACGCGACGTCTACCTGCTGAACGATACAGGTTCCATTCTTAACATTTCGTACCGGAGGGACGACACCGGCAAACGCCCCCGGGGCGAGCGCTCAGCGGCTGATGCGCTGCTGGTCGGTCAGCGCCCGGCGGCTCTCTTCCTGGGCTTTGCGACGCTGGGCCACGGTCAGGCAGACGCTGGTCGGCATGTTGCTGCCGGTCAGGCGCTCGCGGCGGCAGATCATGCGGCTGTCGGCCTGGGCGCGGGTCATGATGGTGTTGACGATCTCCTGCTCGTTGAACAGGTCGTTGCGCTCCTGCGGGGCCAGCTCATCCACCTTCTCGCGGCCATTCATCTTGATCCGGATCCGGTTCAGCGCCTGCTGCACGCGGCTCTTGTCCTCCAGCCCGATCTCGCTGTAGTCCTCGCTGCCCATGGCCGTTTCAACGCGGCGGATCTGCTCGGATACCGGGGTGAAGGAATCCATCTGCACGGTGTCCTTCTGCGCCTTGGCCTGCACGGTGGCCACCAGGCCGAGCGACAGCATCAGGGCGAGCGTAGTGGTGCGGTACATGACGAGCTCCATGTTCGTCCATGAATAGGGTCTCGACTTTACGGTTCCGCCGATGCGTCCACAAGGGACGCACGGCAGGGTGACCGATGGCGGCCTGCGACCGGTCCAACCGCGGTTACGGCTTGTAGTTGTTGAAACGCTGGTTGTCGTTGAGGGCCTTGCGGCTGTCTTCCTGCGCCTTGCGGCGCTGGGCCACGGTCAGGCAGACGCTCTGCGGCATGTTGCTGCCGGTGGTGCGCTCGCGGCGGCAGACCATGCGGCTGTCGGCATGGGCGCGGGTCATGATCGTGTTGATCACTTCCTGGTCGTTGAAGATCTCGGTGCGGTCCTGCGGGCTCAACTGCTCTACCCGTTCGTGGTCGCCCATCTTGATCTTGATACGGCCCAGCGCCTGCTGCACACGGCTTTTGTCTTCCAGCCCGATCTCGCTGTAGTCCTCGGTGTTGATCGCCGTCTCAACGTTGCGGATCTGTTCGGCCACCGGTGCGTTGGCGTCGAACTTCACCTGCCCTTTCTCGGGCTTGGCGTGCGCGGTGGTGGCCAGTGCCAGGCCCAGCATCAGGGCGAAGGGGGTCATGCGCTGCATTGTTACCTCCAGGTTCTTCCATGAGTGGAACACCGACCCTGCGGTGCCACCGATACGCCGTTACGGCACCCCGGTGGACCGAAAGGCGGTGCGGTCAACGCCCGGCGGGCGGTGGGCTGAGCGTGTTGTAGCTGCGCTGGTCGTTGATCAGCGCCTTGCCTTTCTCTTCGATCCGGCGCCGTTCGGCCACGGTCAGGCAGCGGCTCCTGGGCATGTTGCTGCCGGTGGTGCGTTCGTACCTGCAGATCTGCCGGCTGTCGTCATGGCCACGCGCCATCAGGGTGTTGATGCGTTCCTGCTCGTTGAAGACCTCGGCCTGCAACTGCGGCGGCAGCTCCTGCACGGTCTGGCGTTCGCCCATGTGCTGGCGGATACGCGACAGCGCCTGCTGCACCTGGCCGCGATCCTCGGCAGACAGTTCGGCATAGTCGGGGGCAGCCAGCGCGGTTTCCACCTGGCGCATCTGCTCGGCGACCGACCCCTGCCGGTCCATCTGTACAGCGACTTTCTCCGGCTTGGCGGCAACAGCGCCAGACAGGCCCAGCAGCAACGCGATCGTCATGATGCGGTACATCGCCAACCTCCCGATCCATCCCGGAACGAAGGGCCAACTCTACGACCGTCACGCGGCCTCCACAAGAGACCTTGGGCACAGAGCCGACAGGCATAAAAAAGGCCCAGGCGGCGCACCCGCCTGGGCCTGAAGTCGTATCCCGATACCGATCCTGCTGAGAGGCAGAGCTGCGGTTCGCTGAAGCCTACGCCGGGGCCGATTAAAGCCTCGTTAAAGGCCCGGATCATTTACCCATGAGAATCACAACCCCATGAATAATCAAGGCTTTTTGATCTTCTCTACGTGTTCGATGATGCGTGTGGCCACGTCCACACCGCAGGCCGCTTCGATGCCTTCCAACCCGGGCGTGGAATTGACCTCCAGCACCAGCGGGCCGCGCGCGGAGCGGATCAGGTCCACGCCGCACACCGACAGGCCCAACGCCTTGGCCGAACGCACCGCCACCTGCTGCTCGGCGCGACTGGCCTTGGCCGCCACGGCGGTGCCGCCAGCGTGCAGGTTGGAGCGGAAGTCACCCTCCGGTGCCTGCCGCTGCATCGACGCCACCACCTGGTCGCCCACCACGAAGCAGCGCAGGTCGGCGCCCTTGGCCTCGCCGATGAATTCCTGCATCAGGAAGTTGGCGTACAGGCCGCGCAGCGCTTCGACAATGCCGCGCGAGGCACTGGCCTTTTCGGTCAGGATCACGCCGCGACCCTGGGTGCCTTCATTGAGCTTCACCACATGCGGCGGCGGGCCGAGCATGGACAGCAGATCGACGGTGTCATCGGGGTTGTCGCCGAACACGGTAACCGGCATGTCGATGCCCTTGGCCGCCAGCAGCTGGTGCGCGCGCAGCTTGTCGCGCGAACGCAGGATGGCATCGGACGGATTGGGCGTGCGTGCGCCCATCAGTTCGAACTGGCGCAGCACGGCGGTGCCGTAGCGGGTGATCGAGGCACCGATGCGCGGAATGACCATGTCCACGCCGGTCATCGGCCGGCCCTTGTAGTGCATGGAAAAGCCATCGGCGGCGATGCGCATGTAGCAGCGCAACGGGTCGAGGATGCGCACGGTGTGGCCGCGCGCGCGCGCCGCCTCGACCAGCCGACGGGTGGAATACAGGGAGCTGTTGCGGGACAGGATGGCGAGCTTCATCGCGGCGGGATCGGTCGGCAGGCGCGCAGCATAGCGCGGGCGTGTGGCGGGCGGATGATGCCCACAAGAATGACCTGAACTGACCAGGGTCTCTCTGCGCGAGCGCGGCACAATCGTACCCCGCTCCCCCCAGGAGAGCTGCCACGTGCCCTCCGTCAATGGGCGGAGGGTACAGGCTCTGCTTCCTACTCGCTCTTCCTATACGCCCCGACGCCATATCGGCCATTTGAGCTCCGGGTGCCGATCGGCACCCGGGGCATCCTTCAACATGGATAATCCGCGACCTTCAGATCATCAGATCGATGCAATCAGATTCACTCTCTGCGCTTGCTCAATAGCCGATGGCGTGAGTGCTGCGGCGGACCCACTCTGTGCCATTGCCGCAATCAGACTATTCAACTCGACGTTACCCACAGTCCGGCCATCTGCAAAACTCAGGACCTCGATCTGTGCACCGATGGAGCCAAACCAACCGCTGAAAGTAACCGAGTCGGCCTCTTCAGCGAAGCTCAGCTGAAGATCATTGCCCTGCCTGAGGAAGCGTGCATCACCTGATCGCAGCCCCTCTCCAAGCACCAGCATATCAATCGAGTCGCTGGCGTACTGGCCGGTTTCCACGATCGTGTCGTGACCATCGCCCTTGTTGAACAGGTAGGTATCGCTCTTGATGCTACCGATCAACGTGTCGTTACCGATACCACCGGCCAGGATGTTGCGGTCGGAGGTTGCCGCCACGCTCAGCGTGTCATTGCCGACGCCACCGTGCAGCTCGTTGCTGCCCAGTCCACCGTCAATGACATCGTCGCCTTCTCCGCCCAGGATCAGGTCGTTGCCGTTCCAGCCAACGATCTTGTCATCTCCAGAGGTGCCCAGCGTGGTCAGCTGCGCCCGGATGTTGGCCGCCGTCCACTGGGTACCGTCGGCAAACACCAGCTTCTCGATGCTGGCCGACGCGTTCTCGCCCAGAGAACTGGTCAGCCAGTCCTTCA
>NZ_JAXBRE020000037.1:6177-32606 GCF_047520985.2 Stenotrophomonas sp. BR163
GCCAGGATGTTGCGGTCGGAGGTTGCCGCCACGCTCAGCGTGTCATTGCCGACGCCACCGTGCAGCTCGTTGCTGCCCAGTCCACCGTCAATGACATCGTCGCCTTCTCCGCCCAGGATCAGGTCGTCACCCTGCCATCCTGTAAACGCACCACCAGTGTCACCGACATAGCTCGTCAACCGAGCTCGGATGTTGGCTGCCGTCCACTGGGTACCATCGGCAAATACCAGCTTCTCGATGCTGGCCGACGTGTTCTCGCCCAGTGAACTGGTCAGCCAGTCCTTCAGCCGCACCGTGTCACTGCCGCCGCCAAAGCTCAGCACCACATCACGTCCTTCGCGCAGAACCCGCACATCGGTGGCGGACAGGCCTTCGCCCAGCACCAGCGTATCAACCGAGTCGCTGGCGTACTGGCTGGTTTCCACGATCGTGTCGTGACCATCGCCCTTGTTGAACAGGTAGGTATCGCTCTTGCTGCTGCCGATCAACGTATCGTTACCGATACCACCGGCAAGGATGTTGCGGTCGGAGGTTGCCGCCACGCTCAGCGTGTCATTGCCGGCGCCACCGTGCAGCTCGTTGCTGCCCAGTCCACCGTCAATGACATCGTCGCCTTCTCCGCCCAGGATCAGGTCGTCACCCTGCCATCCTGTAAACGCACCACCAGTGTCACCGACATAGCTCGTCAACCGAGCTCGGATGTTGGCTGCCGTCCACTGGGTACCATCGGCAAATACCAGCTTCTCGATGCTGGCCGACGTGTTCTCGCCCAGTGAACTGGTCAGCCAGTCCTTCAGCCGCACCGTGTCACTGCCGCCGCCAAAGCTCAGCACCACATCACGTCCTTCGCGCAGAACCCGCACATCGGTGGCGGACAGGCCTTCGCCCAGCACCAGCGTATCAACCGAGTCGCTGGCGTACTGGCTGGTTTCCACGATCGTGTCGTGACCATCGCCCTTGTTGAACAGGTAGGTATCGCTCTTGCTGCTGCCGATCAACGTATCGTTGCCGACGCCACCGGCCAGAATGTTCTTGTCGGCAAGGAAGTGAACCTTCAGCGTGTCATTACCTGCTTCACCGTAAAGCTCATTGGTACCGCCGCCACCATCGATCAGGTCATTGCCAGCGCCACCGCGAATCAAATCGTTGCCCAACCAACCATCAATGACGTCATCACCATCCGACCCCAGCGTAGTCACCTGCGCCCTGATGAGTTCGGGGGACCATTCAGTTCCGTCTGCAAAGAGGAATCGCTCAATTCCAGCATAGCGCGCCTCCTGCAGGCTTTCGGTCAACCAATCCTTCAACCGAACTGAGTCCTCTCCTTCTCCGAACACGAGAAGGATATCGCGCCCCTCACGCAGAACCTTGAGATCCTGAACCCTCAGACCAACGCCAAAAACGAGTGTGTCAATCGAAACGACACTGTATTGGGCTGTTTCCACGATCGTGTCGTGGCCATCCCCCTTATTGAACAGGTAGGTATCACTCTTCGCGCTGCCAATCAGAACATCATCGCCAGCACCGCCGGCCAGGAAATTCTTGTCAGCTCCAAAGTGGACACTCAACGTGTCATTTCCAGCCCCCCCATACAGGGTGTTGCTACCTTTCCCGCCTTCGATCAAGTCATTCCCTGCTCCGCCCCGAATTTCGTCATTACCATCGCCGCCATCAAGCACATCGTCTCCCGACGTGCCTAGAATGACGTCGTCGGCGGCACCTCCCACAGCAGCAATACCATTCAGCACACCGAGGAGCCGGTTTGCAACCGCGGTGAATTCATCCGCATCGGGCGCGCGCGCGCCCATCTCCTCGAGTACATCCACCCAGTTCCAATCCAGTGGCATGTATGCGGCAAGGCTGCGGAGATCAAGCAAATCCTCCACCGCCGCCGCGGAACCTTCCACCCGCAGCTTATCCATCAGGCGCTTAACCGCCGCGCCCGTGTCGACGACCACTTCAAGATCTTCATTGAGTCCAAACCTGAGATCCTGGGCATAGTCGCGCAAGCGCGTGTCGAGCATGATGGCCGTATACAAGCCCATCTTCAGTGCCTCATAGCTTTTCAGCAGATGAGTAGTCTGAGGCTGCGAGAGATCGACATCAAAACGCCATTCCCCATCAATCTTAACCGGCTGCCACGACCTGTTCTTTGTGAACAGCCCTTCGTCACGCACCTCAAAGAACAGTTCACCATTGAACTTCTCAAGAATAGAGAGAATCTGTGAGATGTCTGCGGTCCCCCAATCCAAAAGAAGGCCCTTGACGGTCAACCTTGGACGATCGACACCGGCCTGCTGATATTCGAGGCTTGACTTCATGCTTGACGTGCTGGACCAAGCCAGCAGCACCTCGTCCAACGCATGCAGAGCCTGGCTGCGAGAATAGGTGGAATCGATCTTGTTGATGAGATCAAAGATGCCCGGGTTGAGACTGACGGCCTCCTGCAGATCGCGCACCATGCCAGACCCTTGAAGATTGGCTACCCGCTGTGAAAGATCGCTCAGTGGTACCTTTTCCAAAAAGTCGCGATGAAAATTATTGGACGCCAGCAACAGATCCGCGGTAATCCCCGAGGTACCATCGATACGCTCGAAACTGCCATAGCTGTCAACTGTGTTGCCGTTTCCAAGACTCTGGTTCTGCGTTGAAGTAGCGTCAACCGAAATACTGCGGATGCCGAGATCCCGCAATGAGAACAGCTCATTCGCCTGACTTACACCATCCTGGTTTAAGTCCCGCCAAACCTGAAGCAATGCGAAGGCCTCGTCGGATTCATCCACTCGGCCATCACCATTCTGATCCAGCGTCGCCAGCGCGCGCAGCCCTGCAGATCGCGATGAACTCTGTCCCGGTGCGAGCCCAGCTCCCGGCGTGTGATCACCGAAAAGCTCAGAACCATCGTCAATCGTGCCATTTCCATTGCGATCAAGCACCAGCATGCCGTCGTCTGCACTGATCCAACCCGTACCCTCACGCACCGCGTTGCCTTCGTGGTCAAACAGCACACGACCATTCGCCGCAACGGTCTCGATACCATCGCCATCGAGATCCAGGACCAGTGGATCAACCGGGCGGGTCCAGCCCTTGGCATCCTGGAAATTCTCACCCGTCGCATCCCGATATTGGTCATTGATCTCGCGATCGCGATGACGCAGGAAGCCGTACGCGTCGCCAAGCAACCCGTGCGACCCGAGGCCCCCAAGCTCCGGATCGAAAAGATCATCCATCGTGAAATCTTCGTAAAGCGGGATGTCGTAACTGCCGAGCATCTTCCCGTCCAAAGTCAGATCGACCTGGGCGGAAGGAATCGGCGGAGCAAACGGATCCGTCGGGTGAGGCCTGAACTCGCCATTGGGAGTCAACTTCAAGCCGATCTCAGCGCCACTTGGCGTCCGTAGCCCCAGCGTTACAGCCTGCCCAGAGACGACAAATCCGCTATCGGTCGAGTAGGCATAGTCAGAGGATGCCCCTACTGACCCTCGGCCGTGGCTCACGGAGGCAGATGCCCCTTCCACATCGAATGTGGCCTTCCCCCCTAGCTCCCCGTGCTTGTAGGTCAAGGTAATCGAGCTACCGTCGTACTCGAAATTGAAGCCATTGATCTTTGACGCCATTGCCTATCTTCCTTTAGCGGTTGTTACGTCCTGATTGACTCGTCGTGGATTTCCAACACCAGCATCCACTTTGCTTGATAGCGTGCAGAGGTCGGCACCGTTCGGATCGCACGATCCAACCTTCCGACTTCAGTCTAAGAGGCTCCAGTTGCAGCCGCGCCCCCCCGTCCATGCTCGCGGTTAACCAACGATCGGCGAGCGTGGCAGAGCCGAAAATTGGTGTCAACGACGGCAGCATGTCGGCGAGCCGCGCACATGTATACCCGGAGAAATTCTTCCGGGATGACCCGGCAATCAAGCAATCAGAGCATCAATCAAGAAGCCCCAGCACGATCGGGACTCATATGCGGGGGGCGAGCGATTGGGACAAAATTCCAACAGCCGACCAGTTCCTGCTTCAGAGTACTCGCAGGACATGGCGATTCAGATTGATATTCGGATGGAGACCCATTCAGCGCTGTCCACGTACCGCGCGATGCCAGCTCAGAACCCGCGCGCGGATTCACCCAGCGCTGCGATGCAGGCCATCTGCGTGACCGATCCGGCCGAGGTCCCCTCATAGATCTGCCACAGAAGCTGCGCGGCCTTCGGCCCACCGGCGCGACCCAGTGCGCGCACTGCCTCCAGCTGGCGGGAGGTGCCGGCGCCAGAGTTCCTGTAGATCTCATGAAGGCTGCCGACGACGTCGTCCTTCGTTTCCATGCGCTGCGTTCCGTGTAGGAAATGCGGCAACGCTAACCGGGCGCGTATGGCCGTGGATATGAAACTAATCAGAAATGAAGAAGGCCGCTGATGAGCGGCCTTCTGTCTACACGCGTGGCGTGATTGGAGCGGGCGATGGGAATCGAACCCACGTCAGTAGCTTGGGAAGCTACAGCTCTACCATTGAGCTACGCCCGCAGTGCGCGGTGAAAGTCTATGCGGTTGGGCCGGTGTTGCGCAATGGCGGCCACCGCATCCGCGAGGGGTCAGAGCCCTTTCCTTGCGGAAAGGGATCCGACCCCGGCGATTGCTGCTTAGAACGTGCCGCTGAAGTTGGCGAACAGGGTGGCGTCCTGCGCACGCTTCTGGCCGGTCGACGCGCTCAGGCCGAAGTTGCTCTGCAGCCCGAACAGTTCGGTGCGGGCACCCAGCACGACGGTGGCGTAGTTCTTGTCGAACTTCAGGCCTGGCACGCGGTAGCTGCCCAGTTCCGGCAGGGTCTGCAGCCAGGCGCTGGCCTGCTTGGTGTCCTCGAACTCGTGGTCGTAGGTCACCTGCGCGTACGGCTTGAGGGTGCCGCCATCGAAGCGGGCCTGCCAGCCGATGCGGCCGACGGTCGAATCGACATTCTGGCGGTCGTAGCCCAGTGCGGTTGCCAGCGTGCCGGCCGCGGCGCTTTCGGTGTAACCGTCGATCTTCACCTTCTGCCAGATCACCGAAGCGATCGGGCCGTGACGGAAGCCGCCTTCGGTGCCGAACTCGTAACCGGCGTTCAGGGCGGCGGTCAGGTTGCTGCCGTCCGGCGAACCACCATGCTCACGGGTGGCCGGGCCCAGCTGGACCTTGCGGTTCACGTCATAGGACAGCCAGGTGTAGCTGACCTGACCGTTCACCCAGATGCGGTCGCCGTACCAGCCAGCGAACAGACCGGCCGAGGTGTCCTTCTGGGTGAAGTCGCCGCGGTTGTTGCCGAAGTCGGCGTTGAGGCGACCGAAACCAGCGAAGCCGCCGAACACCATGCCGTCGCGTGCCCAGTCGATACCGAACAGGCCGGCCGGGGCCAGCCCGTCGTACAGGTCGGCGTGGTCGTAGCGCTGCAGGTCACCCCGCACGCCCCCCCACCAGGACAGGCCGTCAGCCGGACGGCCGCCCAGGTGCATGCTGACCTGGTCGGCGCGCGAGCGGCCGATGGTCTGCGCCGAGTGACTCAGCACCTGCTGCAGGCGCGGCGCTTCCAGCACCGACACGGCGTACTGGCCCAGCAGCTGATGGCCGGCGGTGGTCGGGTGCACGCCATCGGCGAACAGGTAGGTGTTGGCCGCATCCGGGCTGACGTAGCTGGTCGGGTTGCAGGTCAGGATGCTCTGCGTCGAGTTGGCCGGATCGATCTTGCAGGCGGTGCTGGTGACGTTGGTGAAACCGTACATGCCCGGGTTGGCGGTCACTTCACGCAGGATGCTGAAGGTATCGAGCGGAATGAACTCGATGCCCGCCTGCTTCAGGCCACCGTACAGGGCCTTGTTGTAGCCGGCCGACAGTGCGGTGGCGGCGGCGGCATTGGGGCCGCGGAACTGTGGGGTGATGCCCACATCCGGCAGGTTCGGTACCAGCACGTACTGGGCGCCGGCCTGCTTCAGCGCACCCACCAGCGCGATCTGGTCGGTGACCGCTGCGCCGATGATGCCCTGCACCTGGGCCTGCGACGCGCCACCTGCCGCCGCGCGGGTGGCCGCGAACAGATCATTGGCGCCTCCCCATACGGTGTACAGGGCGTTGCCGTCAGCCTTGCCACCGTTCGCGGCAAGGTAGCGGGTTGCTTGCGACTTCAGCGACGGAATCACGCCCAGGCCACCGGCCTCGTCCACCGACACGCGGGCACCGCCGACTGCATAGTTGTCACCGCTCTGGCCGTTGCCGTTGGCGGCGCCATTGAGGCCATAGTAGTTGGCGACCTGCTGCGACCACACCCAACCCGGGTTGGTGGTGAACTGGCCGGTCACCGGACGCACATCGGCCGGCAGCAGCGGGCGGAAATAGCCGGCATCGGTCAGGCTGTCGCCGAAGAACACGGCCTTGGAATACGGGGATTCGCCTGCCATGGCCGGAACCGCGGCCAGCGCGATCGCGGCCGCCATCAGGGAGCGGATCGGGCGTTTGCTGAGCAGCATGTAAGAAACTCCTGTGGGGATATCGTTGAGGACCCGGCGGACGTACGCCGGCGCACGGTGAATGGTTTCACTGCGCCGCGTTTTGCTCACGCTGCGCCGCCGCATGGATTGTCGCCCGGCAGCGTCGGACAACGCTGTGCCGGGGCTGGCGGCCGAGGCAATTTGCAAGGGTTCCGATCCGCGCAGGCCATAGGCGACAATGCGGCGATGAACATCCAGCTCAACGGCGAACCCCGTACCCTGCCCGCCTCGGCGACCCTCCACGATCTGCTGCAGGCCGAGCAGTTGCTGCAACGCCGGGTCGCGGTCGAGGTCAACGGCGAGATCGTCAGCCGCAGCCGCCATGGCGAGCACGTCCTGGCCGAGGGCGACGTGGTGGAGATCGTGCACGCGCTGGGTGGGGGCTGAGGCTGCGCGGGTGTTCAGGGGTCAGATCCCTTTGCCGGTGGCAAAGGGATCTGACCCCACGCTCGACCCCGCCCTCTACGTGACCCCATCTTCAGGCGGATAAGCGATAATCGCGCCATGAACGTTCATGTCTCCCCCGATTCGCTGGTAATCGCCGGCAAGACCTATGGCTCGCGGCTGCTGACCGGCACCGGCAAGTTCAAGGACCTGGAAGAAACCCGCCTGGCGACCGAGGCCGCTGGTGCCCAGATCGTCACCGTGGCCATCCGCCGCACCAACATCGGGCAGAACCCGGGCGAGCCGAACCTGCTGGACGTGCTGCCGCCGGAGCGCTTCACCATCCTGCCCAACACCGCCGGCTGCTACACCGCCGAGGACGCGGTGCGTACGTGCCGCCTGGCCCGTGAACTGCTGGACGGCCACAACCTGACCAAGCTGGAAGTGCTCGGCGACCAGAAGACCCTGTACCCGGACGTGATGCAGACCCTGAAGGCCGCCGAGCAGCTGGTCAAGGACGGTTTCGAGGTGATGGTCTATACCTCCGACGACCCGATCCTGGCCAAGCGCCTGGAAGAGATCGGCTGCGCTGCGGTGATGCCGCTGGCCGCGCCGATCGGTTCGGGCCTGGGCATCCAGAACAAGTACAACCTGCTGCAGATCATCGAAGACGCCAAGGTGCCGATCATCGTTGATGCCGGCGTGGGTACCGCGTCGGACGCGGCGATCGCGATGGAGCTGGGCTGCGACGGCGTGCTGATGAACACCGCCATTGCCGGTGCGCGCAGCCCGGTGCTGATGGCCAGCGCGATGCGCAAGGCGGTCGAGGCCGGCCGCGAGGCCTTCCTGGCCGGGCGCATCCCGCGCAAGCGCTACGCCAGCGCCTCCTCGCCGGTGGACGGGCTGATCGGCTGATGACCAATCCTTTTGACAGCGCCGGTTCCAAGGCCCCGCCCAAGCCCTTCACCGTGAGCGAGGGCCGCCGCGAGGTGCGCAGCTTCGTATTGCGCCAGGGCCGTTTCACTCCCGCCCAGCAGCGCGCATTCGACGAACGCTGGCCGCGCTTCGGCATCGATTACAACGGCCAGCCGCGTGACCTGGACGCCACCTTCGGCCGCCCGGCATACAAGGTGCTGGAGATCGGCTTCGGCAATGGTGCCGCGCTGCGGTTCGCCGCCCAGCACGACCCATCGCGCGACTACATCGGCATCGAGGTGCACGCCCCGGGCGTGGGCCGGCTGCTGAACGCGCTGGCCGAGGACAATGCCGACCACGTGCGCCTGTACCACCACGACGCGGTGGAAGTGCTGCAGAACGAGATCGCCGACGGCGCGCTCGATGAAGTGCGCATCTACTTCCCGGACCCGTGGCACAAGAAGCGCCACAACAAGCGCCGCCTGCTGCAGCCGGCATTCGCCGAACTGCTGGTGCGCAAGCTGCGCCCGGGGGGCCGCCTGCACTGCGCGACCGACTGGGAAGACTACGCCGAGCAGATGTGGGACGTGCTCGACGCCACCGCCGGCCTGGTCAACCGCGCCGGCCCGCGGGGCAGCGTGCCGCGCCCGGACTGGCGCCCGCAGACGCACTTCGAGACCCGCGGCCAGAAGCTCGGCCACGGCGTCTGGGACCTGTTGTACGACCGCACCTGACGATCGCCTTAGGACGCCGCGCCCCACATGGATACCGCGCTGACGCTGACCAACGACATGAAGCTCGTGCTCGGGCTGGTCGGCTTCACGATGGCGATGTTCCTGTTCGAGCGCATCCGCGCCGACGTGGTCGCGCTGGTGGTGCTGGTGGTGCTTGGTGTCACCGGCCTGATCGCGCCGGAGGAGATCTTCGGCGGTTTCTCCGGTAACGCGGTGATGAGCATCATCGCCACCACCATCCTCGGTGCGGGCCTGGACCGCACCGGGGCGCTGAACCGGCTGGCGGCCTGGCTGCTGCGGCGCGGCCACGGCGTCGAGCAACGGCTGCTGATGATGACCACCGCCATCGCCGGCCTGAACTCGTCCTTCATGCAGAACCCGTCGGTGATGGCGTTGTATCTGCCGGTCGCCTCGCGACTGGCGGCGCGCACCGGGCTGACGATGCAGCGCCTGCTGCTGCCGATCTCGGCGGCGATCGTGATGGGCGGTGCGCTGACCATGGTCGGCAATTCGCCGCTGATCCTGCTGAACGACCTGCTGGCCTCGGCCAACAACAACCTGCCTTCCGGCCTGGCCACCATCGAGCCGCTGCGCATGTTCGCGCCGCTGCCGATCGGTGTGGCGTTGCTGATCGCTTCGTTGCTGTACTTCCGCTACTACGGCGACCGCAAGCTGATCGAAGAGGAAAGCCTGGTCAATGACGGGGTCACCCCGGCGCGCACCGAGAGCTACTTCGCCAAGACCTATGGCATCGAAGGCGATGTGTTCGAGCTGGTGGTGACCGCCGAGAGCCCGCTGGTGGGCATGACCCTGGGCGAGGCAGAGACCCTGCACGATGCGCCGCTGCTGCTGGCCCTGAAGACCGGCAACGACACCCGCCTGGCGCCGCCGGCGGAGATGCGCATCTGGGTCGGCAGCGTGCTCGGTGCGATGGGACCGCGCCAGCAGATCAGCGACTTCGCGCAGAACCAGTTCCTGCGCATGTCCTCGCGCCTGAAGCACCTGGGTGACCTGTTCAACCCCAGCCGTGCCGGCATTTCCGAGGCAGTGGTGCCACCGACCTCGAACGTGATCGGCAAGAGTGCGGCCGATCTGCGCCTGCGCAAGGAGCGCGGCATCAGCCTGCTGGCGATCAACCGCGACAAGCAGGTGATCCGCGAGGACGTGCGCGACGTGCAGCTGCGCGCCGGCGACATGCTGGTGTTCCACAGCATCTGGACCGACCTGGCGCAGGCCGCGCGCAGCCGTGACTTCGTGGTGGTGACCGATTACCCGACCGGCGAGCAGCGCCCGCACAAGTTCAAGATTGCGATGGCGATCTTCGCGCTGACCATCCTGATCGCGCTGACCAGCAAGCTGCCGGTGGCGCTGACGCTGATGACCGGCGTGGCCGGCATGCTGCTGACCGGCGTGCTGCGCATGGACGAGGCGTATGCCTCGATCAACTGGAAGACGGTGTTCATGATGGCCGGGCTGATTCCGCTCGGCTGGGCGATGGACTCCAGCGGCGCGGCCGCGTGGGTGGCCGGCCATACCATCGACAAGCTGCCGACCGGCATTCCGGTGTGGGTATTGGAGGTGGCGCTGGCGCTGCTGACCACGGCGTTCTCGCTGGTGATCAGCCATGTGGGTGCGACCATCGTGATGGTGCCGATCGCGGTGAACCTGGCACTGGCAGCGGGGGGCAACCCGACCGCGTTCGCGCTGATCGTGGCGCTGTCAGCGTCCAACAACCTGATGACGGCCTCCAACCCGGTGATCTCGATGATCACTGGCCCGGCCAACTACACCCCGCGCGAGATGTGGCGGGTCGGCGGCCCGCTGTCGCTGATCTATACCTGCGTGGTGGTGCTGATGATCAACCTGATGTTCTGAGGGTTGGGGTTTGTTGGCAGGGCTGCGCCCTGCACCCGCAGAAGCCGAAGCAACAGCAACAGCAACAGCAACAGCGTGCATTCCGTGGGATGGCGGGGTGGGTCCGGTTGCGGGGGGCGCTGCAAGTACGTCCATGTAAGCTCGGTCGCCGCATCCATGCGGCTCACGCCCCCGCAACCGGACCCACCCCGCCTTCGACAGTTTCACGCGGCTGGTGGTGGGTGCCGACCGTCGGTCGGCACCGATCTCGCTCTGGTAGCTGTCGACCTTGGTCGACACCGTAGATCCACGCCATGCGTGGATGCCTTTTGTAGCGTCGAGCCATGCTCGACTGCTCCTGGCTTGATGGGGTCAGAGCCGTTTTGCGGAAAACGGATCCGACCCCCAGCTGGCCTCAGGCCAGGTAGACCAGCCCGTCGCGTACGTCCACCGGCACCGTACGCAGGCGGTCACCCTTGCACGGGCCGGCGATGCAGTCGCCGCTGTCCAGCGTGAACGAGGCGCCATGCGCGGCGCATACCAGGTGGCCCTCACGGCTCTTGAGGAACTGGCCTGGGGCCCAGTCCAGGCGGCGGCCAGCGTGCGGGCAGATGTTCAGGAACGCGCGCACCTGCGCGCCGTCGCGGTACAGCACCAGCGATTCGGCATCGCCATCGACCACCGCTTCGACCTCGGCAAACGCGCCATCGGCAATGGCATCAAGGGCGATCAGGGCAGCAGCGATAGTCATGGCGAAGGCTCGGACGGTAAACCGGAATTGTCGCATGCCTGCTCAGGTGACTGGCTGCGACATGAACACAAGTCATTGATCCGTAATAAGCACAGGCTATATTTAACGAGTTTTTCACTCAATGACAGTGGCGCGTCCCGATACTCTGTTTTCGCTGATCCCAGCCTATCGAGCCGCCATGTTCAATCGCGCATCCGCCTTCAACCAGTTCCGCACCCTGTTCGCGCCGCGTAAGCCGCGTCATCCGCTGGTGCGCGTCGCCGTGGGCCTGCTTGGCCTGGCGATCCTGGCGGCGATGGTGTTCATCGGTGTGTTCGTTGGCGCGGCGATGATCCTGGTCGGCCTGGCGTGGAAGCTGCTGGCTTCGCGCAAGCCGGGCGTTGCACGTCCGGTTGACCCGACCGTGGTTGAAGGCGAGTACCGCGTGGTGCGCAAGCCGGTGTTGCCGGCCTCGCGCTGATCCAGGCCTTCCGCGCCCGCTGACGGCGGGCGCCATGCGTTCTAGACTGCGGGCACGCCCTTCCTGGATGCCCGCATGTCCGATGTCTCCGATGTGATCCCTGCCGTAGCCCTGCCGCGTGTACCGGTAGCCGGTGGCGGCAGCTTCCCCGTGCACCGCATCTACTGCGTCGGCCGCAATTTTGCCGACCACGCCCGCGAAATGGGCGCGGCGGTGCCGGCGGCCGATGACCGCGGCCGCCCGATGTTCTTCAGCAAGCCGGCCGACGCCATCGTGGTCGGCCACGACGATGCCATCCCCTATCCGCCAGCAACCGCCAACCTGCACCACGAAGTGGAACTGGTGGTGGCGATCGGCCGCGACGCGCCCGCAGGCGAGCTGGCCGTGGCCGACGCCGATGCGCTGGTCTATGGCTACGCCGTCGGCCTGGACCTGACGCGCCGCGACCTGCAGGCCGCGGCCAAGGACAAGGGCCACCCGTGGGACGCGGCCAAGGGCTTCGACGCCTCCGCGCCGATCAGCGAAATCGTCCACGCCGAGGAAGTCGGCGACCTGGCCGCGCTGAACCTGTCGCTGGAGGTCAACGGCGAAGTGCGCCAGCAGGCACTGCTCGACCAGATGATCTGGAACGTGCCGGAGATCCTGCATGAGCTGTCCAAGCTGTGGCAGCTGCGTGCCGGCGACCTGGTGTTCATGGGCACCCCGTCCGGGGTGGCTGCGTTGAAGCCCGGCGACCGCTTCAGTGCCCGCCTTGAAAACGTGGCCGAGCGCCACGGCGTGATCGCCGGCTGACATCACCTGCGCTACCCTGCGCGCTGTCCACTTCCCCACCGGAGAAAAACAACAATGGGAATGCTCACCGAGTTCAAGGAATTCGCCATGCGCGGCAACGTCATCGACCTCGCCGTCGGCGTGGTGATCGGCGCGGCCTTCGGCAAGATCGTGACGGCGCTGGTCGAGAAGATCATCATGCCGCCGCTGGGCTACCTGATCGGGCGCGTGGATTTCTCCAGCCTGGCCTGGACGTTGTCGCCAGCCCGGATCGGACCGGATGGCAAGGAGATCCCGGCGGTGGTGGTTGGCTACGGCGACTTCATCAACACCGTCATCCAGTTCGTGATCGTGGCTTTCGCGATCTTCATCGTGGTCAAGGCGATCAACCGGCTGTCTCGCAAGAAGGAAGCTGCCCCGGCGGCGCCGGCCGAAGAAGTGGTGCTGCTCCGCGAGATCCGCGACAGCCTGAAGAAATGAGGTATCGGGCGCCTATGGGCGCCCCTCCCACCTGTAGAGCCGAGCCCATGCTCGGCTGATCTGCAAAAGGCAGCCGAGCATTGGCTCGGCTCTACAGAAGCAGACGAAAGCCCCGCCCCGGCGGGGCTTTCGCTTTGCCGGTCATGGCGGAAAACAGCGTTCGCGCCAGCCATGACCTCCCGCCCATGCGCCGGGCTGAACGACTGTTAAGCTCCAAGGCTTAGGTCCCTTCCCGGAGTTGTCCATGCGTCGCCGCGTCCTTGCCATCGCATCCTCCCTCGCCCTGCTGGCCGCCCCGGCCTTCGCGGCGCCGCACACCACTACCCTGCCCCCGGCGTCGCTGGCCACCGCCGCACAGCTGCGCGACCAGGCGCTGGCCGATGACACCGGCTGGAAGGTGGTCGAGTCGCTCACCACCGAGATCGGCCCGCGCATTGCCGGCGGCGAAGCCGATGCCCGCGCCGTGGCCTGGGCCGAAGCCAAGTTCAAGGCCCTGGGCTTCGACAAGGTGTGGAAGGAGCCGGTGACATTCCCGAAGTGGGAGCGGCGCAGTGAACACGCCGCCGTGACCGGCAGGAACCCACAGCCGCTGCAGATCACTGCACTGGGCGGCAGCCCAGGCGGCACCGTGGAAGCCGAGGTGGTGCGCTTCGCCGACCTGGCCGCGCTGCAGGCCGCACCGGCGGGCTCGCTGAAGGGCAAGATCGCCTTCGTCGATTACCAGATGCTGCCCTTCCGCGATGGCCGCGATTACGGCCGCGGAGGTGCGATCCGCAGCAAGGGGCCATCCGAAGCGATCCGCAAGGGCGCGGTCGGTTTCCTGATGCGCTCGGCCGGTACCGACTCGCACCGCGTGCCGCACACGGGTATCACCCGTTTCGATGACGGCCTGACCCCAGTGCCGTCGGCCGCGCTGTCGGTGCCCGATGCCGACCAGCTGGCCCGCCTGCTGGCGCGTGGCAGCACCACGGTGAAGGTGGCACTGGATTGCGGTTGGGATGGCACCGCCACCTCCTACAACGTGATCGGCGAGATCACCGGCCGCAGCCTGCCGAAGGAAGTGGTGGTGATCGGTGGTCACCTGGATTCGTGGGACCTGGGCACCGGCGCGGTGGATGACGGCGCGGGCGTGGGCATCACCATGGCCGCAGGCCACCTGATCGGCCAGCTCAAGCAGGCACCGAAGCGCACCATCCGCGTGATCGCCTTCGCCAACGAGGAACAGGGCCTGTACGGCGGCAAGGCCTACGCCGAAGCGCACGCGAAGGACGTGGCCCTGCACCAGCTGGCCGCCGAGAGCGATTTCGGCGCAGGCCGCATCTACGCCTTCAATACCGGTTCGCCGAATCCGGACGGCTCGCGTGAAGCGACGAAGCAGATTGCCGAAGTGATGAAGCCGCTGGGCATCGAGTACCAGGCCGACAAGGGTGGCCCGGGCCCGGACGTCGGCCCACTGGCCGCCAAGGGCGGTGCGTGGGCGTGGCTGGCGCAGGATGGCTCGGATTACTTCCACCTGCACCACACCGCCGACGACACGCTGGACAAGATCGATCCGAAGGCCCTGGCGCAGAACGTGGCCGCGTACACCGTGTTCGCGTATCTGGCGGCAGAAGCGGATGGCAGCTTCGGCAGCAAGGCCAAGGCGACCACGCCGCCGAACGAATGAAATTCTGAAGGCGGAAGACGCTGAGTTGCAGGCTCAGCGTCTCCCCCTCTTTCCTTCAGCTGCGAGCATCCCCATACAGACAATCCGTCTTCCTGGAAAGTACGCGTGGAAGGATTCGAACTGCTCAACCAAATGGATTTCCACTTGGGTTTCCATAGCGCGTATCCGTTCTGGCTGGGACAACGCGTCAACATCTATGATCCCGAACAGAATCAATGCCTTCTCGGCATCATTCCGGAAGTGAAGGCGTGCCTGCAAACCGAACGATTCAATGCGGCAATTTGCGTCAACGGTTTGATGCTGCTGAATGTGCGACACCTTTCGCAGACCGCGCCAGACATGGGCATTTCAGGTGATTTTGATCAGTCTGCAATATGGATGGATCGACACTTGGATTACGCCAATGCACTTCAGCTGTGCTTGGAATCGGAGTCAATAAAGCATCCTGACTCCTACGAAGTCTCCGCCACTGCAACCCGGGCGAAGGAGATATGCAAGGTCGGATTCCTCGACGGCCGCCCCGTAAACGTCAGCTTTGGCACGGCTCGCACCTTGACCACGGTCATGCATGCGCTGTCCGGATGGGTAGCTGGAGGCGCCCTTGCGCCTTCTCCCCTGGAAGCACCCGGATGGAGAATTCCCCACGAAGTAGTTCATGTCGAAGCTGCTCGGTTTGCGCTGCAGAAATTCGCGCTCATAGCACACAACGAACATCACGTCACATGGCTCTCCTATCTGCTCAAGGCCAAAACCGCATACGCCGACAACGACTACAGGATGTCATTCGTCCTCTCATGGTTCATCATCGAGTCCTCCCTCCGGTGGCACTGGATGATCGAGAACGAGAAGAACGTTAGATCTCCCGAAACCTGGAAAATCATCGACGATCTTTGTGCAGGGAAACTGATCTGCGACCAACACAAGCGCGCCCTCACGTCTTTGCGGACGCTGAGAAACGAACTCATGCACAATCCCGCCGACACCGTCTGCCAGCCAATTCAATGTTACGAGGCTGGACAGATCGCATGTGACCTTGCGCTGCTCGGCACCGACGTGGACCTCGTAACATCGTGGCGCACCAAGGTGCAGTTCTGAACCAAATGTTGCTGGAGAAGCGTCCCCGGCTCGTTTACTTCCCAAGCCGAGGCACTTCCAACTGGACCTGCAGACGTGGACTCGAATCACCCTAGCCTGTCTGCAGCTCTCACCTCACGCGGCGACTGGCCCATTGCGCCAGCAGTACCGCCGTGGCCGAGGCTACGTTCAGGCTCTCCACCGCGCCGCTGCCGGGAATCGAGACCTGCAGGTCGCACGCACCCGCCAGGCTGCGGTCCATGCCCTCGCCTTCGGCGCCCATCACGTACACCAGCCGCTCAGGCAGGGACGCGCGGAACACGTCATCACCGCCCTCGACAAGGGTCGCGGCCAGGCCGAAACCGGCTGCGCGCAGTTGCGCCATTGCCTGAGCGGTTTCCGGCAGCTGCACCAGCGGCACCGCTTCGGCACCGCCTTCGGCCACGCGCGCGGCGGCGCCGGACAGGGCGAGCGTGCTGCCGGCCGGCAACAGCAGCGCCTTGGCACCGAAGTGTGCGGCCGAGCGCAGGATCGCGCCGAGATTGTGCGGGTTGCCCACGCCATCCAGCCACAACGCCAGCGCCGGGCCGTCACCGACCTGCTGCAGCCACTGCGCCAGCGGCAGCGACGGTGCGCGCAGCATGTCGGCCACCACACCTTCGTGATGGGTGGTGCCGGCGAGCTTGTTCAGGTCGCCATCCTCGACCACGCGGTAGCCCACGCGGTTGGCCACGCACCACTTCAACAGCGGCTGCAGGCGCGGGATGCGTGCTTCCAGCAGGTACAACTTGCGCAGCGCCTGCGGCCGCGCTTCGAACGCAGCCAGCACGGCATTCAGGCCGTACAGACGCAGCTCATCGCTGCCACCGCGCCCACCACCGCCCGTGGCCGGCACCTCCGGGCGCGGCAACGGCGTTGCGCGCGGCGGACGGGCGGACGGGCGGCGGTTGTTCCAAGGGTTGTTCACTTACACACTCTCCTGCTTGCGCTGGCGCCAGAAATCGGCGTTCTTGATGCCCAGGGCATCAGGGTCGAACACCGGATCCAGGCCCAGCTTCTTCTGTCGTTCGTAGTCACGCAGGGCCAGCATCGCCGGCTTCTGGATGATGAGGATGGCGATGATGTTCAGCCAGGCCATCAGGCCGACGCCGATGTCGCCCAGCGCCCAGGCCAGGGTGGCATTGTGGAACGCGCCGAACACCACCATGCCGATGATGCCCAGGCGCAGCAGCAGCACGGTCAGCGGCCGCTTCCTGTTGTGGTTCACATAGCTGAGGTTGGTCTCGGCCATGTAGTAGTACGCCATGATGGTGGTGAAGGCGAAGAAGAAGATGGCCACCGATACGAACGCCGAACCCCAGCCCGGCAGCACCGCTTCCACGCCGGCCTGGGCGTAACCGGCGCCTTCCGGAATGCCGGCCAGGCCCTGGAAGATCGGCGCGGCGCCCTCCACCGGCGAGTACACGTTGTAGGTGCCGCTGGCCAGGATCAGGAACGCGGTGGCGGTGCACACCATCATGGTGTCGAAGTAGATCGCGAAGGCCTGCACGTAACCCTGCTTGGCCGGGTGCGAGACTTCCGAGGCGGCCGCAGCGTGCGGGCCCGAGCCCTGGCCGGCTTCGTTGGCGTAGATGCCGCGCTTGATGCCCCACTCCACCGCCAGGCCCATCATCGCGCCGAAAGCGGCGTGCGTGCCGAAGGCACTCTGGAAGATGATGCCGAACATTTCCGGCACGCGGTCGTAGTTGATGATCATGATGATGATGGCCATCAGGATGAAACCGGCGGCCATGAACGGCACCACCACTTCGGCGAAGTTGGCGATGCGCTTGACGCCACCGAAGATCACCACGCCCAGCAGCAGCGCCACCACGATGCCGATCCCCAGCTTCAGCGCCTGCACCGATTCCATGCCGAAGGCCTGGCCATCGAGCGGACCGCACAGCGCGGTGCCACGGCAGGCGTTGATGATGCTGTCGGCGATGGCGTTGGCCTGCACGCCCGGCATCAGGAAGCCTGCGGCGATGATCGTGGCGATGGCGAAGGCCAGCGCATACCACTTCAGGCCCATGGCCTTTTCGATGTAGTACGCCGGGCCACCGCGGTAGCGGCCTTCGGCGTCCTTGGTCTTGTAGATCTGCGCCAGGGTGCATTCGACGTACGAGGTGGATGCGCCAAGGAAGCCCATCACCCACATCCAGAAGATCGCACCGGGACCGCCGAAGGCGATGGCGGTGGCCACGCCAGCGATGTTGCCGATGCCCATGCGGCCGGCCATCGACATGGCCAGCGCCTGGAACGAGGACACACCGGCGTCGGATTTCTCACCCCTGACGGTGAGGCGGCACATCTCGAAGAAGCCACGGATCTGCATGAAGCGGGTGCGCAGGCTGAAGAACAGGCCGGCGCCCAGGCACACGAAGATCAGTGCCTTGCTCCAGATGATGCTGTTGATGAAGTGTACGGTTGCTTCCACGCGCGCTCTCTCCAGTCGGCGGGTTGTAAGGACGTCCCGTCGGCTGGAGGGGACCGGTCGATTCTCCCTGATCGCAGGCCGCTGCGGTAGCGCTGTTTTGTAGAGCCGAGCCCATGCTCGGCTTGGCCCCCCGAAGGCAGCCGAGCATGGGCTCGGCTCTACAGCGGCCAGCCCGCGTGTTCACGGCAGCTGCGTGCGCACCCGGGCGAAACAGCGCAGGTCGTGCAACACGCCGCGCTTGTAGACCGCGCAACGCTCCACGCCTTCTTCCTGGAAGCCGTTCTTCTCCAGCACCCGGGCCGAGCCGAGGTTGAAGTCGACCACGGTGGCCTGCAACCTGAACAGGTGCAGCTCATCCATCACCCACGGGGCGAACAGGCCGACCACGCGGGTCATCAGGCCCTGCCCCCAATAGGCCCGGCCCAGCCAGTAACCCAGTTCGGCGGTATGCCCACGCTCGGCCACGCCCTGTTGGGCACCGACGCTGCCGCAGGCCTGGCCGTCGATCTCGATGGCCAGGTTCAGGGTGTCGGGAGCCAGCACGCGGCCGGCGAGGAAGGCCTCGCCATCCCCGCGCGTGTACGGGTAAGGGAAGCGGTCGCGCAGACCGCGCGATACCTCGGCGTCGTTGGCGTGGCGCAGCAGGGAGTCCAGGTCGTTCGGGCGCCAGGGGCGCAGCTGGAAACCGTCACCTCGAAGTGGGGTCAGAGCCCCTTCCCTTTGGGAAAGGGGTCCGACCCCGTCAGCGAGGGATCCGACCCCGCCGGCGTACCGGTCAGGCATGACCGCCTACCGAGGGCGACTCGGCTTCCTGCTTCTCCAGCTCGCGCTTCACCGCTTCCGGCGAACGGGTGTACGGTGCCAGCCGTGCGTAGAACGCCGGCACTACGAACAGCGACAGGAACGTCGAAAGAGTCACGCCAAAAATGATCACGATGCCGATCGTGCCACGGCTGGCCGAACCAGGCCCCCCGGCGACCACCAGCGGGATCGCGCCGACCACGGTGGCGATCGAGGTCATCAGGATCGGGCGCAGGCGCACCATCGCCGACTCGATGATCGCCTCGCGCACGCTGCGCCCATCGTCGCGCAGCTGGTTGGCGAATTCGACGATGAGGATGCCGTTCTTCGCGGCAAGGCCGACCAGCATCACGATGCCGATCTGGCTGAACAGGTTCACCGTACCGCCACTCACCCACAACCCGACCAGCGCGCCGAGCACGCCCAGCGGCACGGTCAGCATGATGGTGAGCGGATGGATGAAGCTCTCGAACTGCGCGGCCAGCACCAGGTACACCACCAGCAGCGCCATCGCGAAGGTCAGCAGCACCGCGCCGCCGGCGCTCTGGTACTCGCGCGATTCGCCCTTCCAGTTCACCTGCGCGTACTGCGGCAGCTCTTCCTGGGCGACGTTCTGTGCCCAGGCGATGGCCTCGCCCAGCGGATAGCCCGGCGCCAGGCCGGCACTGATGGTGATCGAGCGCAGTCGGTTGAAGCGGTTCAGGGTGCCGGCCTCGGCCACTTCACTCAGCGTGACCAGGTTGGACAGCGGCACCAGCTCGCCGGAGTTGGCGCGCACGCGGATCGCGGCCAGGTCGGCCGGGCTGGCGCGACCATCGCGACCGGCCTGCACCAGCACGTCGTACTCCTCGCCGTTGTCTACGAAGGTGGTGACCCGACGCGAACCCATCATGGTTTCCAGCGCCGAACCGATCGCGGTGACCGGCACGCCGAGATCGGCCGCACGCTGGCGGTCGATGTTGACCCGCATCTGCGGCCGGGTTTCCTTGTAGTCCGAGTCCGGGCCGACCAGGCCGGGATTGTCGGCCATGCGCAGCAGGATGCGGTCGCGCCACTGCGCGATCTCGGCATATTCCGGACCGCCCAGCACGATCTGGAACGGTTGGCCGCCGCTGCGCACCAGGCCACCACCCACCTGCGTGCGTACGCGCACGCCGCGGATGGTATCCAGTTCCTTCTGCAGTTCGTTGGCGACTTCGGGCGTACCCTCGCTGCGCTGGCGCCACGGCTGCAGAAAGATGCTGACGCGGCCGGTATGCATTTCCTCGCTGGCGCCCCAGCCGCCCGGCACGCGGGGGTTGGCACGCACGATCGGCTTGTCCGGGCCGACATGCGGTGCCAGCAGCGCTTCCACCTGCTGCACCTGCTGCACGGTGTAGTCGTAGCCGGCGCCTTCCGGGCCGTCGATCATGATCTGGAACGAACCACGGTCTTCGGCTGGCGCCAGTTCCGACGGCAGCAGCTTGAGCAGGCCCCAGCTAGCGGCCAGCGCAGCCACCATCACCAGCAGGTAGATCCAGGTGCGGTCGACATGGTGATCGAGCACTCGCCCATAGGCACCCGCAAGGCGTTCCAGGTTACGGTTGATGAAGCCGTGCAGGCCCCGGGGGCCCTGCCCGGTATGCGGCTTGAGCAGCTTGGAAGCCATCATCGGCGTCAGCGTGAGCGCAACGAACGCGGACAACGCTACGGCAGCGGCCAGCGCCACGGCCAGTTCGCGGAACAGTCGCCCGGTGTTGCCCTCCAGGAAGCCGACCGGCAGGAACACCGCCACCAGCACGGCGGTGGTGGCGATCACCGCGAAGGCGACCTGCGCGGTACCGCGCTTGGAGGCCACCAGCGGTGGCTCGCCCAGGTCGATGCGGCGCTGCACGTTTTCCACCACCACGATCGCATCGTCCACCACCAGGCCGATGCACAGCACCAGCGCCAGCAGGGTCAGCAGGTTGATCGAGAAGTCGAACGCATACAGCGCGATGAACGCCGCCACCAGGCAGACCGGCACCGTCACCGCCGGAATCAACGCGGCGCGGAAGCTGCCCAGGAACAGCCAGATCACCGCCAGCACCAGGATCATCGCTTCCACCAGGGTGGCGTAGACGCGGTCCACTGCAGCTTCGATGAAGGTGGTGTTGTCGAAGGCGACGAAGATCTGCGTGCCCTTGGGCAGGGTCAGCGCCACCCGCTCGGCCTCAGCGCGCGCCGTGCGTGCCACGTCCAGCGAGTTGGCGGTGGAGGTCTTGACGATGCCCAGGCCGATGCCGGGCTCGCCGTTGCTGCGGTAGTACGCGCGGCGTTCGGCCGAGGCCAGCTCGATCTTCGCCACGTCGCCCATGCGCACCACGTAGCCGTCGCGGCCCTTGCCCAGCGGGATGGTCGCGAAATCCTCGGGCTTGATGTAGTTGCGTTCCACGCGCAGGGTGAAATCGCGGTCGGTCGACTCGATGCGGCCGGCCGGCAGCTCCACGTTCTCGTTGCGCAGTGCGGTTTCCACGTCGCCGGTGGTCAGCCCGCGCGCGGCCAGCTGGTCACGGTCCAGCCAGATCCGCATTGCATAGCGCTGGCGGCCGCCGATGCGGACCTGGGCCACGCCATCGAGGCTGGAGAAACGATCGACCACGTAGCGGTCGGCGTAGTCGCTCAGCTCCAGCGTGTCCATGGTCGAGGACACCATGTTGAACCAGATGATCGGGTCGGCATCGCTCTCGACCTTGGCAATCTCTGGTGGCCGCGCCTCTTCCGGCATGCGGTCGGCGACGCGGCTGACCGCATCGCGCACGTCGTTGGCCGCCGCTTCGATATCACGGTTGGAGGTGAACTCGATGCTGACCTGCGAGCGGCCGTTGGTGCTGCGCGCGTTGATCGTATCGATGCCTTCGATGCCGGCCAGCGCATCTTCCAGCACCTGGGTGATGCGGCTTTCGATGACCGCCGCCGACGCGCCGGTGTAGTCCACCGACACCGAGACGATCGGAGGGTCGATGGCGGGCAGCTCGCGCAGGGTCAGGCGGGTGAAGGACATCACGCCCAGCACCAGCAGCAACAGGCTCATCACCACGGCGAACACCGGCCGCTGGATGGAGATGTCGGACAGCTTCATCCGCCGTGGCCCTCGGCCGCGACCGGCGCCGGCGCGTCAGCCGGCTTGGCGCCGGAGGCCGGTGCGGCGTCCTTCGCAGCAACCTTCAGGCCCGGGCGCAGCTTGCCGGTGCCATCGACCACGATGCGCTGGCCCGCTTCCAGGCCCTGCCGGATCTCGACCACGCCGGCACGGCGCGCGCCGGTGACCACGTCCACCCGCTCGACGCTGTCGTCGGCCTTTATGCGGTACACGAAGGTATCGCGGCCAACCTGTACCACGGCGATTTCCGGGACCACCAGCGCCGGGCGCTCGGGGCGGAACAGGCGCACGTCCAGCAGCATGCCCGGGCGCAATGCATGGTCGCCATTTGCGAAATCGGCGCGCACGGTCACTGCACGGGTGGCCGGATCGATGCGCGCATCGATGGTGCTGACCACGCCCTCGAAGGTGCGGCCCGGCCAGGCCACGCTGGTGGCACTGACCTTGTCACCAACGCCCAGCGCAGCCAGCTCCACTTCCGGCACCTGGAAATCGACATGCATGTGCTCGATGTCGTCGAGCGTGGCGATGACCGTGGTCGGGGTCAGCAGCGATCCCGGGCTGACCTGGCGGATGCCGAGCACACCGGCAAAGGGCGCGCGCACGCGTCGGTCACCAATGTCTGCCTGCATCTGCATCACGCGTGCCTCGGCGGCGTCGCGGATCGACTTCTGCGTATCCAGCGTGGCGCTGGACACCAGCCGCTGGGCGGCCAGTTCGCGCTGGCGCTTGTACAGCTGATCGGCTTCATGGAAGGTGGCCTGCGCCTGCACCAGTGCGGCTTCCTGGGCCTGCCCGCGCAGCGTCACGATCGGCGCACCGGCAGCAATGTGCTGGCCGCTCTCGAAGTGCACTTTCTCGACGATCTCGCTGACTTTGGCAGTGACGCTGATCGACTCGCGCGCCTTGGCCGTGCCCAGTGCCTGCAGGGTGTCGTTCCACTGCGTGGGCTGCACGACCTGCGCGGTGACCGGCACCGCTTCGCCCTGCCGACGTGCGGCGGCCTCCTGTTTGCCTGCGCACCCGGCCAGCACGGCCAGGCTGAGGCCGAGGGCCAGGGACGAAGCGATACGAGCCAACATGAACGGTCCTGATTGATCCACGGCCGCCGAGTGTAGGCAAGTGCCCATAAAAGCGGTATGTGCCAAGCGTTTACCGGCGTGGAACCAAGGCTGCGATAGCGCCTTGAACCCGTTCCGTGCAAGGCTGCCATGGGCGGTGTCGGCGTGTGTCGGGGTGTATCCAGTGGTGCACCACCGCGGCCGTCATCGTAGAGTCGAACCTGCCCGACCGAGGGCGTCGGGCGGGGACGGATCCTGGCGGGGATCCGGCCCCGTTTTTTTTATGCCCGGCGGATCAATATCGGTAGTTCAACTTCATCCACACGCTGCGCCCCGGCTCGTTGATCCGCACCGGGTCGGCCGGGAAGCCGAAGTCGGCGCTGCCGGCCAGGTTCAGGTGCTCGCTGTAGGCGCGGTCGAACAGGTTGTCGACGCCGGCGCTGAGCTGCAGCTGCGAACTGAAACGGTACGCCGCATTGAGCGCGAAGGTGGCAAATCCAGCGCTCGGCCCGAGGTCCTGCGCGACCACGTTGCCCTGTCCATCTGCGACACGATGCTGATGGGTCACCGCACGCAGCAGCGCACCGGCGCTCCAGCGCTGGCCCTCCCAGTTCGCACTCAGGCGCGCTTCCAACGGCGGCATCTGCGGCAGCGGACGCTGCTGGTCGCGGTTCTCTCCCCAGGCATAGGCCAGCGTGCCGCCCAGCCTCCACTGCTCGGTCAGGCTCACTTCCAACCCGGCCTCGGCACCGGCAATGCGCGCCTCGACGTTGCTGGCCTGGTTCATGCCCATCATGCCGCTGCCGTGGTAGGTGAACAGGATGTAGTCCTGGATCTGCCCGGCATAGGCCGAAACCCAGGCCTGCACGCGCGGTCCCTTGTACTGCAGGCCCACATCGAGCTGGGTGGTGCGCTCGGGCTGCACGCCGGTGAACGCGTTCACTGCGCCGGCCGGGCCATGGTTGGGCGAGAACAGTTCCCAGTAGTCGGGCATGCGTTCGCTGTGGCCGAGGCCGGCGTACCAGGTCAGGCCGTCGGCCAGGTCCTGCTCGTAGCGCAGGAAGCCACTGCCGAGCCACGCCTTGCGCTTCTCGCCGGCCGTTGGGTTGGGCCGGCTGCCCATCATTCCACGGATGGACTGCCGCTCATCACGCACGCTGGCGCGATCGATGCGCAGCCCGCTGATCCAGCGCTGGTCGGTGCCGGCGCCGAGGGTCAACTCGGTGAACACGCCATAGCGGCGGAAGTTGGCATCGGTCACCCAGGCGGCCTGGCGGTAGGTGTCGCGGCCCATGCCCATGCGGCCACGATGGCGGCTGTCTTCGCCGTCCACACCCGCCACCAGTTGCACGTCCTGCCAGCCCCACTCGGAACTGACCCGGCCGCCCTGGGTACGGCGGTCCACGTTCGACGCCATCGGCATCGGCATCATGCTGTTGGGATTCGGCGTGCGCAGCGTGTAGTTGTCCATCACGTGGTCGGCCTCGTTGTAGTACACGTTGGACTGCAGCGTGTCCCACGCACCCGGCAGGTTGCGCTTCTCGAAACGCGCGGCGTAGCTGGTGCGTTCGAACGCGGCACCGTCCATGCCGCGCCCCGCGTAGCGTGCGATCGCATCGCCGGCACCGGCAGAAACTTCCAGCAGCGTATCGGCATCCGGCGTCCAGCCGATCGCCACGTCACCGTTCCACTTGCGCCACTTCGATGGCACCACATCGCCGTGGCCATCCTTGTAGTCATCGGCTTCGGAACGGTTGCCGCTGGCGCGCACGTAGCCGGTCGGATGGCCCAGGGTCAGGTCCAGCACCTGGTCATTGCGGTTGCGCGAACCGGCCAGCGCACTGGCATCGGCACGCAGCCCCGGTTCGTCGAAGCGCGGCGTATCGCGCTCAAAACGGACGGTGCCGGCCGAGGCTCCTGCGCCCCAGCGCACGCTCTGCGGCCCCTTGATGATGGTCAGCCGGTCGAAGCTCTCCGGCGCGATGTAGGACAGCGGGTTGTCCATGCGCGAGGGGCAGGCACCGATCAGGTTGCCGTCATTGCTGAGGATGTTCAGGCGCGAACCAAACATGCCGCGCAGCACCGGGTCACCGTTGGTGCCGCCGTTGCGGATGGCGGAGAAGCCAGGAACGGTCTTCAGGTAATCGGCGCCGTCACTGGCCGGAACCGGCTGCCGCGGCAGGCGTGGATCGGTCACCCAGTGCAGTGGCGACGAAGGCGCGGCGGCGGTGACCACCAACGTGTCGAGAGTGCGCGCCTCTTCGGCGGGCGCGGCATGGGCGAGCGTTGCAGCTGCGGCCAGGCCAAGGGCAACCGGCAGGCGCACGCAGGCGCCTGCGGGGCGGGAAGTCATTTTCATCGGAACAGCTCCAAGGTACGCACGCGCGCACGGCGCCCGGTCAGGCGTCGTGCGGCAGATTCGACAGGAAAATCAGCGGACGATGGAGGCGCGCGGTGGCCCACGCGCGGCGTGTGCCGGCCAGCGCAGTGCCGGCAGTACCTGCTGTGACCACGGGAATACCAGCCGCGGCCGCCACAGCAGCGGCAACAGCAGCACCAATACCGCCAGCCACGGCAGCAGGCGCATGGCCAGCACGCAGTATTCGCAGGCTTCGCCATGCATGGCGTGAGGATCGGCCGGTGGGGTCGGACTCCGTTGCCCGTGCAGAGGGCTCTGACCCACTGCGGCAGCGTCGTGGTGCATGTGCGCGTGATCCATGTCTGCCATCGCCCCGTGGTCCATCGGCGGCGCCTGCAGCGCGCGGCTGACCAGTGGCGCAAGCACCATCAGCAGCGTCGCCAGGACGGCGAGCTGCAGCAGGAGGCGCTGCGGGCGGGACAGGCGGGTCACCCCGCTAGTGTAGAGGCGGGTCCAGGGTTGCCCGTGCGACGAACCGTCGCAGGCGTTTGCGACACCCCGTCGCGGGGGTGTTCGGCAGGGCTGCGCCCTGCACCTGCAGAGACCACGTCCACGGCAAGAGCCCAAGCAACAGCAAAAGCAAAAGCGGTTTCCTGTGGGTAGGCGGGGTGGGTCCGGTTGCGGGGGACGCCGTAAATACGTCCATGCAGGCTCGGCTCACGCCCCCGCAACCGGACCCACCCCGCCTTCGACAGTCTTCTGCGGTCTGTTGAAACGGCTCTTGGGGTCAGATCCGTTTTCCGCAGGAAAACGGATCTGACCCCAGATGCATTTCCATATCTGACAGATTTCATCCACGCATGGCGTGGATCTACCGTGTCGACCAAGGTCGACACCTACCAACAGCCATCGGAATCTGTCAGAGGCGGGGCGGTGTGGGCAGGCAGGACCGTTGGCGCCATGGATGGCGCCATCGAGCCCCCAGGGATGGGTTTACGGCGTGTCCTGCCTGCC
>NZ_JAXBRE020000038.1:0-31918 GCF_047520985.2 Stenotrophomonas sp. BR163
CCGCTGGCCGGCAACGTCCGGATCTGCGATTGCCGGCCAGCGGCCGGCACTACCGATCAAGAAGAACGCCGGCTTGCGCCGGCGTTTTCCATTTCCAGCAGGAGCGCGCTTACGGCGCCTTCTGGATCACCGCACAGGCCAGGCGCGCGCCGGCGTTGCCGGTCGGCTGGGTCTTGTAGTCGTCCGCATCGGCGTGAACGATCAGGCCGCGGCCGATGATGTCGAAATCATCACCCTTGCCGATGTTGACGTTGCTCGACACCGGGCCGTCGATGGTGGCCACGCCCTTGTCGTCGGCCTTGATGTTGGGCATGTCGCCGCCGTGGTGCGGATCGGTGGCGACGTTGCCGTGATCCTGCTTGCCCGGGTTGAAGTGACCGCCGGCGCTCATGCCGTCCGGCGCGCTGCAGTCGCCCTTCTCGTGGATGTGGAAGCCATGTTCGCTGCCCGGCTTCAGGCCGGTGATCTGGCCGGTCACGTGGACCTTGCCATCAACCACCTTGAAGGTGACGCTGCCCTTGGTTTCGTTGCCCTGGGTCGGTGCCAGTTCGGCCGTTGCCGAAGCATCGCCCGTCGGTGCAGCCGCCGGTGCCGGGGCTGCAGCCGGCTCGGTGGTGGCGCCGTCAGCCGGCGCGGCCGGCGGGGTTTCAGTCTGCGGCGCGGCGGGCTGCTGGTTGCAGGCCGCCAGGCCCAGCGCGGCGATGGCCGCAAACAACGAAGTGTGGATCAGACGCATTGGAATCTCTCCCTCGATGATGCCTGCAGTGATCAGCGGACGACCCGGATCACGCCACAGGCGATGCGGACGCCGGCATTGCCGGCGGGCTGGCTGCGATAGTCGTCGGCGTTGGCATGCACGACCAGTGCGCGTCCGGCGATATCGGTGGCGGCGCCTCCGCCAAGGGTAACCCCCTTGAGGTGGATATCGACGTTGGCGCGGCCCTGGGCATCGGCACGCAGATTGTCCATGTCGCCCAGGTGGTGCTTGCCGGTACCGGCGCGGCCATGCGCAGCACCACCGGGATTGAAGTGATTGCCGGCACTGCTGGCATCCACCGCACTGCAGTCGCCGCGCTCATGGATGTGGAAGCCGGCCTGCTGCATCGGCTGCAGGCCACCGACCAGGCCGGTGATGTGGATGCCACCAGGCTCCACCATCAGTGCGATGCGGCCACTGACGATGCTGGCCGAGGCCGGCGCGAGATTGGCCTCGCCCTGCTTCGCAGCACTGACCACGGTCGGCGGTGGCGGCGTGGGTTCGGCCTTCTTCGGCGCACTGCCACAGGCAGACAGCAGCACGGCGGCGGACAACGGCAGGATGGCAAAGGACAGACGCATCGAAGACTCCTTGCAGGTGACACTAAGCATTGCATCGTCCATGAACGATCAACGGTTCGGCAAGCGGGCGCGAGGATCGCGTGCAGGGACCGTTCAATGGCCCCCGCGGCGGCGCCCGGCGCCCAGCTTGCGGGTAAGGGTATTGCGGCCCAGGCCCAGGCGGGCAGCGGCTTCGGCGCGGCGGCCATGGGTAATCTGAAGCGCCGCTTCCAGCAGCGCATGGTCGACCCGCTCGCGCACCTGCGCATGCAGCCCTTCCACACCTTCGGCCAGCTGGCGGCGCGCCCATTCGGCCAGCAGCACTTCCCACTGGCCTGGATCGGCACCGCTGATGCTGCCGCGACGGCCCCGCGTACGGTTCAGCGCGGTATCGACATCGGCCACGCCGATGGTGTCGGCGGCGGCCAGCGCGGCCATCCGCCAGCACACGTTTTCCAGTTCGCGCACGTTGCCGGGCCAGTCGTGTTCGCGCAGCGCCTGCAGCGCTGCGGCGGTGAGGCGCTTCGGTGGCGTGTCCAGCCTGCGTGCGGCGGCGGCCAGGAAGGTGCTGGCCAGCTGTGCGATGTCCTCGCGGCGCTCGCGCAGCGGCGGCAGCTGCAGGCGCACCACGTCCAGGCGATGCAGAAGGTCGGCACGGAACTTCCCCTGCGCGACCAGCCCTTCCAGGTCCTGGTGGGTGGCGGCCACCACGCGCACATCGACGCGGATCAGTTCGCGGCCACCGACGCGGAAGAACTCGCCCTGCGCCAGCACGCGCAGCAACCGGGTCTGCAACGGCAGCGGCATGTCGCCGATCTCGTCAAGGAACAGCGTGCCACCGTTGGCCTGCTCGAAGCGGCCGATATGGCGGCGCTGCGCACCTGTGAAGGCACCGGCCTCGTGGCCGAACAACTCGCTTTCCAGCAGCTCGGATGGGATTGCAGCGGTATTGAGCGCGACGAACGGACCCTGCGCGCGCGGCGATTCGCGATGCAACGCATTGGCCACCAGCTCCTTGCCGGTGCCGGTCTCGCCGGTGATCAGCACCGCCAGCGGTGCCTGCGCCAGGCGTCCAATGGCGCGGAACAGCGCGCGCATCGGCGGCGTATCACCCACCAGTTGCGGCGGCTGGTCGCTGGGCGCTTCGGTGGCGGGACTGGGAGCGGCCAGCGCGGGCGCCACCGCCGGCAGTACCCGCTGCGCCAATGCCACCGCATCGTCCAGGTCGAACGGCTTGGACAGGAATTCATGCGCGCCGCCGCGGAACGCACCGGCCGTGCTGGCCACATCGGTATAGGCCGACATCACGACCACCGGCAGCTGCGGCAACGCGGCCTTGAGCTTGTCCAGCAGCACCAGGCCATCGTCGCCGGGCATGCGCACATCGGTGAACAGCAGCGCCGGCGGCGCGCCTTCGCCCAGGGCCTGCAGGGCAGCCGCAGCGCTGTCGAAATCGACAACCTGGTAGCCCGCCTCGCGCAGCGCGGTGCACAGCACGAAGCGCACGGCACGATCGTCATCGACTACCCAGATGCGCTGCGCGGTGGTGGGGAACTCAGACATCGCGCGGGGCCTCCTCGGCCGGGGCGGCGCCGTTGCCGATCGGCAACAGCAGGGTGAACACGGTATGGCCCGGGCGCGAGCGGTAGGTCAGCGTGCCGCGATGCTCGCGCGCCACCTGCTGGGCCAGCGCCAGGCCCAGCCCGGTGCCTTCGGCGCGGCCACTCACCAAGGGCAGGAACAGGTGTTCGGCCAGTTCCTCCGGCACGCCACGGCCGTCGTCGGCGATCTCCAGGCGCAACGCCAGCGTGTGCAGCTGCTCGGCGATGCGCACGCCATGCTCCACGCGGGTGCGCAGGGTGATGCCGCCGGCACCGGCCTGGATCGCGTTGCGCACCAGGTTCCACACCGCCTGGGTGAGGCGGTCGGCATCGCCATGGAATTCGGGAATGCTGGGGTCGTAGTCACGCTGCAGGCGTACCGCCCAGCCGGCCTCGTTCTCGGCCAGGCGCAGCACGCGCTCAAGCGCGGCATGGATGTTCAGTTCGGCGTGCGGTGCGGCCGGGGCCGGCGACAGCAGCTGGTCGAGCAGGCCGTTGAGACGTTCGATCTCCGAGCCGATCAGCTCGATCAGCTCGCGTTCGCTGGCCTCGCGCTGGGCCGCGCGGCGGGCCAGCAGCTGGGCCGCACCCTTCAACCCGGCCAGCGGGTTGCGCAGCTCGTGGGCCAAGCCCTTCAGCGCCGCGCTGAGCGCGCTGGGCAGGGCCTGGGTCGGGTCCAGCCCGGGGAATTCATCGACCGGATGCGCCTCCAGCAGCCAGCCACCATCGTCGCGGCGACTCATCCAGCCCTCGGCGAAGCGCGGCGCTTCGCCGGGCACCGCCAGCGCCAGCCGGTTCAGGCGCAGGCTGTCGCGCTCATCGCGGGCAAGGAAATGGGCCAGTGCCTCGCCCTGCACTTCCAGTGCGGCCAATGGCTGGCCCAGCAGGCGGCGCCCGCTGACGCCCAGCCAGCGCCCGAAGGCCGGGTTGCAGCCGATGATGCGGCCATCGGCCCCGGCCCAGGCCAGCGGCGTGCCCAGGGCATCGAGGGACGGCGGGGGAGAGGGGTCGGACATTGCACCAATGTAGTGCAAAACGCGGGGTTCGGGGTCAGAGCCCTTTCCGCCTGGAAAGGGCTCTGACCCCCTGCCGCAGGTAGAGCAAGCTCGACCACGACCACATGCGTGGCCGGTTACAGCTTCATGTTGAGGCCGACGAACACGCTGCGACCCGGGGCCGGCGAGAACATCGGGCGTGCGCTGTCCCAGAAGAAGCTGTCGTACCAGGCGTAGGCGTACTCGCGGCCGGTCACGTTCTTCAGCTGCAGGTCCACGCTGAAACGCGGGGTGAGTTGGTAGGCCGCGCTGAGGTCGAGCACGGCGAAGCCTCCGAACTTGCCGGCCACGTTGCGCTCTTCCAGGTAGTAATCGCCCTGTGCACGCGCCTGCAGGCCCAGCCGCAGCGCATCCGTGGCGCGGTAGTCCACGCCCAGGTTGCTGATGTGGCGCGGGGTGGCGGCCACTTCCCGGCCCTGCAGGGAAATGCTGGCATCGCGGTCGTCGCGGGTGATCTTCGCTTCCTGGTAGGCGTGCGACGCCCATACCGTCCAGTCGTCGCCCAGCTGCAGGCTCAACTGCGCATCCACGCCGCGCCGGCGGGTCTTGCCCAGGGTGACCGTGGTGCCGGTGGCCGGCATGTTGGACACCTCGTTTTCCGCGTCCTGCTGCCACACCGCCAGGCGTGCCTGGCTGCCGGCAAACGGCTGGAATTTCAGGCCCAGCTCCATGCCGGTGTTGGTGGACGGCTGCATCGGTGCCTGCCCTGGGGTGAGGTAGCCCGGTGCGGTGGAGCCGGTCAGTACCTGGAAGGTGCGGCCCCAGTTCGCGTAGACATGGGTGGTCTGGCCCAGGCTGTGGATGACGCTCAGCTTGGGCTGGCCGATGCTGCCGTAGTCCTGCAGGCGGCCGCTGACGCCGTTCATCAGGTGCGTGCTGCCACTGAAGCGATCGATACGATAGGCCGGCACGATCTTCCAGGCCTCGACGGGCTGGTAGACGGCCTGGACGTAGGCACCCCAGTTGTCGAAGCTGTGGCGATCATTGTTCTGCACCCGCGCTGGGGGCTGGCTGAAATCAGTGGGTTCGGCGTAGGCGTAGCGCTCGCGGAGGTAGCCGTTGTCCTGCTGCTCGTAGTTCAGGCCACCTTCGACGGTGAGCGTGGGGCTGGCCTGCCAGGTGAGCGTGCTGAGCAGGCCATGCTGCCGCTCGTCCCACACGCGGCGCTGGCGCGGCAGGTTGCCGGTGGGCAGGTTGCTGAAGGTCACGCGGCGGTCGTCTTCGTAGCGGTTGTAGTACAGCCGGGTGCCGAAGGTGATTGCGTCGGACAGTTTCATGTCCAGGTGCGCAGCAAGCTGGCGCATGTCGCGGTCATCGCCATCGTTGCCGTTGCGCAGCTCGCTGCCACGGCGGTGCGTGCGCAGCTCGTCGGCGGTCATGAAGCCGGGTTCGTCGGCTTCGTGGTGGTACGCACGGGCGGTCAGACCCACGCGCAGGCCGTCGTCCAGCGAGCCATGGAACCACTTGCCGCCCAGCGAATATTTCTTCGAGGTGTCGTGGTCGCGGTAGCCGTCGCTGGCCTGGGTGCCGACGAAATAGTTCTGCGCGAAGCCATTGGCTTCACGGCCGACTGCCAGCTGCGCATCGCGGGTGTT
Source organism: Stenotrophomonas sp. BR163 (assembly GCF_047520985.2). Taxonomy (NCBI): domain Bacteria; kingdom Pseudomonadati; phylum Pseudomonadota; class Gammaproteobacteria; order Lysobacterales; family Lysobacteraceae; genus Stenotrophomonas; species Stenotrophomonas sp. BR163. Next base: position 5,569 of record NZ_JAXBRE020000038.1, read on the forward strand.
ATAGCTGCCGTAGGCCAGGCGCGCATCGGTGTAGCTGCCACCCTGGCGCGTACCGAAGTTCACGTTGCCGCCGATGCTGTGCAGGCCATAGCGCGGGTCGTTGGTACCGCGCACCACTTCGATGTAGCTGATGTCCAGCGGGAACAGCATGTCGATGAAGCGCTGGTTGCCGCTGTTGACGTTGCTGGGGATGCCATCGATCAGCGTCTTGATGGCATTGAGGTAGCCCTCACCGTTGAAGGCGCGGAAGCTGACCTTGCCCGATTCGGCGCCCTGCCGGGTTTCGGTGAGCTGGATGCCGGGCATCTGCCCGAGCAGTTCCCAGCTGTGCGAGACGTTGCGGTTTTCGATCTGGTCTGCACCCAGGACGTCCACCGAGGTCAGTACCTGATGCGCACTGAGCTGGCCTTCGCCGTGCTGGTGCACCTGCACCTTGCCGAGAGTGAGCGCGGCGTCGGCCGACTGCGCGAAGGCTTCAGGGGCGAACGGTGCGGCCGCGAGGGCGGCCACCAGGGTAGGAGTCTTCATGGGAAGGGGCGGTTACGGTGAAATGTAATCATATAACATTTCACATGTAGCCGTTGTAGAGTCGAGCCACGCTCGACTGCTCCTGGCAAACGGCAGTCGAGCGTGGCTCGACTCTACAAAGACGGGTGGCGAGGGGGATTACACCGGGTAGCCGGTGGCTTCCCGTGCCTTCTTCCAGGCGGCTTCGAATTCACGCGCGGCGATTTCGTCGTCCTCGTCGAAATCCAGGAACGACACTGGCTGGTCGGCCAGCAGGAAGCGGTCGTCGCTGTGGGCATGCTCGTCGGCCCAGACCATCTTGGTGCCGTAGATTTCCACCTGCCGCACGATCTTCTCGCCGCGCGCTTCCATCAGCACGTTGCCCTTGCCCAGGCCCGATTCGGCCCAGTGCTTGTAGTACTTCTTTGCGGCAGATTTCGCGCCGGATTTTGCGGTGTGCTTTGCGTAGGTCATTGCAGGAGCCCTGGCCGCAGGCGCGGCCGGAAAGTACGGAATGGCGCCATTATCAGGCATCCGGGGTCAGAGCCCTTTCCTTTGGAAGGGATCCGACCCTTGCCGGTTCAGTTGGGCAGGGGCACGCCCTTCGGCCACAGCATCCAGATGTTGCCCTTCTGCTTCATGTCGCCAGCCAGCTTGCCGGCGGCATCGCCGCTGCCCCAGTACAGGTCGGCGCGCACTTCGCCGGCGATGGCGCCGCCGGTGTCCTGCGCAGCCACCGGGCGCACCACCGGACTGCCGTCCGGGCGCGTGGTGGACAGCCACAGCAGGCTGCCCAGTGGCACCACGGTGCGATCCACCGCCACGCTGTAGCCCGCGGTGAGCGGCACGTTCAGTGAACCGCGCGGGCCCTCCGGGCTGTCCGGGGTGCGCACGAAGAACACGTAGCTGGGATTGCTGCGCAGCAGCTCGGGCACCCTCGCAGGATTGGCCCGGGCCCAGCTGCGGATCGCGTCCATGGTGACGTCTTCCTTCTTCAGCTGGCCCTGGTCCACCAGCCAGCGACCGATGGCGCGGTACGGGTGGCCGTTCTGTTCCGCATAGGCCAGCCGCACCTGCGTGCCATCGGCCAGGCGCACGCGGCCGGAGCCCTGGATCTGCAGCAGCTGCAGGTCCATCGGGTCGGTCAGCCAGGCCAGCACCGGGGCCTTGGCGCCCTTGGCCGCGATGGTGCCGGCGTCGTCATAGGGCTTGAGCACCTTGCCTTCGACGCGACCGCGCAGGCGCTTGCCCTTCAGTTCCGGGTAGAGGCTGTCCAGTTGCACCACCACCAGATCATCCGGCGTGCCGTAGACCGGCACCGTCGCTTTGTCGGTGCGGGTGAGGCTGCCGGGGTAGATCGGCTCGTAGTAGCCGGTAATCAACCCGTCGGCCTGGTGGCCGCCGGCACGCAGCGCGTAGACATCGAGGTCGCTCTGCAGGAACTGGCGGATCGCGGCCGGGTCCTTGTCTGATACTGCAACGGCAGTGGCGCAGGGTTTGGCCCAGGCAGCGTCGTTTTTCAGGCGGGTGCAGCTGCTGCGCCAGGCAACGAAGCCGGCCTGCAGATCGCTGTCCGAGACCGCTGGCAGGGCTTTCCAGTCGACCTTGGCGTAGGTGGCCGCCGGCGACGAGGTCGGCGTGGGCGCTTCGGAGCCCGTGCGGGGAGCGGTGGTGGCGCAACCGGCGAGCACCGCCGCTGCCAACAGGGTCCAGTGCGTGCGCTTGAAGAAGGTAGCGGAATCGATCATGCCGCCATGGTGGAGTGCCGGCCGCTGGGCGGCAACCCAGCGCGGGGTCAAGCGTTCATGCGCGGGGTCACGGCATCTGCAGCAGCAACGAATGCAGGATGCGGGCGTCCTCGGCATCCAGCGTCTTCGGCAGGTCGTCGCGGCCACGGAAGCGGCGGTGGAAGGCGGCGACGGTGGCGTCGCGGTTGTCCAGCGGATAACCGAAGCGGGCCAGCGCATTCCACCCATCGAAGCCTTCCGGTGCGGCACCATCGGCCGCGCGCGGCCACACGCCGAACCCGGCCTCGGCCAGCTGCTGCCACGGGAAGAACCGGCTCGGATCCTGCTTGCGCGTAGGCGCCAGGTCGGCATGGCCGATCACCTGGCGCGGCGGGATGTTCAGGCGCGTGGTGAGATCACGCAGCAGCAGGATCAGCGATTCGATCTGTGCCGCACTGAACGGGCTGCGGCCGTCGTTGTCGAGTTCGATGCCGATCGAGGCCGAATTGAGATCGGTGATGGTGCCCCAGCGCCCGGCCCCGGCGTGCCAGGCACGGCGCTCATCGGCGACCAGCTGGTAACGATGGCCATCGGCGCCGATCAGGTAGTGCGCACTGACCGGCCCACCGCTGTTGGCGGTACGCAGCGTATGCAGGCTCTGCTGCACCGACTTCTGCTCGGTGTGATGGATGACGATGATGACCGGCGAGCGCGCATTCTGGTTGGGTGATGGCACCCAGGTCGCGAGCGGGTTGCGGGTTTCCTGCGGCGTGGAGGCGCAGGCGGCCACCAGCAGGCAGGCCGAGAGCATCAGGGACGTGCGGATCGGGGGCATGGCCCGATTGTGCGCGATCAGGCGCGATGATGCATGCCGCCGTGCCGACCAACGGTCGGCACCCACCAGAGCAGGAGCAGTGCCAGGCAAGCCTGGCACCGACCAAACGCAAAAGGCGGCCCCGCAGGGCCGCCCGTCATGCCTCAGGCCTCGTAGGCAGACTCGCCGTGCGAAGTCACATCCAGGCCGGTGCGTTCGGCCTCTTCGGTCACGCGCAGGCCGACCACGACCTTGACCACCAGCAGGATGACCGCGGTCACCACCGCCGACCACAGTACGGTCAGGCCGACGCTGACCACCTGCACCCACACCTGGTGGGCGATATCCAGATCGGCCTTGGTGCCGCCCAGCGACTGTGCACTGAACACGCCGGTGAGGATCGCGCCGACGATGCCGCCGACACCATGCACACCGAACACGTCGGCCGTGTCGTCCACTTTCAGCAGGCGCTTGAGACCGGTCACGCCCCACACGCAGACCACGCCGGCGACAAAGCCGATCACGATCGCGCCAAGCGGCCCGACGGTGCCACAGGCCGGGGTGATGCCGACCAGCCCGGCCACCGCACCCGAGGCCGCACCCAGCGCCGACGGCTTGCCCTTGCCGATCGCCTCCACCAGGGTCCAGCCAAGCACGGCAGCAGCGGTGGCCAGCACGGTGTTGAGGAAGGCCAGCGAGGCCACGGTATCGGCGGCGGCGGCGGAACCGGCATTGAAGCCGAACCAGCCCACCCACAGCAGCATCGCGCCGATGTAGGTAAACGGTACGTTGTGCGGCTTCAGCGCGGTCTGGCCGTAGCCCAGGCGCTTGCCGACGAACCACGCGCCGACCAGGCCGGCCACGCCCGCATTGATGTGCACCACGGTGCCGCCGGCGAAGTCGATCGCGCCCAGTTCACCCAGGTAGCCGCCGCCCCAGACGATGTGTGCCATCGGGATGTAGCTGAGGGTGAACCACAGTGCCGAGAACAGCAGTACCGCGCGGAACTTGATGCGCTCGGCGAAGGCACCGACGATCAGCGCGGTGGTGATGCCGGCGAAGGTCGACTGGAAGGCGACGAACAGGTAATCCGGCAGGCCCTTGATCGGCGTGTTGCCCACCGAATCCGGGGTGAAGCCCTTGAGGAAGGCGAACTCGGTGAACGAACCGAAGAATGGATTGCCCGCGCTGAACACCGCGCTGTAGCCGTAGGCCACCCACAGCAGCAGCACCAGCGAGAACACCACCAGGATCTGGCTGAGCACCGACAGCACATTCTTCGAACGCACCAGTCCGCCGTAGAACAGGGCCAGACCGGGCACCACCATCAGCAGCACCAGCAACGTGGAGGTAAGCATCCAGGCGACGTCTCCACGATCATACGCGGCGGCCGCTTCGGCCACGGCCGGCGCAGCGGCGCTGGCGGCCGGATCGTGCAACGGCTCGACCGCCACGCTTTCGCTCGGCAACGGCGAGACCTGGGCCTGGGCGTGGGCGCTGCCCGGCCAGGCACCGGCGGCCAGCGCGCTGAGCAGCATCAGCAGGCACACCAGGTGGAACCGGGCTTGCCACCCGGTGAGAAGGCGCATCTTCATGGGGGGAATCTCCGGAAGGGGGTTACAGCGCGTCGGCACCGATTTCGCCGGTGCGGATGCGGATGACCTGTTCAACGGCGGTGACGAAGATCTTGCCGTCACCGATCTTGCCGGTGCCTGCCGACGACTGGATCGCTTCGATCACCGCGTCGGCACGCTCGTCGGTGACCACCGTTTCGATCTTGATCTTGGGCAGGAAATCGACGACGTACTCGGCGCCGCGATACAGCTCGGTGTGGCCCTTCTGGCGACCGAAACCTTTCACTTCGGTCACGGTGATGCCCGACACGCCTGCATCGGACAGGGCCTCGCGGACCTCGTCGAGCTTGAACGGTCGGATGATGGCGGAGATCAGTTTCATGCGCATGTCCCGATGGTGGATGGGGCCAGCGCGCCAGCGCGCGTTGGCATCAGGCAACCACGGGTCATCAGGTGATGACCGTGGCTGTTGCACCGGACACGTACAGGGCCGGGACGGCCGTGCCTCTCTCCTTGCACGACCGACGCGGGAGGGAGGGCGGCCCTGGTCGCGTATCCGGTCTCTCTCTTGCCCCTGGGGTGGAGTCAGAGCCCTTTCGCGGCGCGAAACGGATCTGACCCCCTACAACCGCGGCTCCCCAGCCGCGAGAACGGAAGCGATGGCGGCGGGTGGGAGGGGGAACCCACCGCCATCGCGCCCGGTCAGCTGGCGTAGTACAGCTGGTATTCCAGCGGGTGGGTGGCCGCGCGGAACTTGGTCACTTCCTGCATCTTCAGCGCGATGTAGCCGTCGATGAAGTCATCGCTCATCACGCCGCCGGCCTTGAGGAACTCGCGGTCCTTGTCCAGCGCTTCCAGCGCCTGGTCCAGCGAGGAGCAGACCTGCGGGATCAGCTTCTCTTCCTCCGGCGGCAGGTCGTACAGGTCCTTGTCGCTCGGTGCACCCGGGTCGATCTGGTTCTTGATGCCGTCCAGGCCGGCCATCATCAGCGCGGTGAAGGTCAGGTAGCCGGACTGGATCGGATCCGGGAAGCGCATTTCGATGCGGCGCGCCTTCGGGTTGGACACCCACGGAATGCGGCACGAGGCCGAACGGTTGCGGGCCGAATAGGCCAGCATCACCGGCGCCTCGAAGCCCGGCACCAGGCGCTTGTAGCTGTTGGTGCCCGAGTTGGCGAAGGCATTGATGGCCTTGGCGTGCTTGAAGATGCCGCCGATGTACCACAGCGCCAGCTGGCTCAGGCCACCGTAGCCGTCACCGGAGAACAGGTTGGTGCCGCCCTTGGACAGCGACTGGTGCACATGCATGCCGCTGCCGTTGTCGCCGACGATCGGCTTGGGCATGAAGGTAACGGTCTTGCCGTTGCGGTGCGCGACGTTCTTGATGACGTACTTCATGCGCAGCAGCTCGTCGGCCTTCTGCACCAGGGTGCTGAACTTGGTGCCGATCTCGCACTGGCCGGCGGTGGCCACTTCGTGGTGCTGCACTTCCACTTCGATGCCGACCTGTTCCAGGGTCTTGCACATTTCCGCGCGCAGGTCGTGCAGGGTGTCGGTCGGCGGGACGGGGAAGTAGCCGCCCTTCACGCCCGGACGGTAGCCGCTGTTGGCGCCGTCATACTTGGCGCCGCTGTTCCACGCCGCTTCTTCCGAGTCGACCTTGAAGAAGGTGTTGCCCATTTCGTTGGCGAAACGGACCGAGTCGAAGATGAAGAACTCCGGCTCCGGGCCGAAAAACGCGGTTTCGGCGATGCCGGAGGACTTCAGGTAGGCCTCGGCACGCTTGGCGATGCCGCGCGGGCAGCGGCCATAGGCCTGCATGGTGGCCGGATCGAGGATGTCACAGCTGATCACCAGGGTCGGATCGGCGTAGAACGGATCGACGTACGCGCTGGACGGATCCGGCAGCAGCACCATGTCCGATTCGTTGATGCCCTTCCAGCCGGCGATCGAGCTGCCGTCGAACATCTTGCCTTCTTCGAACAGCGACGGTTCGACGATGCTGACCGGGAAGGTGACGTGCTGCTCGACGCCACGCATGTCCACGAAACGCAGATCGACGAACTCGATCTGGTTGTCCTTGATCAGCTTCTCAACGTTTTCCACGGACATCGGTACGACCTCGGATGGGGATGAATGCCTGCTGAGGTACAGCAATGACCGTGCCAACTTTTTGATACCCGCAAGTTGTTGATTTCAATATGGCTGCCCCGCGCTGGTGCAGAACGGTGCGCACCAAACCGGTGCACCCGCCATCAGACGCACCCGTTTGGTGCAGCAGGGATCGTCTATCCTCTCGACCTTCTTCCTTCCGCCGCGCGTGCCCGCACCGTCCATGTCCGACCTGCTCTCCGCCCTGCTGCTGGGCATCCTCGAAGGCTTGACCGAATTCCTGCCGATCTCCAGCACCGGCCACCTGCTCATCGCCCAGCACTGGCTGGGTGCCCGCTCGGACTTCTTCAACATCGTCATCCAGGCTGGCGCGATCGTGGCCGTGGTGCTGGTGTTCCGCCAGCGCCTGCTGCAGCTGGCCACCGGCTTCAACCAGCGCGAGAACCGTGAGTACCTGTTCAAGCTGGGCGCTGCGTTCCTGGTCACCGCCGTGGTCGGCCTGGTGGTGCGCAAGGCCGGCTGGTCGCTGCCGGAGACGGTCAGCCCGGTGGCCTGGGCACTGATCATCGGTGGCGTCTGGATGCTGCTGGTGGAGGCCTACACCGCGCGCCTGCCCGACCGCGACCAGGTGACCTGGACCGTGGCGATCGGCGTCGGCCTGGCGCAGGTCGTGGCCGGCGTGTTCCCCGGTACCTCGCGCTCGGCCTCGGCGATCTTCCTGGCCATGCTGCTGGGCCTGAGCCGCCGCGCCGCTGCCGCCGAGTTCGTGTTCCTGGTCGGCATTCCCACCATGTTCGCCGCCAGCGCCTACACCTTCCTGGAACTGGCCAAGGCCGGGCAACTGGGCAGCGAGAACTGGACCGAGGTGGGCGTGGCCTTCCTTGCCGCGGCCGTCACCGGCTTCGTCGTAGTGAAGTGGCTGATGGGCTACATCAAGTCGCACCGGTTCACCGCCTTCGCCCTCTACCGCATCGCGCTGGGCGCAGCGCTGCTGCTGTGGTTGCCCTCCGGCAGCTGAACAGCACTGGGGCACGGTAACCCCATGGCCGGCCCCACCCCGTTTCCCCCACGGTTCCCCAAGGAGAATCACCATGAACCGCAAGCTCACCCTGCTCCTCCCGCTGGCCCTGATGGCCGCCTGCAGCCAGACCCCGGCCCCGGCCGGCAATGGCGGCGACGACGTGGCCCCGGCCGCGACCAAGGCAGCGGACCAGCAGACGCTGGCGCACCTGGATGCGCAGCGCCTGCAGAGCCAGCACTGGCTGCTGCAGCAGGCCACCGGCGCCGACGGCAAGCGCATCGACGCGCTGTTCGCCCGCGAAGACAAGCCGGTCACCCTGGACTTCGTTGATGGCCGCCTGTCGGTCAGCAACACCTGCAACCGCATGGGCGGCGGCTACACCCTGGCCGACGGCAAGCTGACGGTCAGTGCGATGGCCTCGACCATGATGGCCTGCACCGACAAGGCGCTGATGGCGCTGGACGAAGCCGTGTCGAGCCGCCTGCAGGGCGAACTGAAGGCCGAGCAGGATGCCGATGGCAAGCTGACCCTGACCAATGCCAAGGGCGACGTGCTGGTGTTCAACCCGGAACCGACCGCTGAAACCCGCTACGGCGGCGCCGGCGAAACCGTGTTCCTGGAAGTGGCCGCGAAGACCGAGAAGTGCTCGCACCCGCTGATTCCGGACTACCAGTGCCTGCAGGTGCGCGAAGTGAAGTTCGACGACAAGGGCCTGAAGCAGGGTGAGCCGGGCAAGTTCGAGAACTTCTACGGCAACATCGAGGGCTACACCCACGAAGACGGCGTGCGCAACGTGGTGCGCGTGAAGCGCTACGAAGTGAAGAACCCGCCGGCCGATGCGCCGTCGCAGGCGTATGTGCTGGACATGGTGGTCGAGTCGGCCATCGAGAAGTGATGTAGAGCCGACTGTTAGTCGGCTGGCTCTTGAAGGGCGGCCGAAAGGCCGCCCTTCTTCGTTGACGTTGTAGAGCCGGCCGCTGGCCGGCTGCCTTGCGGAGCACCGCCAACACACGGATGTTGCCGGCCAACGGCCGGCACTACCCGCATGCATCAGGGAGATCGGCATGAAGCACGTCCCCGCCCTCATCATTGCCGCGCTGCTGGCCATGTCTACGGATGTGGCCGCTGCCAGCACGCCCACCACCGGGCAGCTCGAGGCACATCCGTGGCAACTCGCGCGCGCCACCGACGCGCAGGGCCGGCGCATTGATGCGTTGTTCGTGCGCGGTCGACCGCCCTACACGCTGCGCTTCCAACCCGGCTACATGAGCGAGTTGAACCTGTGCAACCAGTCAAGCAGCACCTATCACCTGCAAGGTGACCGGCTGGTTCTTGAGGGCGGCATCATCACCACAGCCGCTTGCATGCGGGCCGAGGTGGCCGAACAGGAACGTGTCGCCGGCACGCTGGTGAATGCACGCGCAGAGATGACGCTTGCGCTGGATGAGCGTGGCCGCCTGCTGCTGCGCAATGCGCACGGCGATGTGCTGGTGTTCGCGCCGGTTGCCGGTACGGACGAATGAAAAGGGCGGCCGCAGGGTCGCCCGTCTTCGTCAGCGGTAGAGCCGGCCGCTGGCCGGCTGCCACGGGCGAATGCAGCAACACACGGACGTGGCCGGCCAGCGGCCGGCACGACCCGTTATGCATCCTCAACCCAGCGCCGGATTCAACGTGTAGGTGCCGTGCAGTGCCGCTTCGGCCAGCACGTGGCCGTGCATGGCCCGGTACGCGTCGGCGGCGGTGAAGCGTGCCGGCAGCTGCAGCGATGCCACGTCCAGCGCGAACACGCGGAAGAAGTAGCGGTGCACGCGCTCGTCATTGAACGGCGGATAGGGGCCGTCGTAGCCCAGGTAGTCACCGGCCATGTCCGGGTTGCCGGCGAACCAGCCGGTGAAGTCGTTCAGGCCCTGGCGGCTGCCGGCCGGCCCGGCCGGCGTGGTCTTGCCCTTCACCACGAAGCCGTCGCTGCAGCTGCCTGCGGCAATCTCGCGCACCGAAGCCGGAATATCGGCCATCACCCAGTGCACGAAATCACAGCGGGGCTGGTCGCGTGGCACGCTCATGTCGGTGCGGCCGACCGTCTCCGGCACGGTCGGCACGTCCGGATCGACGCATACCAGCAGGAACGAACGGGTGCCCTCCGGCACATCGCTCCAGGCCAGGTGCGGATTGCGGTCCGGTGCGAAGCCCGCGGCATCGCCTGCGGCGAATTCGCGGTCGATCGGTGCACCGTTGGTCAGGCTGTGGCTGCTCAGTTGCATCGGCGTGTCCTCACTCTTCCGGGTAACCCAGGCGCACCGCGATCGGGGTGAGCTTGGCGAAGGCGGCGCTCATCACGTCGCGGTAGTTGCGCCAGTGGCCCGGCGGGAAACGCGGCGCGCCCAGCTGCGCGGCCGGCGGCATCGGCCGCTCGAACAGTCGGCCCAGCAGTTCGGCCATCGCCTGCGGATCGTTGCCGATCTGGTCGATGCGCAGCAGCACCTGCGGGTACAGATCGTCCTCGTGCAGGGCGGCGACCTGGGCCAACGCGCGCGCCAGCCATTCGCTGGCTTCGGCCAGCGAGGTCATTGCCAGCGGTGCGGCGGCACCGTAGGCCACCCAGTCCAGCAGCATGTCGCGCGGATCGCGCAGCACCACCAGCAGGCGGCCCTGCGGCAACTGCGGGCGCAGCGCCCACAGCAGCGCGTTGTCCCACCACAGCAGCCAGTCGATGATCGCGTCGTCCTGCACGCCGCGCGACGGCAGCTGTTCGCGCCAGCGCTGCACCAGCCGCTCCGGCGTCAGCACGCCCGAAGCGAGGTCCTGCAGCGTGTGGTAGTTCTGGAACGCGTCGTCGGGTGCGTTGGAGGTATAGCGGTCGCTGCGCAGCACCGGGCTGGCCGCAGCCAGGCCGGTCGCCACGCGCTCCACGCCCGACCCCGGCGCACCCCACAGGAAGATCGGCGCGGAAGTGGCATCACCGTCGATCTCGCCTTTGTCCGGCCAGCTCGGCGGTGCCTTGGCCTGCGGCGGCAGCGGCAGGCGCTGTGGGGCCTGGTCGGCCTGCAGGGCCAGCCAGGTCTGCAGCGCGTCTTCGTGCTGCCCGGCGCGATCCTGGATCTCGCCCAACCAGGTGCGCAGGTCGGCACGGTGGCCTTCCGGCGCCATGCCGATCAGCGCCTGCACGCGGGCGACGGCAGCGGCCGGATCGCGCTGCAGCAGGCCTTCGACCAGGCGGGTTTCGCCACTGACACGGCCCGGTTCGAGGCTGACGATACGCTCGGCGATCGCTTCGGCCTGCGCGTGTTCGCCCACCATGTCGTGCAGCCGCAGGCGCGCTTCCAGCGCCGGCAGGTGGCCCGGCATCGCGTCCATCCAGCGCTCGACCGTGGCGGCGGCGGTGGCACTGCCGACCTCCTCCACCGCCAGGCGTGCCAGCCACAGGTCGTGCAGCTGCGGGTGCTGCTCCAGGGCGGCATCCAGGCGTGCGCGGGCCTCGTCTTCGCGACCCAGGCGCTGCCAGGACATCAGCAGCAGCTGCAGCACGTCGCGGTCATCAGGCAGCGATTCCAGCAACGGCAGCAGGTGTTCCAGCGCCTGCAGCGGCTGGCCGCTGCGCAGTGCCAGTTCACCAGCCAGGCGGCGCATCGAAGGCGTATCCAGGCCTTCCTGCTGCAGCGCGATCTGCATCGCTTCTGCCGCAGCTTCCAGGTTGCCCTGGCGCATGGCCAGCTGCACCACCAGGCCATGCAACGAGGCGATGGTCGGGTTCAGTTCGAGCACGCGGCGGAACGCCTGCTCGGCGAAGGCCAGCATGTTCTTGCCCAGGTAGGCGAAGCCCAGTGCGTAAAGCACGCGGATGTCGTTGGGCAGGGCCTGGTTGGCGGCCGACAGCAGCGTCAGCGCGCGATCGGCATCATCGCGGCGCAGCGCGATCATGCCATCGATGGTCAGCAGCTCCGGGTGGTCTGGTTCGACACGCGAGGCCAGCGTGGACAGGCGCTGCGCTTCATCGAAATCATTGCGACCGATCGCCAGGTGGGCCTGCATCAGGTACGCGGCGAATGCGTTCGGGTCCAGCCCGGTGGTGCGCGTCAGTGCTTCGCCGGCGCCGTCGAACTGGCGCAGGGCCAGCAGCAGGCCAGCGTGCTGCAGGTGCAGCTGGGCGTTGTCCGGGGCCAGCTGCAGCGCCTGCTGCAGGGCCTCCATCGCGTCCTCGGCCTTGCCCTGCTGCTGCAGCGCAAGCGCCAGCCAGCGGTGGGCCTCGGCCTGGCCGGGTTCATCACGGGTCCACGCCTGGGCCAGCTGCACGGCCTGGTCGGCCTCGTTCTGGCGCAACGCTTGGATGATCTGGTCTTGCATGGCGGTCCGGTTCAAGGGCAAACCCGCATTGTAGCGGCCTGCGCGCCCGTGCCGGTTCAGCCTTGCAGCACGCGCTGCAGGCGCTGCGCCACCCAGCGCTCGGAGAAGCCATCACCGCGCCAGTTTTCCAGGAAGCCACAGTGTCCGCCCCAGCTGGCGGTTTCCAGATGCGCCTGGTGCGGCAGCTGCCAGTCGCTGAAGGTCGCGTAGGGGATCACCGGGTCGTCCTGCGCCATCAGGATGTCGGCCGGCACCTGCAACGTGGACAGCCGATCGCCGGCAATCGAGTAGCCATCGAAATAGGCCTGCAACGAACCGAAACTGGTGTGGCGCTCGACCAGCCAGGCAGTCAGCGCGCGGATGTCCAGTTTCAGTACGCGGTCGTCGCAGTCGCTCAGTTCGGGGAACAGGTCGCGCTTGCGCCGCAGCGAACCGGCCCACTTGCGGCGGAAGTACCAGTCGTACATTGCCGGGCCGTTCTCGATGCTCTCCATGGTCAGCGCCGGGTCCAGCACCGGGCATACCGAGGCCACGCGCAGCAGCGGCACGCCGGCCGCTGGCGCGCGCTGGGCCAGGCGCAGCACGAAATTGCCGCCCAGCGAGTAACCGGCGGCCACCAGCGGCAACTGCGGCCAGCGCTGGGCGATATCGCCCGCGGCATGCACCACTTCGTCGATCAGGTTGGAGTGGAAGATGCCGGGGTTGAGATGATGGGTATTGCCGTGGTCGCGGAAATTCAGCCGCACCACGTCGAAGCCCTGTTCGAGCATGCGCGCGGCCGCCATGCGCATGTAGCTGGATTCGGCGCTGCCTTCCCAGCCGTGCAGCAGCAGGGCCATGCCCTTGGGTTCGCGGCCTTCGATGTGGCTGTGCCAGCCCTGCAGGCGCACGCCATCACCGCCGTCGAGGATCAGTTCTTCGCTGATCGCACCGGTCGCGGCCAGCAGCAGCAGGCCGCGCTGCAGGCGCATGCGGCTGGAGCTGAGCATCGACTGCAGATGCGGATTGCGCAGCCAGCGCGGGGGCTGGTAGTCAGCCGCGTGCAGCGTCGGCGTGCCGGCGTCCAGGACGGGTGGCGGGATCAGGGCCACCGCACCCTCACTCGGAGCTCATGGCCGCCACGATGCGCGCGCGCGACGTCTCCGCGATGCGCCGACGGCCTTCCAGGTCCTGCGCACCGATCGGTGCCAGGAAGTGCACTTCTGCACGCCGCGCCGGCTCACCGAGCAGGCGCAGGAAATTAGCGAAGAAACTCTCACCGGGGCCGAACGCGACAATGGTCTGCGCATCGCCCTTGAGCCCGTACACCAGTGCCACCGGCTGCACCGGCACGCCGGTTTCAACCGCGGCCTGGAAGATGCGGGCATGGAACGGGCCTACTTCGTGGCCGCCGCGGGTGCGCCCTTCCGGGAACACGCCCACCGCCTTGCCTTCGCGCAGGCGATCGGCCATCACCTGCATCACGCCACCGAGCGATTCGGTGTTGCCGCGCTGGTGGAAGATGGTCTGGCCACGCGCGGCCAGCCAACCGACCAACGGCCAGCTGGCGATCTCGCGCTTGGCGACGAAGCCCATCATGCGCTGGCTGTGCAGGATGCAGATGTCGACCCAGCTGACGTGGTTGGCGACGAACAGCACGGCGCCGGGCAACGGCGTACCGATCTGCACCAGGCGGAAGCCGAAGATCCACATCAGCCCGCCCTGCCACCAGTTGACCACTTTGGCCCCCAGGGTCGCCTCGCCCACGCGCAGTTCGCCCCACGGCCGAAGCATGCCGATCAGGATGAGCGGCAGGAACACAACGATGTGGACCAACAGCAGCGGTACGCGGTACAGGTAACGGCACACACGCGCCACGCCGCCGCGGGGGGCCGGAGTGGGGGAAGTCATCCGCGCACGATACCGGAGGGCCGTCATCGCTGCCAGCCGATTTAGGCCATAACACCCATCGACCGGGGCAATCGGCGGGGAACGCTGGGTTCCGCTGCCGTCACCGGCCGTCCGGGGCTCAGCCGTGGCCGGCCGCCACCACCGCCAGGGTCAGCCGCGAGATGCACACCAGGCGGCCCTGCTCGTCCTCGATGCGGATCTCCCACAGCTGGGTGCTGCGGCCGACGTGCAGTGCACGTGCGGTGCCGGTCACGGTGCCCGAGCGAACGGCGCGTACATGGTTGGCGTTGATCTCCAGCCCTACGCAGATCTGTTTGGCCGTATCCACGCACAGGTTGCCGGCGCTGCTGCCCAGGGTCTCGGCCAGCACCACCGACGCGCCGCCATGCAGGATGCCGTAGGGCTGGCGGGTGCGCTCGTCCACCGGCATGGTGGCCTGCAGCCAATCGTCGCCGGCCGCGCTGAAGACGATGCCCAGCGACTCGATCGCGGTGTTGCGGCTGAGCGTGTTGAGCTGCTCGAGGGAAACGGCTTCGCGGAACACCAGGGTCATGCGGGCACCTTCAGAGGATGGGAACGAGGCCGGCGCCGAATGCAGTGAGCATGCGGACCAGCAGCCATTTCGGGCCGACATTGACCTCGGGGAAATCGCCCACGGCGACATAGCAGCGGTGGAAGTCCGGGTCCTGCCGGGGCAGCGGCCGCGGGCAGTCCGGGCCGGGCTTGAACTCGTAGTCGGTGGCATAGCGCCACGGCCAGAAGTCGAGGATCGGCAGTGCCTCGGAGGCCTTGCCGACGCTGTAGTTGAGCCCGGACAGCACCGGCGGCTTGGCCCGCGGCGCCACCGTCCACGAGTTCTGCGGGTGGATATCGCGCAGGATGCTCTCGGCCAGCTGCTCGGCGAAGGCCGGGTCATCGATGATCACCGCACCTTCGGTGTTGTAGTTCTCGCTGCGCGGATCGAAGTTGTGGGTGCCGACCACGCCGATGCGGCGGTCGACCACCAGCGACTTGGCATGCAGGCCCATGCGCGCGCCCTTGCGGGTGACCGGCAACGGCTTGTTGACCGCCTTGCTGCCCAGGAAGGAGGGCCGGGTCTCGGTGCGCAGCAGGCGGGTCTCGACCTCGCTGCCGGCCGCGCGGCGGCGCTCGCGCGCGTTCTGGTAGGCACTGCCGGTGCGCGGGTTCACCGCCAGCTGCTTGCCGGTGGGTGCCGGGTGCTCATCGCGATCGCGGCTGTCGCCGGCATTGCTGCCCGCGGCGCTGCCGCCGATCAGCGGATTGCGCCCGCCGTCGTCGTCACCCCCGGGCGCGGCGATCGGATCAGGCAGCAGGTTGCGGTAGTCGACCGGTGCATCCAGCGGGAACGGCTTGTACTCGAAGATGTTGAAGCCCAGTTCGCGCATGTTGCGCCGCTTGTACTTGTACGACAGCGCATACACGATCGGGTTGTCGGTGGCCGCCAGGCTGTTGCTGGACACCACCACCCGCGGCGGCTGCGGGCGCTTGCGCAGCTCGCGGAACAGCTTCTGCGCCGGCTTGGACAACACCAGGTACGGCGTCTGCAGGATCACTTCCTCCTGCGCGCCGGCGATCAGCGCATCCAGCTGCGGCTCGGTCACGTGCTGGCCCGCCAGTGGCGCATCGGCCTTCTCGCGCCGGTGCTTGCGTGGCAGGTCGGCGACATAGCGCACCGAGGCCACCGGCAAGGCGGTATCGACGAAGGAACGGCTGACGAAGTCCATGTCATTGGCTTCGGCACTGACCCGCTGCACCCGCTCGGGGCGGCGGAAGCTGGCCGGCGGCAGGGTCGGCACGCCCTCGCGCAGCAGGGTGCGGCCGACATCGTTCAGGCGCTCGGCCGGCACGCTGCGCCTGGCATGCCAGAAGGCATCGAAGTTGGCGGCCATGGCCCGCGCCTCCGGGCCGGCGATCAGCACGTCGCGGTCGCGGAAGTTGTACTCGCGGTCCCAGTCGTAATAGTCGTCCTGGTAGTTGCGGCCACCGACCACGCCGATCGCATCGTCGATCACCAGCAGCTTGTTGTGCATGCGCTGGTTGAAGCGGCGGAAGCAGCACAGCACGCTGCCGGCATAGTCGAAGTAGTTCAGCCGGGCCTTGCCGAAGGTCGGGTTGTAGACCCGCAGCTGGAAGTTCTGGTGCGCGCCGGACAGCGCGCCGAGGATCTGCAGGTCGGAGATCGCCGAGAGCTGGTCGATCAGCACGCGCACCTTCACCCCGCGCCGCGATGCAGCCAGCAGCTCGTCGATGACCAGCCGGGCGCTGTCGTCCTTGTCGAAGATGTAGGTCTGCAGGTCGATGCTGCGGGTAGCGCTGCGCAGCAGGTTCAGGCGCGCCACCAGCGCACCTTCGCCCTCGTCGAGCAGGGTGGCGTAGTGGCGCGGCTGCTCGGGGGTGGATTCGGTGAACGCCCGACCGGCCAGCGCACGCAGCGGTGAGTCCTGCGCGCAGCGGTCGGCACGCTGGCAGCCGACCACGGTCGAGCGCGCCTGCACGGCGATCGCCTCGGCACGATCGCGCTGGGCATGCGAAAGCGATGCACAACCGCTGCCCAGCAACACCGTTGCCAGCGCCAGTAAACGCAGCAGGAGGTTCACGGTTTCGGCGCCTCGCTCAGGCGCGCACGTAATACGAAGGTCACTCGGTCACTCAGGGCTAGCTGCCAGCTGTCCATTCCATACCGGCCTCGCTGCACGGTACCGCGGCTGACGACATCGCAATCATAGCCGGGTCGGGCGCACTCCGCCTTCTCGACCCGCAGCGACTCGGGATGGCTGACGCCGCGCAGGGTCAGCCGGCCGTTGATGTCGCCACCCTGTTCCACCGTCTCCGGCCAGTATGGCAGCGAGTCGAACTCGACCACCGGATGGCGCCCTGCATCGAAGAACTCTTCGCCGCGCATCCAGCCGGTGTAGCGCGCCTTGCCAGGGATCTCCACCGAACGGGTGAACATCTTCAGGTGCACCTGGTGGCGCCCGTCGGACAGGATTTCGATGCGCCCCTCGAAGTGCGGGAATACGCCTTCGATGCGCTGGCCGAAACGGGTCCGCACCTCGAAACCGATCCGCGAGCGCTGGGTATCCAGGCGCATTACCCGCGGTGCTTCGGCGGACACCGGCGGCAACGGCGTTGGTGGGGGCACAGCGGCCCAGGCCGGGCCAAGCGCCAGCAACGCGGGCAGCAGGAAGCGGCTGCGCCGCGCCTGGCTCATCGGATCACGGCCACCAGAACGCGTTCAGGCTGGCCACGCCCGGCTCGATCGAGACCTCGCGCGGGAAGCCGAGGACGGCCACGCCGCCCGGCGGCATGCCGCGGTAGTCGCTGCTGGTGCCGTCGGTCATCAGGGCCACCAGCTGCTCCAGGCCCGGGTTGTGGCCCACGATCAGCACCCGGTCCAGGTCGCGACGCTCGTCCACCAGCGCCGCCAGGGTGCCCGGGGTGGCTTCGTAGATCCGGTCTTCCAGGCGCTTCTCGACATAGCCGATGGCCGTCATCACCGCTTCCAGGGTCTCACGGGTACGTCGCGACGGCGAGCACAGCACGCAGTCCGGCAGCAGCTTGTTTTCCTTCAACCACTTGCCGGCGGCTTCAGCTTCGGCCAGCCCTACCGGCGACAGCGGCCGGTCGAGGTCGGCCTGGCCGGAAACGGCGGGTTCGGCATGGGCATGGCGCAGCAGGATCAGTTCACGCATCGCGGGTTTCCATGGAGAAGAGGATGCAGCAGGAGAAGTGAGGCAGGCATCAAAGCTTGAGCCAGGACAGCAGCGGTTCCCAGTCGGCCTGGTGTTCGCGCACCTGGGCGGAGCGATAGTCGAACAGGCTGCGGCCCAGGCCGGTCATGACCACGTAGCTCTGGCTGTCACGCAGCTGCGCGACCACCGGGTACGGCCATTCGGCCAGCATCTGCAATGCCTGCTGCGAGGTCTGGGTCCAGGGTTTGGTGCGGTTGAGGACCAGCCCTACCGGCAGCTTGCGGCTGTGCACGCGCGGGTTCTGGGCCAGGCTGTTGAGGAAGCCGACGATGGCTTCGATATCCAGCGCCGAGGGCAGCACCGGCACCACCACGGCGTCGGCCGCGTCCAGGAAATGGGGGATATCGTCGGCCAGCGCGCCGGCGGGTGCATCGATGATGACGGTATCGGTACCGTCGGGCAGCTTCTGCGCCCACTGCTTCTTCCGATACACATCGATGGGGAGCACCGCGCTTTCCAGCCCGGCACGCCGTTGTGCCCAGCGGGTGCTGGAGCCCTGCGGGTCGGCATCGGCGATCACCGTGGCCTTGCCCTGCAATGCCGCGTACGCGGCCAGGTGGGTGGCGACGGTGGTCTTGCCCACCCCGCCCTTGGAACCGGCCACCAGGATCGTCTTCATGCCAGCCTCGCTTCCGGGTACGTGCCCCGAGCGTACACCGGCGGTGGTGACGGGAGGTAGCGCCGTGCTGAACCCGTGGCCATCGCCTTTGCTATCGTGGCGCCCCCGAAGGATCGAACCGGCATGAGCGAACTGCAGGACCTGAGCGCACTGATCCGCGCCAATATCCCCCTGATCGTGATCGAGACCCAGGACGAGGGGCGCATCGTTGAACTGTTCCGGCAGACGCTGATGCACGTGTGGCGGGCCCTGCACCGCTGGTCCATCACCGAGGGCCTGCGCCGCATCGACCTGGACCGCGAGGATCCGCCGGTCGGCCCGCCCGATGCCAGCGCCGCGCTGCAGATGATCCGCCAGGCTGATCAGCGCGGTGTCTACCTGCTGCTCGATTTCCACCCCTACCTGGGCTATGCCAGCCACCAGCGCGCACTGCGCGACCTGATCCAGCGCCGCCACAGCGAGCCGCACGTGCTGGTGCTGATCGGCGCCAAGGTCGAGCTGCCGGCCGAGCTGGAAGCACTGGCGGTGCGCTTCAACCCGCGCCTGCCCGATGCCAACGCCCTGCTGAAGATGCTGCGCGAGGAGGCCGACGCCTATGCGCGCGAACACGGCGGCCGCCGTGTCGAGGTCGACAGCGAGGCGGTGAAGAAGATCCTGAAGAACCTGCAGGGCCTGAGCCTGGTCGATGCCCGCCGCATCGCCCGCCAGCTGATCTACGCCGATGGCGCGCTGCGCGACGACGACCTGCCGCAGCTGGCACGGCTGAAGTTCGAGCTGCTCAACCGCAGCGGCCACCTGTTCTTCGAGCACGACAGCGCACGCTTCGGCGACGTGGCCGGCGCCAACCGGCTCAAGCGCTGGATCAGCCAGCGCCGGGTGGCCTTCATCGCCGGCTCGGCACCGGCCGGCCTGGACCCGCCGCGCGGCATGCTGCTGCTGGGCGTGCAGGGCTGCGGCAAATCGATGCTGGCCAAGGCCACCGCCGCCGGCTTCGGTGTACCGCTGCTGCGCCTGGACGTGGGTGCGCTGTACAACAAGTACCACGGCGAGACCGAGGCCAACCTGCGCCAGGCGCTGGCCTCGGCCGAGCAGCTGGCGCCCTGCGTGTTGTGGATGGATGAGATCGAGAAAGGCCTGGCCAGTGGTGGCGAGGACGGTGGCGTATCGCGCCGCGTGCTCGGCTACCTGCTGACCTGGATGACCGAACGCAAGGCGCCGGTCTTCATCGTCGCCACCGCCAACCAGGTGCACGAACTGCCGGCCGAGCTGCTGCGCAAGGGCCGTTTCGACGAGATCTTCTTCGTCGACCTGCCCACCCCCGAAGTGCGCGTGGAACTGCTGCGGCTGCACCTGGGGCGACGCCAGCTCAATGGCGACGACTTCGCGCTGCCGGCGCTGGCGGCCGCGGCGAATGGTTTCTCCGGCGCGGAGATCGAGCAGGCGATCGTGGCCGGACTGTACGCAGCGCACGCCGAAGGCCGGCCGCTGGACACCGAGCTGCTGATGAATGAGATCCGCACGACGCGGCCGCTGTCGGTGCTGATGGCCGAGCAGGTAGAGGCACTGCGGGCATGGGCGTCGGGGCGGACGGTTTCCGCGGACGATTGAGGTTCCCGCGAACGGCGCAGCCCCTCGTGGCGGCTGGTTGGCTGTGAACATCAAAAGCCGCGCTTGGCCGGGCGGGGTGGATTCGCGGGGGACGCCGTAAACCCGTCCTGAAGTGACCCCCGCGAACCCACCCCGCCCGGCCTCTGACAATCTCCGAGTGCGTCCGCCACGGAAAAGAAAAAAGAAAAGCAGAAGCGCTTGGTTGGCTGCTTTTTGGCGAGCCGAGCCCACGCTCGGCTGCCTTTCGATCAGATATCGAATACTCGATTCCGATGCAGATTCATCCACGCATGGCGTGGATCTACCGTGTCGCCCAAGGTCGACACCTACCAACAGCAGCGTCGAACCGTCAGAGGTGGGGCGGTGTGGGTTGGCAGGACCGTTGGCGCCATGGGCCCGAGGCATGCCTCGGGCGGGTTGGTCAGGACGCCCAACCCCGGTCTTGCCGTGTGCGCAGGACTGCGCACACCAGCAAGGCGCCATCGAGCTCCCATGGGTGAGGGCGCTTTGCTTGCGAAGCACTGCTTCGCAAGCGCCCGAACGCCCGGCCTCCAGCGGCTGGGCCGGGCCGCGGAGCGGGGTTTACGGCGTGTCCTGCCAACCCACACCACCCCGCCATCCCGCGGATTGCCCGCTGTTGCTGTTGCTTCGGCTGTTGCTTCTGCGGGTGCCGGGTGCAACCCGGCCGCCCCCTACCCTCAGGGCCAGGCCGGCGGCGCGGCCGCCCACGCCTGCTGCACTTCCGCCAGCGAGGCACGCTCGTCGTCTCGCCACAACGGCAACAACTGCGCATAGCGGCTGCTGTCGCTCCATTGCGTCGGCTCGGTACGCACTGCGGCGGCATACCACTGCACCGCCTCCTGCTTCCGCCCGGCCCGCCACAGCGCCAGCGCATAGGTCGGTGGCAACCAGCCCGGCTTGCTCAGCGAACCACCGGCAGCGGCCTGCCATTGCTCCAGGGCGGCTTCGGGCTGGCCCTGACGCAGCAGGTCCCAGCCGTAGTTCCAGCGCACGCCACGGCCCAGGCTGCCCTGCACCGGCGCATCCTTCAGCGCTTCGCGATACAGCTGTTCACCCAGTTCGGTACGGCCCTGGGCAATGGCCACCGACGCCAGCTGCACGGTGGCCTCCACGGTCCGCCGGCCGCGCTCGCGCTGCTTGAGCAGCTGCGCAACCAGCTCATCCCCGTCGGACTGGACCACGATCATGGGCACTGCGGCCGCATCGCTGTCGAAGTAGAACTCCTGTGGTGCCGGCACCGCCGGCGCGGCCCACACCGGGGCCGTTCCCGAGACCAGCAACATGCTGCCCAGGATCTTTCCTGCAACTGACATCCCTTCTCCCCAGGCCGCAACCGCAGCCCCCTCTCTCTCTCTCTCCCCGATCCTAACCCCAGCATGGCCGCCGGCGCGAGTGCCGGGGCGGCCGGGCCTCGCTGCTACAATTCGCGCCTTTCCCGCCGCGTGCCTGCACGCGGCCGGTGCCAGCCGATCCTGACCGGGCCAGCCATGACCAGTACCGCGCAACTCACGTCGCCCTCCTCCACCGACCTGATCGACCGTGACTACACGCTCGACCACAAGTACACCCGCAACGAGGGGCGGATCTATCTGAGTGGCGTGCAGGCGCTGGTGAAGCTGCCGCTGATGCAGCGGCTGCGCGACGCGCACGAAGGCATCGACAGCGCCGGCTTCGTCAGCGGCTACCGTGGCAGCCCGCTGGGCGGCTTCGACCTGGAGCTGTGGCGCGCACGCAAACACCTCGACGCGGCCAAGGTGAAGTTCACCCCCGGCCTGAACGAGGACCTGGGCGCCACCATGGTGTGGGGCACCCAGCAGACCAACCTGTTCCCCGGCGCCAACGTGCAGGGCGTGTTCGGCATGTGGTACGGCAAGGGCCCGGGCGTGGACCGCTGCGGCGACGTGTTCAAGCACGCCAATGCCGCCGGCACCTCGCGCTACGGCGGCGTGCTGGCACTGGCCGCCGATGACCATGCCTGCCGCAGTTCAACCCTGCCGCATGGCAGCGAGGACGAGTTCGTCAGCGCGATGATGCCGGTACTGAATCCGGCCGGTGTGCAGGACATCCTCGACATGGGCCTGCTGGGGTGGGCGATGAGCCGCTATACCGGGCGCTGGGTCGGCTTCAAGACGATCGCCGAGACAGTCGAATCGTCGGCCTCGGTCGAGGTCGACCCGATGGCGCGCCGCATCGTGCTGCCGGAAGACTTCGAGATGCCGACCGGCGGGCTCAACATCCGCTGGCCGGACCCGCCGCTGGACCAGGAAATGCGCCTGCACCGCTATGCGGTGAAGGCCGCACAGGCGTTCGCCCGCGCCAACGGCATCGACAAGGTGGTGATGGACGCGCCGCGCGCGCGGCTGGGCATCGTCACCACCGGCAAGAGCTACCTGGACGTGCTGCAGGCGCTGGAATACCTGGGCCTGGACGAAGCCGCCTGCGCCGACATCGGCATCCGCGTGTACAAGGTCGGCATGACCTGGCCGCTGGAGCCGCAGGGCATCGCCCGCTTCGCGCAGGGCCTGGAAGACATCATCGTGGTGGAGGAGAAGCGTGCCTTCATCGAGCGCCAGATGAAGGAACAGTTCTTCAACTGGCCGGCCAGCTGGGGCCAGCGCCCGTCCATCGTCGGCAAGTACGACGAGAGCGGCGAATGGATCCTGCCGTCCACCGGCGAGCTGACCCCGGCCACCATCGCCGGCGTGATCGGCCGCCGCATCCAGAAGTTCTTCAACAACGCATCGATCGAGCAGCGGCTGCAGTGGATGCAGGAGAAGGAAGCCGAGCTTGCGTTGCCGCGCGCCAGCTTCCCGCGCGTACCGCATTACTGCTCGGGCTGCCCGCACAACACCTCCACCAACGTGCCGGAAGGCTCGCGTGCGCTGGCCGGCATCGGTTGCCATTACATGGTGACCTGGATGGACCGCAGCACCGACACCTTCACCCACATGGGCGGCGAAGGCGTGACCTGGGCCGGGCAGGCGCCGTTCACCGATACCCCGCACGTGTTCCAGAACCTCGGCGACGGCACCTACTTCCACAGCGGCTCGCTGGCGATCCGCCAGGCGGTCGCCGCCGGCGTCAACATCACCTACAAGATCCTCTACAACGATGCGGTGGCGATGACCGGCGGCCAGCCGGTGGACGGTCCGCTGAGCGTGCCGGACATTGCAAAGCAGATGCGCGCCGAAGGCATCCACACCATCGTGGTGCTGTCGGACAACATCGGCAGGTGGACCGGCCAGCGCGAGCACTTCCCCAGCGACGTCGAGTTCCATGACCGCAGCGAACTGGACGAAGTGCAGAAGCGCCTGCGCGAAGTGAAGGGTGTTTCGATCCTGATCTACGAACAGACCTGCGCGACCGAGAAGCGTCGCCGCCGCAAGCGCGGCAAGCTGGAAGACCCGCAGAAGCGGGTGATGATCAACTCGCTGGTCTGCGAAGGCTGCGGTGACTGCGGCAAGAAGAGCTTCTGCGTGTCGGTGCTGCCGAAGGAAACCGAGTTCGGGCGCAAGCGCGAGATCGACCAGTCCAACTGCAACAAGGACTATTCCTGCGTGAACGGCTTCTGCCCCAGCTTCGTCACCGTGCACGGTGGCCAGCCGCGCAAGGGCAGCAAGCGCGATGCGTCCACGCTGCTGGACAACCTGCCGGCGCCGACCCTCCGCGACAGCCTGGAACGGCCCTGGAACATCCTGATCACCGGCGTCGGTGGTACCGGCGTGGTGACCATCGGTGCGCTGCTGGGCATGGCCGGCCACCTGGAAGGCAAGGGTGCAACCGTGCTCGACCAGACCGGCCTGGCGCAGAAGGGCGGCGCGGTGACCACGCACATCCGCATTGCCCGTCGCCCTGAAGACATCCATGCCGTGCGTATCGCCGCTGGCGAGGCCGACCTGGTGCTGGGCTGCGACATGGTGGTGGTCAACGATTACTGGGCGCTGTCGAAGGTCCGTGCCGGCCGTTCGCAGGTGGTGCTGAACACTTACGAAGCGATGCCAGGCACCTTCACCACTCGCCCGGACATGCAGTTCCCCGCCGCCGATATCATCGCCGGCGTGCGCGTGGCACTGGGCGGCCAGGAGCCGTTGCTGCTCGATGCCACCCAGCTGGCCACCGCGCTGCTGGGCGATGCCATTGCCGCCAACCTGTTCATCCTCGGCTACGCCTGGCAGCAGGGCCTGGTGCCGCTGTCGTTCGAGTCACTGATGCGCGCCATCGAACTCAACGGCGCCGCCGTGGCGATGAACCAGCAGGCGTTCGCCTGGGGCCGCCTGGCCGTGGTCGATCCGCAGGCCGTGCAGCAGGCGGCCGGCCTGGTGCGCAACCGCCATACCGATACCGAATCCACCCCGGGCCCGCTGCATCCGCTGCCGCCGGGCGAGTGGGAGGGCAATGAATGGGGTGCCACTGCGGCACCGCGCAACACCGGCGACGAACGCGAACTGCGTGGCCTGCCCTCGCACGGTGGCGACGTGGCGTTCCTGCCGCTGGACGACGCACGCCTGTCGCGCTCGCTGGATGAAATGATCGAGCGCCGCGCCGCGTTCCTGGTCGAGTACCAGGATGCCGCCTACGCCAAGCGCTACCGTGACCTGGTAGCGCGCGTACGCGCCACCGAAGCCGACCGCATCGGCGGTTCCACTGCGCTGACCGAGACCGTGGCGCGCTACCTATTCAAGCTGATGGCCTACAAGGACGAGTACGAAGTGGCGCGCCTGTACACCAGCGGCGACTTCCAGCGTCGCCTGCAGCAGCAGTTCGAGGGCGACTACCAGCTGCGCTTCCATCTGGCACCGCCGCTGTTCGCGAAGAAGGACGAGCAGGGCCGGCTGCTGAAGAAGGAATACGGCCCGTGGATGTTCAAGGCCTTCGGTCTGTTGGCGAAGCTGAAGTTCCTGCGTGGCGGCCGCTTCGATGTGTTCGGACGCACCGAGGAGCGCCGCATGGAGCGCAAGCTGATTGCTGATTACGAGGCGACGGTGCAGGTGCTGCTGGACGGGCTGGAGGACGACCGTCTGTCGCTGGCGGTGGAGATCGCCAGCATTCCCGAGCACATCCGCGGCTTCGGCCATGTCAAGGAAGCGCATTTCGCGCAGGCCAAGGCGCGCGAAGCGGCCCTGCTGGCGCAGTGGCGCAACCCGAAGGCGCTGCATATCGTGCAGGTGGCCTGAAGGTGGTGCCGGCCAGCGGCCGGCACTACCGGCGGTTCAGCCCAACCGCCACAGCAATAGCCGGTTATTGGCCGGCATCGCCACGTCACCCAACCGGGTAAACCCGTTGTCCGCCGCCAGCGCCTGCACCGCTTCGCTATCGCGGATACCGCTGCGCGGGTCGCGCGCCTTCAGCCAGGCATCGAACTGCGCGTTGCTGTCGCTGGTATAGCGACCGCCGTAGTTGAAGGGGCCATACACCGCCAGCAACGCACCGTGACGCAACAGCGGCGGCAGCGCGCCGAACAGCACCTGCACGTACTCCCAGCCCATGATGTGCAGCGTGTTGGCGCTGAATGCGGCGTCGAACCTGCTGCTTTCTGGAAGGTCCAGGCCCATTGCAGGAGGCAGCTCCACCTGCAGCGCCACCGGCGGCAGCAGGTTCAGCAGCGCGGCCTCCGCACGCCAGGCTTCGATGCCGGGCAGATGGTCCGGATGGTCGCTGGGCTGCCAGCGCAGCCACGGCCAGCGCTCGGCGAAGAAGGCTGCGTGCTGGCCGGTACCACTGCCGATCTCCAGCACCCGATGGCGGTCGCCCATCCACGGGTCGAGTGCGGTGGCGATGGGTTCGCGGTTGCGCTCGCAGGCTTCTGAATACGGCTTGCTCGACATCAGGACGGTGTCCAGGCGGGGTCGGCCCCATTGTGCACGAGGGGGTGTCTGCAGGGCTTGCAGCCCTGCACCCGCAGGAGCCGGAGCCAGAGCCAGAGCAACGTCAAAAGCTGGCATTCCGTGGGTTGGCGGGGTGGGCCCGGTTGCGGGGGACGCCGTAAATACGTCCCTGTAGGCTCGGTCGCCGCATCCATGCGGCTCACGCCCCCGCAACCGGACCCACCCCGCCTTTGACAGTTCTCCACGATCTGTCGGAATGGGATGGCCTGCTCTTGGTGGGTGTCGACCTTGGTCGACACGTAGATCCACGCCATGCGTGGATGCTCTTCGTTCCATTGTCCATTGTCCATTGTCGAAATGTTCGATTTCAATGGAGATTCATCCACGCATGGCGTGGATCTACCAGATCGCCGGAATCTGTCAGAGGTGGGGCGATGCCGGAGTGCGGGGTGTCAGCCGCATGGATGCGGCTGCCAAGCCTACAGGGACGTACTTGCGGCGTCCCCGCACTCCGGCAC
>NZ_JAXBRE020000039.1:0-31760 GCF_047520985.2 Stenotrophomonas sp. BR163
CTCGATCACCTGCTTCACCGCCTCTGCCCGGAACTCATCCGTGTACTGCTTGCTGTTGCCCATAAACACCTCGGTCATTGCCATCAATTATGGCAACCGGATGTCTACGAAAGGCTGGCCGGTCCAACTGCTGTGGCGGACGCGTAAGGACAGTGTTCCAGACAACCCGACCACCGGACTGCAATGGTCCTTTTGATTGTCCTATTGATTGACAGCGACCGCCCGAGACCGAGGATTCACCGTGAGCTCCAATCATGCACCCAGCTCCATCATGCAACTCTCATGTCTGATCACCGCAATACTGGTATGTATGTGCTGCACAGGATGTACCGAGCACAGAGCGTCAAATACCAACACCAACCTTGACAGAACCGAAGCAGACGCAAAAATCGATCAAGCGAGATCGAGCAATCTCAACACACAGCCACTGGCTACGCGACCAGAAACAGACAACTCGGCAACGACCTTACATCGCGCAGCATCATCAATCGAGCATCTTCAGTCAGAATCCGCACTCATATTCGAGGGTGGAATCTCAAGCCAAGTGTCCGAGGAGCTCCTACGCTCCGGCAGAAGCACTTCAGACGCGATCGACCGCTTGACCGCGGACGCTGCTTCCAGCACCGAAGCACAGGATCTAGCCAAGCACTATCGATCCTCAATAACCCGCGCAATGGGTGATGACGCTCTACTTGAGCGCCTGTCATGCGGCCTTAGCATCTGCATCGGCATCGCTCAAGCCAGAAGCAATGCAGACCATGAGGCCTGGGGTCAAAGACTTGCATCAGACACATCCTCTCCCACCTACAGCTATGCCGAAACATCTGAGAATCTCGGCGCAGGGTACGAGAACAGATTCATATTCTCCACAGACCCAGCGATGAATTCGATCAGCGGCAATTAATCCTTCAACCAGGCTGAAGCGTTCCAGTGCGTAAGGCCACAAGGAGCTCGCACCCCTGATGAATCTGGAAAGAACCATCTTTGTACAGATACCAAGCTATCGAGACCCTCAGCTGTTACCCACGTTGAAGGACATGATAGAAAATGCGAAGTCGCCATTCCTGCTGCGCATTGTCATCTGCTGGCAACACGGAGCCGAACAGGACATCCAGTCCTTCGAAGCGAACGGATTTGAATTGACCCACACAGCGAGCGAAGAAGGCGCGACAGTCCACTTCTTACGGATACATGGTGCAAACATCGAGTTGATCGACATTGATTACATTCACTCCAAGGGATGCGGCTGGGCCAGAAACCTAGCCCAGCGGCGCTACCAGGGTGAGCACTACAACCTTCAGATCGACTCGCACCACCGCTTTTCAGCTGAATGGGACTTCAAGATGAAGAGCCTACTCGAACTTCTGAGGGTACGCTCACCAAGGCCACTTCTAACAGGATCCCCCCCCCAGCTTCGATCCTGACACCTATCCTTCGGGGAGGCAGGAGTACACCGCTGCGATCATCTTCGACTCGTTCTCACCAACCGGAGTCGTCAGATTTCGATCTGTCCGTCTCCCCGCACCCGTTCATGGTGAGATTGCATTCAAGGCGAAGTTCGTAGCCGGAGGATTCATCTTCTCGGATGGGGCCTTCACACAGGAAGTAATGAGCGATCCTGACCATTTCTTCTGCACGGAAGAAATCGCAACATCCATACGGGCGTTCACGAAGGGATATGATTTCTATCATCCTTATGCGCCCCTGCTGTGGCATCAGTACGACAACCATGCCCGAAAGGTGTGGGACGACCAGTCAGAACCGCCAGCATCCAACTCCACCACCTCCATGACACTCGAAGATCGTTCCAGCGCGGCGCTACGAAAGACACTCGCTCTGGTCGGCCTTCCTACGGGATCTGAGATGGAAAACTTTGGAGTTTATGGACTGGGCTCACAGCGCACACTGCGTCAATACGAGCGACACACCGGGATCAACTTTCGACTCCGAGCAGTTCACAAGCAGTCACTTACTGTGCAAGAACCAGTCCTCTTGTCAGAGCCCTTTGAAGAGAATGAATGGAAGCGGAGTTTCGTCTACTTCCGCTCAATGCGAGTCCACATTTCCTGCACCACTCGCTGCCCTTCATTTCCGGCCTCGGTGCTTGTCTCTTCCTACTCGTCGGATGGCGCGAGGCAGTCAACCCGCGAGTTGTCCAAGTCCGAACTGAAATTTCTTTCAAGAGAAGGTCAAGTCCAGTATATCGACACACTCAGGGCACCGCTGGACCAACTGCCGGTCCGCTATTCGGTACACGTGCGCAGCGACGATGCGCTGACGGACGATCAGCTTTCGATCTTCGTTGAAGAGGTCCTTGTCTGACGACAGCGCCAGAAAGAAGATCTCCGTCTGAACGCCCTGCGTTGATCAGCCGTCCATCCCTGCCCGCGGGTCGCCTTCCGGCTCCAGCGCCTTCACCAGCACCGCGGCCTGTGTGCGGCTATGGCATTCGAGCTTCTTCAGGATCGCAGTGACGTGCACCTTCACCGTGTTCTCGGCCAGACCCAGCTCGTAGGCGATCTGCTTGTTCAGCAGACCATCGGCCAGGCACAGCAGCACGCGGAACTGCTGCGGGGTCAGCTGGGCCAGGCGGCTGGCCAGCAACGCGTCTGCCTCGGAACGTTCGGCGGCCATCGCCGGGAACCACAGGCCGCCGTCGAGCACCGCCTGCACGGCCTCGCCGATGGTCTCGGCCGGGGCCGACTTCGGGATGAAACCGGCCGCGCCGAACTGCTGGGCACGGCGGATCACCCGCGGGTGGTCGTTGGACGAGAGGATCACCACCGGGATGTCCGGATGCGAGCCGCGCACGTGCAGCAGTGCGGAAAAACCGTGTGCGCCGGGCATGGTCAGGTCGAGCAGCACCAGGTCCACGTCCGGTTGTGCATCCAGCACCTCTGCCAATGCCTCGGCGCTGGCCACCTCGCGCACCTGCGCCAGCGGCAGGCTCTGCCGCAAGGACTGCACCACCGCCGAACGCAGCAGCGGGTGGTCATCGGCGATCAGGATGGTGTATTCGCTCATACCGCCATTGTACGGGCAGGTCGCCGCCTCAGCGCCCGGCCGGCTCGACGCTGCTGCGCCAGGCATCGAGGAACTGGCGACGCTTGAGCGCGTCCAGGTACACCAGCAGGCCCGGGCCGAGCTGGATCGGACGGCGGCTGCGGCCGGGCGCATCGTCACCGCGTGCGTTGCCGGTCACGATCGGCATCAGCCGCGCCTCGCGCGACAGCACCTGCTGGCCACGCGGCGACAGCAGGTAATCGAGGAAGCGCCGCGCTTCTTCCGGGTGTGGGCCGGTGCGCGGGATCACCGCGGTACGTAGTACCACCAGCGTGTAGTCCTCGGGCTCGACGATGGCCAGCGGCGCGCCGGCATCGACACGTGCCTGCGCGTAGGAGCCGAGCACGTTGTAGACCAGCGACAGTTGGCCACTGGCCACCTGGTCCAGCAGCACGCCAGTACGCTCCTCGCGCACCACGTCGTTGTCGCCGAGCGCGCCCAGCAGCGCACCGGCAATGCTGCCGCGCTGCGCGTCCTGGGTCGCCAGCAGGTAGCCGACACTGCTGCGCTCGATGTCATAGGTGCCGACCTTGCCGCGCAGCGGTGCACCTTCAGCACGCAGCCGGTCGAGCAGCTGGCGGCGCGTGTGCGGCACCTTCGCTGCCGGCAGTGCGCGGGTGTTGTAGACCATCACCACCGGCTCGTAGCTGATGCCGAATGCCTCGTTGCGCCATTGCGCCCACGCTGGCAGCGCGGCGGTCTGCGCCGAGCGGTGCGGCAGCGCATGGCCATCGTTGACCAACTTGGTCTGCAGGTCCATGCCGCTGGAGATCAGCAGGTCCGGTGATGCCGGCCCGCCACGGTCGTGCAGGTAACGCGCGTAGAGGTCCTGGGTGATGATGTCCTCGTACACCACTTCGGTGCCGGGATGAAGGCGCTGGTAGTCGGCGATGACCACCGCGAACACTTCGATGTCGGTGGTGCCGTGGATGCGCAGCTGCGCGGTGGCCGCGCCCTGTGCGGGAAAACGGCGCACATCGCCGGGCGCGGCCAACACCGGCAGGGCCAGCAGCAGCGCAACAGTCGTGGCGAACAAGCGGATCATGGACTGCTCCGGGGCAGGCGGATGGTGGCGACCAGCCCGCCCTGCGGGCGGTTGCTCAGGTCAATGCGGCCGCCATGGCTGTCGACCACGCGCTTGACGATGGCCAGGCCCAGCCCGGCACCGCCGGATGGCGCGCCTTCGCCACGGGCGAAACGCTCGAATACGCGCTCGGCATCGGCCGGGGCGATGCCTGCGCCGTGGTCGGCGATGGTCAGCACGGCCTGCTCGCCTTCCACGGTAAGGGCAATCTGCAAGTCGCCGTCACCACCGTACTTCAGTGCGTTGTCGACCAGGTTCTTGATCGCCTCGCGCAGCAGCAGCGCATCGCCGTGCACCAGTGCCGGTTCGGCGGTCATCGCCAACTGCACGCGCGGCGCCGGACCAGCCTGCGGCAGCGCTTCATGCAAGGCCTGGTGCACGGTCTCGGCCAGGTCCACCGCTGCAAAGCGCTGCAGATGCGAACGATGGATCACGCTGGCATCGCTGAGCAGCTGGTTCAGCAGCCGGCTCATATGGGTGGCGTTGCGCTCGATCGCCTGCAGGCTGCGCCGCATGTCCTCCGGATCGTCATCATCCAGCGCCAGCTGTGCCTGTGCGCGCAACGCAGCCAGTGGCGTGCGCATCTGGTGCGCAGCCTCGGCCATGAACGCGCGCAGCGTCTCGTTGCTGCTGGACAGGCGTTCCATGAAGCGGTTCAGCGCCGCCACCATCTGATCCATCTCGCGCGGAACGCGGGCATCCAGCGGCTTCAGGTCGGACGGCTCCCGTCGCGACAGCTCGCGCTCCACCCGCACCAGCGGCCGGAATGCGCGATGCACGCCGAACGCCACCAGTGCCAGCAGCAGCCCGGACAGCACGCCGATCGCCAGCAACGCGCGATTGACCATGTCCTGCGCGACCGCTTCACGCGCACGCCGGGTCTGGCCGACCTGGACCTGCACCTCGCCCTGCGCCGAGGCGGCGGCGAAGCTGCGGCTGACCACCACGAAGCGCACGGTCTCGCCGCTGTAGGTGGCATCGAACAGCTGCGGCTGGGTACCGGGCCGGCGCGGCGGTGCCGGCAGGTCGCCGTAGCCGGTGATCAGGGTGCCGCGGCTGTCGGCCACGCGATAGAACACGCGGTCCTCGGGCGCCATCGCCAGCAGGTCCAACGCCGCATACGGCAGATCGACCTGCCACTGGCCATCGACCAGGGCCACCGAATCGGCAATGGACAGCGCCGAGGACACCAGCAGGTGATCGTAGGATCGATTGGCGGCGCGCTGGCCGTAATCGCGCGCGGCGAACAGCAGGGCCACTGCGAACACCGCCAGCAGCACGCCGAGATAGAGCAGCAGCGTGCGCCGCAGCGAACCCGGCGCCGCAGTCGCAGCGCGCGCGTCAGCCATCGGCGTCGGCATGGGTATCGCTGGCCTCCAGCAGATAGCCGACACCGCGCACCGTGGTGATGCGCAGCGGTGCGCCCGCCAGCTTCTTTCTCAGGCGGCCAACATACAACTCGATGGCATTCGGGCCCGCTTCGTCATCGAAACCGAACAGGCCGTTGCCGATCTCATCCTTGCCGACCACTTGGCCGAGGCGCCCGACCAGGATCTCCAGCAGGCGGTACTCGCGGTTGGGCAGTTCGATCGGTTCGCCGTCGAGGCTGACCCGGTGCGCAGCGTTGTCGAACTGGAAGCCGCCGATCTGCACCACTTCGCTGGCCTGGCCACGCGCACGCCGCAGCAGCACGCGGCAGCGTGCTTCGAACTCGCGGAAATCGAATGGCTTGCCCAGGTAATCGTCGGCACCGACATCCAGCGCCTGCACGCGATCCTCGATGCCATCGCGCGCGGTCAGCATCAGCACCGGCGTGCTGTCACCGCGCTCGCGCATGCCGGCCAGCACGCGCAGGCCATCGAGCTTGGGCAGGCCGATGTCCAGCACCACCAGGTCGAAGCTCTGGTAGCGCAGCACGCTGGCGGCAGCCAGGCCATCGGCCTGCCAGTCCACAGCGTGCCCGCTACGGCGCATCCGGCGGATGATCGCATCGGCCAGATCCGGGTTGTCTTCGACCAGCAGCAGGCGCATGGGCACACGGGTGGGAGGGGAACCGAATGCTACCGCATGCCGCCGCCGCGCTTGCCGGGTGTAGCCCAGTGAGCGCAGCGGCCGGATTTACGCTGCACCGCACAAACCGCTGACAGGACGATGACAGCTTGCCCGACCCAGACTGCGGCCGCGCACCGTCCGGTGCCCACGATTGCCGCGCGCCTGGCGCGCACCTGGGAGGGTTTGTGGAATTCACGTTTGCCTGGCGGCGTCCTGCCGCCATGATGGCGCTGGCTGCCCTGTCGGCGCCGGCCTTCGCTGCCGAAGACGACCGCCCGGTCACCGCGACCCTCGGTGGCCGCCTGCACCTGGACTTCGCCACCTTCGACAACGACAACCGCGGCACCCCGAACAAGGACGACACCGAGGTCCGCCGCGCCTGGCTGGACGTGTCGGGCAAGTTCTTCGTGGTCGACTACAAGCTGGAAGCCGACTTCTCCGGCGACCGCGTCGAGGCCAAGGACGTGTACCTGGCGCGCAGCTTCGGCAAGGCCGGCAAGCTGACCGTGGGCCAGTTCAAGCAGTACTTCTCGCTGGATGACCGTACCAGCTCCAACTACGGCAGCTTCCTGGAGCGCGGCAACGCCGGCACCACGCTGGCGCCGCTGTACCGCCTGGGTGCGTCCTGGCAGGCCAACCCGGGTGACTTCACCTGGGCGGCCAGCATCTACAGCCTGGAGAGCATCGACGCCTGGCAGGTGAAGGGCCGCGCGGCGGGTGGTCGCGTCACCTGGGCGCCCTCGCCCAGCGACGGTGACGTGCTGCACCTGGGCCTGTCACTGGCCCGCGAGGCCTACGACAACCCGGGGGCCAACGGCGTGCCCGGCCTGCGTATCCGCCCGCGCCCGGCCGGCCACCTGTCCGACAACAGCCGCCTGACCCTGGTCGACTTCTCCGCCGGCCGCGATACCGACGTCAACAAGTGGTCGCTGGAATACGCGCAGGTGCGCGGCCCGCTGTCGTGGCAGGGCGAGTTCAGTGGCGCCACCTTCGATGACGGCGCCCAGCGCGGCGACGTGATGGCGGCCTACGGCATGCTCAGCTGGTTCGTCACCGGCGAAAGCCGTGCCTACGACCGCAAGACCGGCCGCTTCGCACGGGTCAAGGACATCCGCCACAAGGCTGGGGCCTTCGAAGTGGCGCTGCGTTACGACCAGATGTGGGGCGCGCAGCACCTCGATGGCGCGCCGGACCTGCGCCGTGGCAGCACTGAAGCGTGGACGCTGGGTGGCAACTGGTACCTGCGCGACAACCTGCGCTTCATGCTCAACGTGATCGAAAGCCGCAATCGCGACCGCCTGGCCGGGGTCACGGTGGACCGCACGCGCGCGGTCACCGGCCGCCTGCAGTACGACTTCTAAGCCAGCTGTGCCGGGCAAACCACCCGGCCCCCTTCCACTCCCCCACATCCTGTTTTCGCAAGGAGTCCGCAGATGATGCTGAGCATCCTCGGCTTTGGCATGGTCATTACGTTCATGTACTTGATCATGAGCAAACGCCTGTCGCCGCTCGTCGCCCTGATCACCATCCCCATCCTGTTCGCGCTGATCGGCGGCTTCGGTGCCGGCATCGACGAGATGATGCTGGAGGGCATCAAGAAGATCGCACCCACCGGTGTGATGCTGATGTTCGCCATCCTCTACTTCGGGGTGATGATCGACGCCGGCCTGTTCGATCCGCTGGTACGGGTGATCCTGCGCTTCGTCAAGGGCGACCCGATGAAGATCGTGCTTGGCACTGCGGTGCTGGCGATGCTGATCTCGCTCGATGGCGACGGTTCGACCACCTACATGATCACCGTCTCGGCGATGCTGCCGCTGTACCAGCGCCTCGGCATGAACGCGCTGAACATGACCTGCGTGACCATCCTGGCCGGCGGCGTGATGAACCTGACCCCGTGGGGCGGCCCGACCGCACGCGCGGCCACCGCGCTGCACGTGGACCCGGCCGATGTGTTCGTGCCGCTGATCCCGTCGATGGTGATCGCCTGTGCCGGCGTGCTGCTGCTGGCCTGGTACCTGGGCCTGAAGGAACGCCGTCGCCTTGGCGTGGTGACCCTGCCCAAGGGCGGCAGCTGGATGGACAACAGCGTGTCCGATGACAGCAATCCGCTGCCGACCGTGGAAGACGCCGAAGACATCAAGCGTCCGAAGCTGCTGTGGGTCAACCTGGCCCTGACCGTGGCGCTGATGACCGCGCTGATCATCGGCGTGCTGCCGATGCCGGTGCTGTTCATGGTCGGCTTCGCCATCGCCCTGGTGATCAACTACCCGAACCTGGCCGAGCAGCGCCGCCGCGTGGTCAACCACGCCGGCAACGTGCTGTCGGTGGTGTCGCTGATCTTCGCCGCGGGCATCTTCACCGGCATCCTCAACAACACCGGCATGGTCGAGGCGATGTCACACAGCTTCCTGGCGGTGATTCCGGAATCGTGGGGCCCGTACCTGGCGGTGATCACCGCCGTGGCGTCGATGCCGTTCACCTTCTTCATGTCCAACGACGCGTTCTACTTCGGCGTGCTGCCGATCCTGTCCGAGGCCGCCGGCAACTACGGTATCACCCCGGTGGAGATGGCGCGCGCCTCGCTGGCCGGCCAGCCGGTGCACCTGCTCAGCCCGCTGGTGCCCTCCACCTACCTGCTGGTGGGCCTGGCCAAGGTCGAATTCGCCGACCACCAGAAGTTCACCCTGAAGTGGGCCATCGCCATCTCGATGCTGCTGATGAT
This sequence comes from Stenotrophomonas sp. BR163, assembly GCF_047520985.2. Taxonomy (NCBI): domain Bacteria; kingdom Pseudomonadati; phylum Pseudomonadota; class Gammaproteobacteria; order Lysobacterales; family Lysobacteraceae; genus Stenotrophomonas; species Stenotrophomonas sp. BR163. The sequence goes on from NZ_JAXBRE020000039.1 coordinate 8,925, forward strand.
CGGCAGCCTGCTGTTCGGCCTGTACCCCCTCGCCGCCTGACCCTTTGCCAAGGAGCCTTCTGCAATGACGCTTCGAATCGCTTACGTCACCAGTGGAATGGGCAGTGTTGGCACTGCCATCTGCCAGAGCCTGGCCCGCAGCGGCCACACCGTGGTCGCCGGCTGCGCGCCCAACTCGCCGCGCAAGGCCAACTGGCTGCGCGAGCAGCGCGAACAGGGCTTCGACTTCATCGCCTCCGAAGGCAACGCCACCGACTGGGCCTCGACCAGCGCCGCGTTCGCCAAGGTCCGTGCAGAAGTCGGTGAAGTGGACGTGCTGGTCAACAACTCCGGCGGCAGCCGCGACCTTCTTTTCCGGCAGATGACGGTGGAAGACTGGAACGCGGTGATCGCCTCCAACCTCAATGCGCTGTTCAACCTGACCAAGCAGGTGGTCGATGGCATGGCCACGCGCGGCTGGGGCCGCATCATCAACATCGGTTCGGTCAGCGCCCACAAGGGCCAGATCGGCCAGGTGAACTACGCCACCGCCAAGGCCGCGATGCACGGTTTCAGCCGTGCACTGGCCGCCGAAGTGGCCTCGCGCGGGGTCACCGTCAACACGCTGTCGCCAGGCTACATCGCCAGCCAGGCGATCAGCAGCTTCCCGCCGGATGTACTGGATCGGCTGGCCGCCTCGGTGCCGGTGCGCCGGCTGGGTCGGCCCGAGGAAGTGGCCGGCCTGTGCGCGTGGCTGGCCTCGGATGAAGCCTCGTACGTGACCGGTGCCGACTATCCGGTCAACGGTGGCCTGTACATGGGTTGAGCCCTCCCCCACGGAGTGCGCGGGGCCGGTGAATCTTCGTTCGCGAGGGGGATCCGGCCCCTTTTTCTATCGGGTTGCAGGACACGCACGGGGGCCTGCGTCGTTCGTTGGTTTCTCGTAAAGAAGGTTTCATGTTCCGTTCGCATAGTGGCCATGCACCGCGCACGTGTGCCGGTGACCACCCCCCATGCAACGGACCACCATGCAGACCCGACACCTGACGATCGCCGTGGCGATCGCGCTCTCCGCCGCCAGCGCCCATGCCGCCACCGCCGCCGATACCGGCGCCAGCACCGATGCCGCGCTGAGCGCGCAGACGCTGGATACCGTCTCCGTGATCGGCCAGGGCGAGACCCGCCAGGTGCAGCGCATCACCACCGTCGACAAGCAGGTGCTGCCGCCGGGCACCAGTGGCCAGAAAATCCTCGACCGCCTCCCGGGCGTGTCGGTGCAGTCCAACGATGCCTTCGGTGCCAACGAGGAATCGCAGACCATCAGCCTGCGCGGCTTCGACAAGAGCCGCCTCGGCTATACGCTGGACGGCATCCCGTTGGGTGACAACAGCTACGGCAACTACAACGGCCTGAGCATTGCCCGCGCGATCATTGCCGAGAACCTGGTCGGTGCCGAGCTGTCGCAGGGCATCGGTTCGCTGGGCGTGGCTTCGACCAGCAACCTGGGCGGCACCATCCAGTATTTCTCGATGGACCCGTCCACTGAATTCGGTGGCCGTGCCAGCGTCACCGTCGGCGACAACAACCAGCGCCGTGGCTACCTGCGCGTGGATACCGGCGACCTCAACGGCTTCTCGGCCTATGTGTCCGGCGTGCACCAGGACCAGGACATGTGGGCCGCGCCGTACCAGAACCAGACCACCCGCCAGTTCAACGCCAAGGCCGTGTGGAATGTCGGCGACCACCGTTTCGGTGCGTTCGTGGCGACCTCGCGCGCCAGCCAGGCCAACTACGCCTACCTGTCCAAAGACATGCTGGCCCGCGGCCTGGGCTATGACTGGAACATCTACGCGCCGGACTGGGATCGCGCCGTCGCCGCCGCGTACTGCGCGCCGGGCACCTACAGCAAGGCGCGCTGCAGGTTCAGCGGCGGCGTCAACAGCATCGACGATGCGTACTACCAGAGCCGTGCACTGCGCGACGACAACCTGTATTCGGTCGATGCCGACCTGCGCCTGGGCGAGCAGGGTCGCCTGAAGCTGCTGGCCTACCACCACGACAACCGTGGCCAGGGCCACTGGTGGGCACCAGGCCAGCCGTCCTACCCGGGTACCGACAGGATGCTGCCGATTTCGATCCGCAGCACCAACTACACGATCAACCGCGATGGTGTGACCGCCGCGCTGTCGTGGACGGTGGGCATCCACGAACTGGAGGCGGGCCTGTGGTACGAGCAGAACGACCATAACGTGTCGCGCAACTTCTACTACATCAGCGGCCCGTTCCTGGACGACCTGTACCTGAAGAACCCGGACCGCCTGCTGTTCAACCAGGACTTCGACATCCGCACGCGCCAGTTCTACGTGCAGGACCGCATGCGCTTCCTGGACCAGCGCCTGACTGTGGACGTGGGCATCAAGAGCCCGAACACCCGCATGCGCGCCACCGCCCAGCCGGGCGTGGAAACCAGCATCGCCTCGGGCACGCTGACCGCCAAGAAGTCGGTGCTGCCGCAGGTGGGCCTGGGTTTCAAGCTCAACGCCAACAATGAACTGTTTGCCTCGTACGCCGAGAACATCGCCGCCTTTGTCGGTGGCGGCAGCGGTGGCCCGTTGCAGGTGTCGCCGGAATCGTTCGCGGCCAGCGCCGGGCTGGAACCGGAGAAGTCCAAGAGCCTGGAAGCCGGCTTCCGTACCTTCGGCGAGAAGTACCAGGCGTCGATCGCGGCCTACAACGTGAAATTCGACAACCGCCTGCTGTCGCTGAACCCGTGCTCGAGCATCGAAGTCGGCACGCGTCCGGAGTGCGTAACGCGCTTCATCAACGTCGGTTCGGTGAAGAGCCACGGCGCGGAACTGACCTTCATCCTCAAGCCGATCGACGGCCTGCAGTGGTACAACGCGCTGTCCTGGAACAAGACCACCTACGAGGATGACTACACCTCGGGCGGCGCGATCGTGCCGGTGGCCGGCAAGATCACGGTGGATACGCCGCAGCGCATGGCCTCCAGCGAGATCAGCTGGAACCGCGATGGCTTCTTCGCCAGCCTGCGTGCCAAGTACACCGGCAAGCGCTACTACACCTACACCAACGACCAGTCGGTGCCGGGCGTGACCACCTTCGACGCCGGTGCAGGCTACGACTTCGGCCCGGGCCTGGGCCTGCGCAACGTTCGGGTGTCGTTGAATGCGACCAACCTGACCAACAAGCGCTACGCCGGCCAGCTGAGCTCGTTCGCACCGACCGATCCGAAGGGCACGCGCTATGCGATCCATGCGAGCGCACCGCGGCAGCTGTTCATGACGGTGGCGGCGGAATTCTAAGTCGAAAGCGTTGCGCCGCGGCGCATCGGTACCACAGCGGGGCGAGGCGGGACGGGCCGAGGCAGGACACGCCGCAAGTACGTCCCTGTAGGCTCGGTCGGCGCATCCATGCGCCTCACGGTCCTGCCTCGGCCCGTCCCACCGCACTCGACAATTTCCTGCGCCGGCGCGGAGGCAATGGAAAGCAAGATCAAAAGCAAAGAGCCGGGCAATGCCCGGCGCTTTGCTTTTCAAGCTTTTCAAACGCAATCCCTCTGGTGGATTGCTGGCCGTCTCGCGGAAATTGTCCAGAGCGGGGGGCTTGCGCTGGCCAGGACCGTCCACGGCATGGATGCCGTGGCCGAGCCTACAGGGACGTACTTGCGGCGTGTCCTGGCCAGCGCAAGCCCCCCGCTCTATCCGATATCAATCAAGACGCCACAAACCGCCAACGCATTTCATTCCGGCGCCAGCTGGTCCATCCGTATCCGGTTGGCAAACAGCGAAAACGCCAGCATGCCGGCCAAGCCGTTCGCCCGGCTCACCCAGTGCGGCAGCCAGCGCGGCGGCTTCAACACGCCCGCCTCGAACAGCGGCGCGAACGTGATCGCATCAGTCAGGCTCATCTTGCCGGCGAACAACCAGCGGCAGACCTGCAGGCGGTCCTCGGCCAGCATGTGGCGGAAGAAGGTGTGCACCGACACCAGGCCGCGCAGGTACACCGTGTCCTTGGTGAAGGCCAGGCCGCCACTCGGCGGTACGCCGCGGAACACGCGCTGCGCCGAGGCGAAACTCTCTTCCGCGTTCTGTCCCGCGTCGCAGAAGTAGCGGAACACCTCGATGAAGTCGGCGCCTTCGCGTGCCATGGCAATCGCTTCGGTACGCAGGCTGATGCGCTTGAGGCGCTCGATGTCGATGCTGCCGGTGATCTGCTCGGCAAACGTCGCCAGCCCTTCCTGGGTGGCCGTCACCCGCGGCGACGACAACGCCAGGCTGGGCAACACCGGTTGTTCGCGGCCGTTCAATGCGGTCAGCGAATGCACCAGCGCTTCGTGGTGGAACAGCTGCGCGCGGTCGTAGGCGCTGAAGCGGGCACTGGTGCGCAGTCGAATACGGGTCGGGCCGGCAGCCGCCTTGGACACCAGCTCCGGATCCAGCTGTACCTGGATGATGCGCGATTCGAAGAACGCATCCAGGTCGTTCTGCAACTGCAGTTGCAGGGCGATGGCCGAGACCGGTACCTGCTCTTCTGGTGCCAGCAGTTCGTGGTCCAGTTCGGCGGCAATCTGGATGAAGTGGCGTGCCGCGTCGCGCGTGCTCGGGCCATTGCCCGGCAGCGGCTGCTCGGGCGCGCCGAACAGCTGCACCGAACAGGTATCGACGGCGGCAGTGCCCAGCCCTTCCAGCAGCTGCGCGGCCAAGTCCCAGCTCTGCGCCGACTGCTGCACATAGTGGCCCAGCGGGTGGCTGTCATCGCAGTCGGCAGCGATCGCGGCCAGGGCGCGGCGCTCTTCGCTGAAGTCCAGCCGAGGGTAATCCACCTTCGGCAGCACCGGCTGGCCGCGCGCCACGCTGTCCAGGAACGGTACCTGCACCGTGGCCGGCCAGCTGGTCAGCCCCAGCAGGCGGATGCCTCCCACGGCCTCGACCAGGCGCGCATCGAGCGCTGCATGGTGGGCCACCTCACGGTCCAGCGTCGCGGTCGGTTCCATGCGCGGACTATAGCGCCCTGCCGTGCCCGGCGCAGTGCGCCGCCGCCCGAGCATTGGCTCGGGCGCTACAGGAAATGATTCCACCGCGGACCAGGTGTAGAGCCGAGCCCATGCTCGGCTACCTTGTTACCGCCGGCGCGGCTTGGCGGCCGGGCGGAACTGCTGGCCTTTGCCCTTCTTGCCGCCACGTTCCTGCGCGGTCTCGGCCTGGCGCACCGCCAGCTTGGCGGCAGCGGCAGCCACTTCTTCCTTCAGCTTGAAGTAGTTCAGCAGCCGGCTCTCTTCGATCTCGCCAGCGTCGATCGCTGCACGAACAGCGCAGCCCGGTTCCTGCTGGTGCTTGCAGTCGTTGAAACGGCACTGCGTGGCCAGCGCTTCGATATCGGCGAAGCCACCTTCGGACAGCGTTTCTTCGCCGGTCGGTTTCAGCTCGCGCATGCCGGGGGTGTCGATCAGGCAGGCGCCAGTCGGAAGCGGCATCAACGCGCGATGGGTGGTGGTGTGGCGGCCGCGCGAATCGTTGGCGCGCACCGCGTTGGTCTTCATCCGCTGCTCGCCGAGCAGGGTGTTGGTCAGCGTGGATTTGCCGGCACCGGAGGAGCCCACCAGCACCACCGTGCGCCCCGGGCCCAGCCACGGCCGCAGCACCGCCACGCTGTCGGCATCCAGGCCGTTGATCGCATGCAGCGCGATGCCCTGCATCTCCAGCTCTTCCAGCACTGCCAGCGCATCCTCGCTGTACTCGGTCTGGTCGGCCTTGGTCAGCACCACCACCGGTTCGGCGCCGCCACCACCGACCAGCAGCAGGTAGCGCTCGATGCGGCGCGGATTGAAGTCGGCATCCAGCCCACAGACGATGAACACCGTATCGATGTTCGCTGCGATCACCTGCTGGTGGTAGTGCTCACCGGCGGCGCCACGCTTGATCGCGGTGCGACGCGGCAGCAGCGCGACGATGCGGACGCCGTCCAGCAGCACCCAGTCGCCCACGGCCGGCCGCTCGTGGCTGGGAAAGCGCGGGCGCTGCCATTCCGGCAGTGACTCGGCCTTGATCGCCGCATCCGGGCCATCGGCCACCACGTAATGGGTCCGGTGCTGCTCGATCACCCGCGCCGGGCGGGCCTGCGGGTGTGCGGCCATCACGGCCTGCCAGTCGGCCTGCTGCGCTGGGCCCGGCCAGGGCCAGCCGATGGTCTGCAGGGCGATGAAATCGGGGGTCTGGGTCATCGCCGCCATTCTACCTGTGACGGCCCCTGGCCAGCCCAGCAATCGCAGGCCCGGAGCCATTGCCATGCACTGCAGCAATTCCGGTAGGATGGAATCCCCATGCCTTTTGACGGCCCAGCCTCATGTCCACCATCTCGCCCAAGCCCCTGGCCATCCGCGAGCGCCTTTCCGAAGTGCGCTACGAAATCCGCGGAGAACTGGCCCGGCGAGCGCGGGAGCTGGAGGCGCAGGGCCGCAAGCTGATCAAGCTCAACATCGGCAACCCGGGCAACTTCGGTTTCCGCGCACCCGAGCACCTGCAGCGCGCGATCGCCGACGACATGGGCCGCACCGACCCGTACACCCACCAGCAGGGCCTGCCGGTGGCGCGTGAAGCCATCGCCGATTACTACGCCCGCCGCGGCGCACCGGATGCACACCCGGACCGCGTGTTCGTCGGCAACGGTGTCAGCGAGCTGATAGACCTGTCGCTGCGCGCACTGCTCAATCCGGGCGATGAGGTGCTGGTGCCGTCGCCGGACTACCCGCTGTGGTCGGCCTCCACCATCCTCAACGATGGCCGACCGGTGTACTACCGCTGCGCCGCCGAAAACGGCTTCCAGCCGGACCCGAGCGAGATCGAGACGCTGGTGTCCTCGCGCACCCGCGCCATCGTGCTGATCAACCCGAACAACCCCAGCGGCGCCAGCTACCCGCGTGAACTGCTGGAGCGCGTGGTCGAGATCGCGCGCCGCCACAACCTGCTGTTGCTGGTCGATGAGATCTACGACCAGATCCTGTACGACGATGCGGTGTTCCAGCCGGTCGCGCCGCTGGCCGGCGACCATCCGTGCCTGACCTTCAGCGGCCTGAGCAAGGTGCACCGTGCCTGCGGCTGGCGCGTGGGCTGGGCCCATCTCAGCGGCGACGACGCGCGCCTGGGCGACTTCCGCGCCGCGCTGGACCTGCTGGGCGCGCTGCGCCTGTGCGCCAACGTACCGGGCCAGTACGCCATCGAGGCCGCAGTGAATGGCCCGGACACCATCTCCGAACTGTGCACCCCGGGTGGCCGCCTGTATGAAACCCGCCGTGCGGTGATCGACGCCTGCGAAGCCAGCGAGCACCTGTCGCTGGTCGCGCCGGCCGGCGCGCTGTATGCGTTCCCGGCCGTGGTCGGTGCCGCTGCCAAGGGCTTTGACGACCACACCTTCGCGCTGGACCTGATGAACAACGAAGGCGTGCTGGTGGTACCGGGTTCCAGCTTCAACGTGCCCTACCGCCATCATTTCCGCGTGACCCTGTTGCCGGAAGCCTCGGTGATGCGCGATGTGTTCGCCCGCATCGACCGCGTGCTGGCCCGGCGTGCCGAGGACGCGACCAAGGTCGTGCCGCTGAAGCCGCGCCGTTCGGTGGCCTGAGCGGTGGCGCTGTCCTACCTGGCGCTGGGCGACTCGTACACCGTCGGAGAAGCCGTTGCTGTCGAAGGCCGCTGGCCGCACCAGCTGGCCGCCGCCCTGCGTGCGCAGGATGTGGCGCTGGCCGACCCGCAGACCATTGCCACCACCGGCTGGACCACCGATGAGCTGGACGCCGGCATCGATGCGGCTGCACCCCAGGGCCCGTTCGATTTCGTCAGCCTGCTGATCGGCGTCAACAACCAGTACCGCGGCCGGCCGCTGGACGAGTACCGCGTACAGTTCCAGGCCCTGCTGCAGCGGGCGATCGGCTTTGCCGGTGGCCGCCCCGGGCGCGTGCTGGTGCTGTCCTTCCCCGACTGGGGCGCGACGCCGTTCGGTGCCGGCAGCGGCCGCGACCTGGCCACCATCGAGATCGAGACCGACGAGTTCAACGCAGCTGCCGAGGTGATCAGCACCCAGCAGGGCGTGGCCTTCGTCGACATCACCGACATCAGCCGTGACCAGGGCGGCAACCCGGCAATGATCGCCGAAGACGGCCTGCACCCGTCGGCGCGGATGTACGCATTGTGGAGCGCGCGCGCGCTGCCGGTCGCCGCACGCCTGCTCGGCGGAACGGACTGACACGATGGATGGTAAGCCACGGAACGGCCCGCCCCTGCCCTGCACACCGCTGACCGCCCCGCAGGCCCGCGCGATCGCCGAAGCGTTCCGCCCGGCACGGGCCTGGGGCAGCCGTCGCGACTACTACTACACCCGCGGCAAGCTCGGCAGCGACCCGCTGTATGACGGCGTGCTGCAGCATCTGCGCGACGACGGGCAGCCGGTGCTGGACCTGGGCTGCGGGTTGGGGCTGTTCGCCCATGTGCTGCGCCAGCGCGGCGGCACCCACCCCTACCTCGGCGTGGACGTGGATGCCGGCAAGATCACCCGTGCCCAGCGTGCCGCCACCGGCCTGCACGCTGTGCGCTTCGACTGCCTGGACGTGCAGGCGCCACTGCCGGCGCAGCCCGGACACGTCCTGTTGCTGGATGTGTTGCAGTACCTGGACGCGGGCCCACAACTGGCACTGCTGCGTGCGGCCAGCGCGCGGGTGGCCGCCGGTGGCCGCCTGCTGCTGCGCACGCCACTGGCCACCGGCGATGGTCGCGACCGCACCACGCGGGTGGCGGACCGGTTGGCCTGGCTGGTCGGCTGGATGGGCACGCGGCCGCGCCACTACCCCGACCCGCACGTGCTGCAAGCGACACTGGCCGAGGCCGGATTGCAGGTGACGGCGCCGCGTCCCCTGCATGGGCGCACGCCATTCAACAGCTGGTTGCTGGTGGCCGAACGCCCCGCGCTGTAGAGCTGCGCTGCGACGTTTTTCCGGTGCTGCGCACCGCCGCCCGAGCATCGGCTCGGGCGCTACAGTAGCGCCCCCCTTGTAGAGCCGAGCCCATGCCCGGCTGCTCTACATCACCAGGGCCGGCGTTACGGGACCGGCAGCCGCGCTTTCAGCCCGCGCTCGTCCAGTGCCTGCAGCACGCCCTCGATGATCGCCAGGTTGTGACCGTGGGCGGCCCCCTCATGCAGCAGCACGATGCCCCCCGGTCGCAGATCCGGCAGCAGGCGGTCGAGCACCCCCTGCGCCGTGCAACCGATGCCGTCGAAGCCGCGCGCGCTCCAGCCGACCCGGACCAGGCCCAGCCGCTGCAGCACCGGCGCCACGAACGGATTGGTCATGCCCACCACCGAGCGGTACCAGCGCACCGGGCGACCGCTTACCGCCTGCAGCGCGTGCTGGCAGCCCTCGATCTCGGCGCGCATCGCCGCCGGGCCCAGCCGCCAGAAGCGCGCCTGCGGATGGCTGTGGCTGTGGTTGCCCAGGTCGTGGCCGCGGCGCAGGATCTCCTGCACCAGTTCCGGCTGCGCCAGCGCGCGCTCGCCCACCAGGAAAAAGGTGGCATGGGCCTGGTGGCGGTCCAGCAGGTCGAGGACGGCACGGGTTTCCGGGCCAGGACCGTCATCAATGGTCAACCAGACGCTGTTGCCGGCATCCGGCAACCGGCTCAGCACCGGCGCATAGAAGCGACTGTTGGGCAGGAACACCGGCACCAAGAACAGTGCGTGGCTGGCCACCATCAGCGGCACCCCCCAGTGCCAGCCCGCCAGGGCCCAGACCAGGATCACCAGCAGCTGCGACGCCACCAGCCAGGGCAGCCAGCGCCAGGGCCGGGTCGGAATGCGATGCAATGTTCCTGCGTTGCTCATCCCCCATGATGCCATGAGGGGTAGAATCGATGGTTCGAATTCCCGGAACCCCGACGTCCATGTCCCTCGATCCCGCCCTGCGTTCGCGCATCGAATCCATCCTCAACGCCAACCGCGTCGTGCTGTTCATGAAGGGCCAGCCGTCGATGCCGCAGTGCGGTTTCTCGGCCAAGGCCGTGGGCGCCCTGCAGGACCTGGGCGTCGAGTTCGCCCACGTCAACGTGCTGGCCGACCAGGAAATCCGTGAAGGCATCAAGGCCTATGGCGACTGGCCGACCATCCCGCAGCTGTACATCGACGGCGAACTGGTCGGCGGCAGCGACATCGTGCTGCAGATGGCCGCCAGCGGCGAGCTGAGCAGCGTGCTGGGGCTGGCTGCGCCGGACCGTACCCCACCGAGCATCACCGTCACCCCGGCCGCCGTGGAAATGCTCAAGGGCGCGCTGGCCGACGCCCCGGGCGCCGCCCTGCAGCTGACCATCGACGCCGGCTTCCAGCCGAACTTCCAGCTGGCCCCGCACGACGAAGGCGCCATCGCTGCCGAGTCCAATGGCCTGCGCGTGCAGTTCGACCTGGCCAGCGCCCGTCGCGCCAACGGCATCACCATCGACTGGGTGGACGACATCCGCGGCAAGGGCCTGGCCATCGACAATCCGAATGCGCCCAAGCCGGTGCAGGAAATCAGCGTGCGCGATGCCGACGACCTGGTGCGTGCCGGCAACATCACCCTGGTGGACGTGCGCCCGGCCGACGAACGTGAAATCGCCGCTGTGGGCGTACCGTTCAAGACCTTCGACGGCAACGGCCGCGCCGCGCTGGAAGCCCTGCCGAAGGACACCGCACTGGCCTTCATGTGCCACCACGGTGGCCGCAGCGCGCAGGCTGCCGAGCAGTTCCGCGCCCTGGGCTTCACCAAGGTGTTCAACGTGACCGGCGGCATCAACGCCTGGTCGGAAGACGTCGACAACGGCGTGCCGAAGTACTGATTGACGGCGCGGGGTCAGCGCCCTTTCCTGCGGGAAGCGGATCTGGCCCCCGAAAAAAAAGGGGACGGAGGGGATTAAGTCGTTTATGCCACAAACGACTTAATCCCCTCCGTCCCCTTTTTCAGCCGGCGAATCCGCCTTCGGCCAGGTAGTCCAGTTCCTCCGGCGAGGGAATGCGCCCCAGCACGGCGTTGCGGTGCGGGAAACGGCCGAAGCGGCGGATGATGTCGCGGTGCAGCTCGGCGTACTGCAGGTATTCCTTGTCGCCCAGCACATCGAACATCGCCACCGAACGGTCTTGGTCCAACGGGTCCTCGGAGTGCTCGAACGGCAGGTAGATGAAGGCGCGCAGCTTCGGCACCAGCTGCAGGTCCAGGCCTTCCTCGATGGCGCGCATGGCGTAGTGCCGGGCCAGGCCATCGGTGGCATAGGAATGGGCAGTACCGCGGAAGCAGTTGCGCGGGAACTGGTCCAGCAGCAGCATCAGCGCCAGTGCGCCCTCGGCACTGCCCAGCCAGTGTTCACGCCCACGCGAAGCGGCGGCGAAATGCTCATCCAGGAACAACTGGCGGAACTGCGCGTCGAACGCATCGTCGCGGGCGAACCACTTCGCAGGGCCCGCTTCTTTCCAGAAATCCACCACTTGCGCGGCAACGTCCATCACCTACTCCCCAGGGCCGGCGCGCCGCGCCAGGCCATCATCATCATTCATCGAAGCGCAGGTGGCGGACCGACTTGCCGTTGCGCCGGATAAGCTTAAGCGCCTCGATACCGATCTGGATATGGTTTTCCACGAACTGGGAGCTGACCTTGGCATCGGAAGCCTCGGTCTTGACCCCGTCGGGGATCATCGGCTGGTCCGAGACCAGCAGCAGCGCGCCACTGGGAATGTGGTTGGCGAAACCGGCCGCGAACACCGTGGCGGTTTCCATGTCGATGGCCATGCAGCGCATCGCCCGCAGCCGCTCCTTGAAGGCCTCGTCGTGCTCCCAGACCCGGCGGTTGGTGGTGTAGACGGTGCCGGTCCAGTAGTCGTGGCCGAGGTCGCGGATCATGGTCGAGACTGCACGCTGCAGCGCAAACGCCGGCAAGGCTGGCACTTCCGGCGGCAGGTAGTCGCCCGACGTACCTTCGCCGCGGATCGCCGCGATCGGCAGCACCAGGTCACCCAGCTGGTTCTTGCGCTTGAGGCCACCGCACTTGCCCAGGAACAGTACCGCCTTGGGCATCACTGCCGACAGCAGGTCCATGATGATTGCGGCATTGGGGCTGCCCATGCCGAAGTTGATCATGGTGATGCCGTCGATGGTGGCACTGGCCATCGGCCGGTCCAGGCCGATGATGGGCGCACCGGTCAGCTCGGAAAAGGTGTGCAGGTAGCCGCCGAAGTTGGTCAGCAGGATGTGCTGGCCGAACTGGTCCAGCGGCACGCCGGTGTAGCGCGGCAGCCAGTTGTCGACGATTTCCTGCTTGCTCTTCATGGGCGGTCCGGTACGGCGTGGGGCCGCCATTGTAGGCGTGCACGGGCCAACCCACACCTGGGCCGGCAACGAAGAAGGGCGGCCCTGCGGCCGCCCTCCTGGTTCCCTGCGGTCACCGGCGGCTTAGAAGCGCACCGACCAGCGCAGGTTGGCACTGTGGTCACGGCTTTCGTCGCCATACTGGCCGCTATAGCCCAGCTCCAGCTGCTGGCGTGCGGTCAACCATGCCGACAGCCCCAGTTCGGCCACCACCGTCCTGTCAGCCATCGGGGCACCGCTGACCACGAAGCTGTCGCTGCCGGTGGCAAAGGCGAAGCGGGCCGCCGGGTCGCGGTCACCGCTGGCATGACGGTACCCGACGCCACCGCGCAGGTGCAGCCAGCTGTCCTGCTGGAACGAAGCCTTCAGGCCCTTGTCAAAACGCAGGCCGGCCGTGGCCACGGTGGTACGCAGATCGTCCACCTCACCCTGCAGTGCAGCCGCACCGCCGCGTTCGTTGACGCGCTTCATGTCCACTTCCACACGTGCGAGCTGCAGGTAAGGTTCCAGCCCCGCCTCGCGGCCGCCGAAGCGATAGCTTGCCTCGACGAACGCCTGGCGGGTGCGGCCGTCATAGCGTGCCGCCAGCGTATCGCTGTAACCGGAGAAGGCCAGCTCACGGGTGCTCTTCACCTCATGCTCGCTCCAGGCCAGGCCACCCCGCAGGCCGAAGGCGCCCCAGTCGTGACTGGCATAGGCCCCCAGGTGCGTATTGTCGACCTTGGCACGCGCACGGCGTCCTTCCTGCTGCTTGGCATCGGTACGGCCGGTACCGACCAGCATGCCCACCTGCCAGCCGTTGATCTCGCGGTCCACGCCTGCCAGCAGGCCGCTGCTGTTGGCTTCGGTGCGTGCGGTGTTGCCATTGCCGTCCAGCGTGGTGCTGCCACCGATGGCCTGTACCCAGACCCCCGTGGCGGCGTCGCCGTCTGCTCCCGGCGCGCGTACACCGACGCGGCGCGACAGTGCGGCATCACGCACGTAGCGGCTGCCCTCGACCAGGGCCATCGCGGTGGCCGCATGCAGCTCGCCGCTGAGGCCGTCCAGTGCAGCGCCTACCTGTTGAGGGAACAGCAGGGTCAGTGGGCGCGGCAGGCCCTGGTTGACCGCCAGCCGGTCGGCCACAGTGGCCACCGCGCGCTGGTTGTCGGTACTGGCGGCACTGGCAAGCGGATTGCCACGGGTGACTTCAATGCGCGCGCCACCGGTGCCATAGGACAGCCCGAATTTCAGGAACGGCGAGAACGCACTGAAGTCGGTGGTGGCGAACTGGCCACGGATTCCGCCGTCGGCACGGATGAAGTTGAACTGCTCACCCAGGTAATAGGTGCCCGCTTCCGGCAGGGCGATCAGGGTGCCGGCCAGGGTGGCGGTACCGGTGACGCGCAACTGGTCACTGTGCCCGCCCGGGGCCAGCTCGGCCTGGTACACACCGGTGGCGGTCTGCACGTAGTCGCCGTTGATGGTCAGCGTGCCGATCGAGTTGCCCGGTGCAACGATACCGGCCACGGTGGTATCGCCCAGCTGGCCGATGCCCTTCAGTGTGCCGTTCGGGCCAACGAGGGTGTGACCACCGGTCTGCGTGCCGTTGAACGACAGCACGCCACCGTTGACGGTCAGGTCGGAGCCTGCGAGTACCCCGACTGCATTCACACGGCTGTTGCCCAGGCTGGTCAACGCGCTGTTTTCCAGCCTTCCGTTCAATTCGAACGTCCCCTGCGCGGCCACCGAGGTGTGGGCGCCGCGCTGCACGCCGTCGAAGATGACCACGCCACCGTTGACGTTCAGGTCGGAGCCATCCAGCACACCGCGTGCGTTGATATGGCTGGCGCCCCCCTGACTGTTCAACGCAGTGTTCTTCAACGTGCCATTGAGCAGGAAGCTGCCGCCGGCCACGTCCACCGCTCCGGTGAGCGTATTGACGCCATCCAGTTCCAGCACGCCCTCGCGCACCAGCGCACCGTTGAAGCTGTTGTCGCCGCTCAAGCGCAGCCAGCCGATGCCGCTCTTGGTCAGCTTGCCGGGGCCGCCGATGTCGTTGGTCCAGTTGTCCCAGGCATCGCCTTCCCACACTTTCAGGCCACCGGCACGCTGGTTCATCACCACGTCGGTGTCCACGCGCAGCGAACCGTAACCCTCGATGGCCTTGGCCAGGTTCAACAGGCCCCAACCGTAGATGTCGTCGATGCCGGGCGCGCCCAGATCGGTGGTCGTGGTCAGCAGCACATCGCGCACCTGAGCGCTGTCCAGATAGGGGAAGCGTTCAAACAGCAGGCCCAGCGCGCCGGTGACGTGGGGCGCGGCCATGGAGGTTCCACTCAGCAGCGCATAGCCATAGGTAGGCACGCGCTGCTGGATGTCCAGGCTGACGTTGCCGTTGGCGTCGATGCCGACGCTGCCGGCCAGGCTGGAATCATCACCATAGGCGGTCGATACGATGTCCGAACCCGGTGCGGCAAGGCACCAGTTGGCACTCAGGCCGCACTTGTTGGAACGATTGCTCAGGGTCAGATTGGTACCGACGTTGACCACGCTCAACCAGTACGGCTCGATGTCGGCGAATGCGCGCGGCAGCGTGGCGTAGAGGCCGGCGATGGGGCTCTGCGCAGGCGTCGGAATGACCGAACTGGTATTGCCGGCCGCCCACACCTGGATCATCCCGCGCGCACGCGATCCGTCGGCAAAGGTGTTCAGGTACTGGCGGTCGTCCGGGTCGTTGTAGATCGCGTCCATGTCCGTCGCTGTCGTCGGTTCCGTGACCAGGCCCCAGCTATGGTTGATGGCACGCACGCCCTGCGCGTTCATCTGGGCATACAGGTCCTGGAAGGCGCTGACTTTCGGGCCGATCGCGCCCAGTGTCACGACCGAGTAGCCAGTCGCCGTGCGCTGCCACTCGCGGATGCTGTCGGAGAACAGCCGGCCAACGGTCAGGTCCGAACCGAAGGACACACCGTGCATGCCGCTTCCGTCCCGGTTCGCCGCGATGGTGCCAGCAACGTGCGTGCCATGGATCTCGAACTGCATCCCCGGCTGCACATAGGGGCCCGACTCGATGATCCTGCGGATGTTGTCGGGCACGTTGGCGTTGTACCCGACATAGCTGATCTGGACGTCATCGCCATCACTGGCGAAGCAGGCCGCCGGCCCACGCACTGCGGTGGTGTTGGTGCAGCGCGTGCCGTCAGCCATCAGATCGGCGATGCGGATGCTGCGGTTGTCCTTGCCGGCGAATTCCGGATGGTCCAGACCCGTGCCACTGTCGAACACGCCCAGGCGGATGCCCGCACCGGTCAGCCCGCGCGCATAGGCCACGTCGGCATTGATCGCAGCCAGGCCCCAGTCGAGTTCGAATTCACTGGTACGCCAGCTCGCAGCGTCGCCGGGCTTGCCCATGACCGGCTCCGCGGAAGCACCGGCGCTGGGAGCCAGCGCCGCCACCGGAATCGCTACCGAGGGAGCGATCATCGCGGGAGCGGAGTCGCTCATCCCGCTGTGCGCGGCGAACGCCAACTGCAGGCTGCGCTGCAGCTGGTAACGGGCCAGGGCGTCGTCACTGTCCTGGGCCAGTACCGGCAGTGCGGTGGCCACCAGCAACGAACCGACAATGGCCGACGCCAGCGGCGAGGGGAGGAAGGAACGGCGCGAAACGGTCGAACGGCGGAGCTTTGCAGCAGTCATCGGTTGCGTCCTTGATTCCATGAAAGGTACGGGCCCGGCTCCGTCGTTGGAGCAGGTGCGTAAGCTGGTGATACAGGTCAGCGCAAGACGTAATCAGCCCATTGCTTCATCCAACGTTAATATTTCCTTCACAAATCCTCCATCAGAAAATTCCTACCCCCCACGCCCCTGTCCAAGGTCACTTGGCAAGCCACACCGGCCCCGGCTAGCGTCGGTGGATTCATGTTTCTGGCGAGGGGAACTGCATGGCATCGACGTTGTTGCGCACCGGGGTGGCACTGGCGCTGGTTTCATTGAGCACGGCACCGGCAGTGGGCGCCTCGCGCTTCGTCGCCGATCCCTACCCCAGCACCTACCAGGCACACCCCGATGCACCGGTGCTGATCCAGAACGCCACCGTGCTGACCGGCACCGGCCAGCGCCTGGACAACGCCGACGTGCTGCTGCGCGAGGGCCGCATCGTTGCCGTCGGCCGCCAGCTGCAGGCCGATGCCGGTGTCACCCGCATCGATGCGCAGGGCAAGTGGGTCACCCCCGGCCTGATCGACGTGCACTCGCACCTGGGCGTGTACCCCAGTCCGGGCGTCGGCGCGCACAGCGACGGCAACGAGATGACCGCGCCGGTCACCGCCAACGTCTGGGCCGAACACTCGGTGTGGCCGCAGGACCCGGGTTTCGCCACCGCACTGGCCGGCGGCGTGACCAGCATGCAGGTGCTGCCGGGCTCGGCCAACCTGGTCGGTGGTCGTGGTGTGACCCTGAAGAACGTCCCCGCCATCACCTACCAGGCGATGAAGTTCCCCGGCGCGCCGTGGGGGCTGAAAATGGCCTGCGGCGAGAACCCGAAGCGGGTCTACGGCGGAGGCAAGGGCGTCGCTCCGGCCACGCGGATGGGCAACGTTGCCGGTTACCGCGCCGCCTTCATCGATGCCGCCGACTACATCGCCAAGAACAAACCGAAGCCGGCCAAGCGCAAGGGCTGGTTCGGCAGCGACAAGGGCGACAGCGCCGGTGATGCCGGCGGCAAGCGCGATCTCAAGCTGGACACGCTGGCCGGTGCGATCGAGGGCGACATCCGCGTGCATATCCACTGCTACCGCGCCGACGAGATGGCCACCATGCTCGACCTGGCCAAGGAATTCGGCTTCAAGGTGGCCGCCTTCCACCACGGCGTGGAGGCCTACAAGCTGGCCGACCGGCTGGCCGCCGACGGCGTCTGCGGCGCGCTGTGGGCCGACTGGTGGGGCTTCAAGATGGAAGCCTTCGACGGCATTCCGGAGAACATCGCACTGGTCGATCGGCCGAAGAACAGCTGCGCCATCGTCCATTCCGACTCCCCCGAAGGCATCCAGCGCCTGAACCAGGAAGCGGCCAAGGTGATCGCCGCCGCGCGCCGCGCACGCATGCCGGAGATCCCCCCCGAACACGCCATCACCTGGATGACCGCCAACGCCGCCAGGGCGCTGGGGATTGAAGGCCAGACCGGCACCCTGGAGGCCGGCAAGATGGCCGACGTGGTGGTGTGGAACGGCAACCCCTTCAGCTCGTACGCGCTGGCCGAGCAGGTCTTCATCGACGGCCGCCGCCTGTACGACCGCAGCGCACCTGCGGCCACGCCACGTTCCGACTTCCAGCTTGGCCAGGAGGTGCACTGATGGGCGCGTTGAACAAGCGTCGCCGGGCATGGCTCGGCGCTACGGTCATGGTGCTGGCCTGCCTCTCCGCATCCGTGCAGGCGCAGGACCTGCTGGTGCGCAACGCGACCGTACATACGGCCAGCGCGCGCGGCAGCCTGCAGCACGCCGATGTGCTGGTGCAGGGCGGGATCATCCGCGCCGTCGGCAGCGGGCTGTCCGCCCCGGCCGGGGCCAGCGTGGTCGAGGCCGATGGCCGTCCGCTGACACCGGCGCTGTTCGGGGGCATCACCGAGATCGGCATCGAAGAGGTCTCCGGTGAAGCGAGCACGGTCGACAGCACGTTGAAGATCGGCGAACAACCGTTGCGCCCCGAGTTCGATGTCACCCTGGCGTACAACCCGGCCTCGGTGCTGATCCCGGTGGCGCGCCTGGACGGCATCGGCTTCACCGCCCTGGGGGCGGCCACCGGTGGCGGCTTCGTTGCAGGCCAGGGTGGCGTGATGCGGCTGGACGGCAGCGCCGATCCCCTCGGGCCGCGCGCGCTGTTCCTGCGCCTGGGGTCGGCCGCAGTGGAGCTGACCGGGCAGTCGCGTGCAGCGCAATGGATGCTGCTGCAGCAGATGGTGGACGAGGCGCGTGGCCAGGTTGCCGCGGACTCACCGCACGCGCTGCTGACGCCGGCCGGGCGCCGCACGCTCAGCCGCTACCTGGCCGGGCACGGCCGCATCGTGGTGGAGGTGGACCGCGCGGCGGACATTCGCCAGCTGCTGCGCTGGGCCGCCCGCGAAAAGGTGAAGATCGCCATCGCCGGTGGCAGCGAAGCCTGGCAGCTGGCGCCGGAGCTGGCCGCCGCACAGGTACCGGTGTTCGTCGATGTGTTGTCCAACCTGCCGGCCAGCTTCGACCAGATCGGCGCCACGCTGGAAAATGCGGCACGCCTGCAACGTTCCGGCGTGGCGGTCTCGTTCGTGCAGCGTGGCGACGCCTCGCACAACGCCCGTAAGATGCGCCAGCTGGCCGGCAATGCCGTGGCCAACGGTTTGCCCTGGGCCGACGGCCTGGCCGGCCTGACCCGGGTGCCGGCGCAGGCGTTCGGCGTGGCCGACCAGATCGGCAGCATCGAGCCGGGCAAGCGTGCCGACCTGGTGCTGTGGGAGGGCGACCCGCTGGACGTGGCGCACTATGCCGAACAGGTCTGGCTGGGCGGCCGGGCGATGCCGATGCGCTCGCGCCAGACCGAACTGCGCGACCGCTACCTGCAGCGCAACGCGCAGCGCTGACCTTCAGTTATCCAAGGAAACCTGCATGGCCACCCTGCGCTGGTACTTCGACTTCGTCTCGCCCTATTCCTACCTGCATTGGCAGAAGCTGAAGCAGCTGCCCCAGTTAGCACAGATCCAGACCGTGCCGATCGCCTTCGGTGCCGTGCTGCATCACCTGGGCAACCTCGGGCCGGCCGAGATTCCGGCCAAGCGCCGCTTCATGTACCGCCAGCTGCTGTGGACTGCGCAGGCCGAAGGAACACCGCTGCGGTTCCCGCCGGGACACCCGTTCAACCCGTTGTCTGCCCTGCGGCTGTGCCTGGCCGCCGGTGGCAGCGTGCAGGCGGTGGACGTGCTGTTCGACTGGATCTGGCGCGACGGCAATGCCGCCGATAGCGCCGAGGCCCTGCGAGAACCGGCTGCGCGGCTGGGGATCGAGGATGTCGCCAGCGCCATCGCGGCTCCCGCGGTCAAGGAGCAGCTGCGGAGGAACACCGAGGCCGCCATTGCTGCCGGCGTGTTCGGCGTACCAACCCTGGCCATCGATGACGAACTGTTCTGGGGCAACGACGCCCATCCGTTGATGGCCGCCGTGCTGGCCGATCCCGCCCTGCTGCAGCAGCCCGAATGGCAGCGCCTGGCCGAACTTCCGGTGGCCGTGCAGCGCAGTCGCTGAACAGGGCCTGGCGCGTTTCCCTCGCGCGCCACGCCGGAATTTGAGATAGATTTCACGTTTCCGAACCTACAACCGCCCTGGAGGGGGAGCCGCGGATGCGCATCGGAATCGTCGTCGACTCGGCCTGCGACCTGCCGCAGGACTTCATTGCCGAGCACAACATCGTGCTGCTGCCGATCACCGTGCGGATCGGCGAAGCCGTGCTGGCCGATCATCGCGATGAGCAGGCCACCCTGAGCTTCCTGCACGCGCACGTGGCCGAGCACGGCGCCGAGGCGGAGACCATCCCCTTCAGTGTCAACCAGATCCGCGACCTGTTCCTGCAGCAGCTGGTGATCGATTACGACCACGTGTTCTGCATGACCATCACCAAGACCCGCAGCCCGATCCACGACAATGCGCTGCAGGCCAGCTTCGCCATCCTCAACGACTACAAGCCGGTGCGGCAGGCGGCGGGCTACAACTCGCCGTTCGCGCTGCGCGTGCTCGATACCCAGAACCTGTTCGCCGCGCAGGCAGTGACTGCGGTGGAGGCGGTTCGCCTGCGTGACAGTGGCGCCAGCGTGCAGCAGATCCGCGAGCGGCTGGAAGAACTGGCCGGCAATGTGCACGGCTACATGGTCACCCGTGATCTGTACTACATGCGTGCGCGCGCCCGGCACAAGGGCGACCGCAGCGTCGGCCTGCTCAGTGCGGCGCTGGGCAGCGCACTGGACATCAAGCCGGTGCTGCACGGCTACCGCGGCGAAACCGGGCCGGTCGCCAAGATCAAGGGCTTCGACAGCGCCGTGCAGAAGCTGTTCGCGGTGGTCGGCCAGCGCGTGCGTGCCGGGCTGATGACGCCGACGGTGTGCGTCAGCTACGGCGGAGAACTGGACGAGCTGCGTGCCCTGCCCGGCTACGCACAGCTGAAAGAGGTCTGCGCCGGCCATGGCGTGACCGTGTACGAATCGGTGATGAGCCTGACCGGCATGGTCAATGTCGGCAAGGGCGCGGTCACGGTGGGTTTCGCCGATGGGCCACATCGGTTTGAATGAAGGCCGACCGTGGCTGGAATCTGCACATCGATTCCACCGCGGTTGTGCCAGTCTTGCCGCACTTCAAGGAGAACTTCATGCCTGCGCAGTACCACATCAGCCTGCCCGACCCGTCCAAAGCCCGCGGCAACGACCCTGACCTGTCCTTCCATTCGCAGGGCGCCGCCGGTTTCGCCGAAGAGCTGCAGGACGCCCTGCGCAGCGGCACGCTGTTCGAGCGCTGGAAAGCCAAGCAACCCGACCCGGATGCGGTGGAACCGCAGTGGGGCGTGACCGATCCGGACGCCACCGTGACCGGCGAGCAGAAGGACCTGCGCATCAACCTGGTCGCCACCACCCGTATCGACAGTGACGTGTTCAAGCAGCGTCTGCGCCTGCTGGCCGGCCACCACTGGGAACTGCGCGACGTGCGTTGAGGCCACGCCGTGGTAGGGCCGGCCGCTGGCCGGCAACCGAGGAGATGCCGGCCAGCTGCCGGCACTGGGTAGTGCCGGCCGCTGGCCGGCACTACCCAGTGCGATGTCCCTGGACGGGCGGCACGCCATGGGCTGGTCCGCTCAACAGTCCATGGTGCCGTGCGCGTTGCCCTCGTCATCCAGCACGCGCGCATGCAGGCCCACCCGGTTGCGGCCGGCACGCTTTGCGGCATACAGGCCGGCATCGGCATCGGCCAGCAGTTGGTCGGCACTGGCCAGCGCCGGTGGGTGCAGGTAGCCCACGCCGACGCTGATGCTGACCGGGCCTTCCGGCAATGGCAGCGCTTCGACCGCTTCGCGCAGGCGCTCGGCCAGCGCCAGCACGCCCGACAGTGGGCTTCCAGGCACGATGACAGCGAATTCTTCACCGCCATAACGCGCAACGCTGTCACCGCCGCGACCTGCGACGCCCTTCAGCACCCCGGCCACCGCCTGCAGGCAACGATCACCGGCCGGATGGCCGTGCCGGTCGTTGAAGGCCTTGAAGTGGTCGATATCCACCAGCAGCAGGCCCAGCTCGGTGCCGCTGCGCCGCGCGCGATTCCACTCGGAGGTCAGCCGCGCGTCGAACTCGCGGCGATTGGCCACGCCGGTGAGGCCATCCTGCCGCGCCAGTTGATCCAGCGCTGCCTGACGCTCCAGCAGATCGGTCTGCAGCAGGACGCTGCGCAGGCCGAAACCAAGGGTGGCTACGACGAAGCCCGCGACGGCCAACGGCCGCGCATGATCGACCACCAGCGTGCCGACCACCAGCAGCAGCAACGGCAGGATGATCGGACCGGCGGCCTGCACCGTCCTCGCCAGCCGCGGGTGTGCCGTGGTGCCTGTGTCCGGCGCCGTGTCCAGCGCCATGCAGGCGATCAGCAAAAAAGGGACGTCGATCAGCAGGTCGTTGAACGCACCGAATGCATCATCGGAGGTGTAGTGGTTGATGTAGTAGGCCACCAGCAGATAGGCCAGTGCGTACAACGCCAGTGCACGGAAGAACCTGCGCCGTTCGGGCACGTCGCCGGCCAGCCATCGCACCACGGCGAACGCGGCGATACACAGGTTCTGGATGTCGAACATGCGCTGCATGTTGGACATGGCATGGGCGTCGACCTCGACACGGGCGGCGAACGATGCGGTGTGCACGAAGAACAGCACACCCAGCAGCGCCGCCATCGCCGCGTCGATCAGGCTGATGCTCGGGCGCTCGCGGCGTGCCCGGGCCAGGATAAACACCAGCGGCACGCCATACAGCACGTACAACAACAGGCTGACGCGTGGGGTGAAGTCAGCCCGGCCGGCACCCAGCGCATCCACCATGTTGAACGTCATGCCACCGGCCCACAGCAGCAGTGCCATCGCGGTAGAACGCCAGCCCAGAGCGGCGCGGTCACGTTGCGCCCGCACCAGGCACGCGGCGGCGGCCAGCAGCGGTGCGCCGGTCAGGAACAGGAAAGAGCCCACGCCCGCCGGGCTCGGCCAGAACGCCACGGCCAGCCCATGGCAGAGCACGTACAGCAGCGCCAGCACTACCGGCATGCATCCCCCCGATCCGCAAGGCCGTCTGAGCGCACGATAGCGCGCCGGCACGCCACAGCGGCGTGATCCACTGCGGCAAAACGACACTCCGCGTGCATCACCATGGTAGTGCCGGCCGCTGGCCGGCAATCCCAGGGAATTGCAGGGCTGCGGGTTGCCGGCCAGCGGCC
>NZ_JAXBRE020000040.1:0-18358 GCF_047520985.2 Stenotrophomonas sp. BR163
GTTGCTGTTGCTTTTGCTGGGGTTACCGGCCAGCGGCCGGCACTACCGCGGGTGCAGGGCGCAGCCCTGCCGATACCCAACCTACTTGGCAGCAGCGATCTGCTTTTCGATGTCGGCGGCGGTCACCGGGCCAAGGAACGTGTGCGCCAGCTTGCCCTGCGGGTCCAGCAGATGCGTCAGCGGCAAGCCGCGCGGCGTGGCGAAATCCGCCGGCGGATCGTAGGGATCCACGATCACGATCGGATAGGTCACCGGATGCTTGGCCAGGAACGACTGCATCTCCGGCACTTCGATGTCCTCGTAGGCCAAGCCGACCACTTCGATGTTGCTGCGCATCGCATGCAGGGCCGACAGCTCGGGCATCTCCTTGCGGCACGGCGCGCACCAGGTGGCCCAGAAGTTCACCACCACCCACTTGCCGCGATGCGCGGCCAGGTCGTAGTCGCTGCCATCCACCGCCTTCATCTTCAGTGTCGGGAACTCGGCGGTGGTGCGCTCGGCCGGGGCTTCCTCGACCGGTGCCGTGCTCGGCGTCGGTGCCTGCGCCGGTGGCTGGCTGCTGGCCGGTGCCGGCTCCTGGGCCGGTTTGCAGGCCGCCAGGGCCAGCAGCAGGGTCAACGGGAGCAGCAGCGGCAACGACGTCTTGCGGGTCATGGGGTGTCTCCAGAGTCGGTATAGATATCACTGACCTTGCGCTTCAGGCGTTCGCGCAGGGGCAGTCGCAGGTCATCCAGCGCCGCCAAGGCGGCACGGCCCAGGCTGTCGTCGCGATACGGCAGGTGCTGCTCGGCTACCGGGATGCGCAGCTGGGTGCATTCGTACAGATCGGCCAGGCTGACCTGGTCCAGGTCGCGCGACAGCAGCCACTCGCCGCGCTCATCGCGGCGCAGCAGGTCGATCTCCTGCAGGTTGCAGATCAGGTCCTGCAGCAGTGAATCGGTCAGCATCGGCTCCAGCCGCAGGATCTCGTCATCGGCCAGGCCTTTGCCCTTGGCTCGTGCATGCTGGAAGCGGCCAAGCAGGCGCAGCAGCCCATAGAACTCGTACCCCTGCGGCAGGCGCAGCTCGACCGGCTGGTAGCGGAAGGCGGCCATCGAGGAGGCCAGCGACGCACCCAGCAGCACCGCCACCCAGCACAGGTAGATCCACAGCAGCAGGATCGGCACGAAGGCGACCGTGCCATACAGCTTCTGGTAGGACTGGAAGCTGCCCAGATACGCGCCGATGCCCCACTTCACCAGCTCCAGGATCACCGCCGCCAGGATCGCGCCGGGTATCGCGTGCCGCCATTTCACCGTGTGGTGCGGCACCACGCGGAACATCAGCGTGATGCAGACGAACTCGATCAGGATCGGTGCCAGCCGCAGCGCAAGTTCGGCCAGCCAACGGCCCTCCTGGGTACCGAACAACGGCATCGCGAACACCCGCGCCGACACCGCCAGCGACGCAGCGGCGAGCATCGCGCCCAGGGTCAGCACGGTCCAGTAGACCAGGAAGCGGGTCAGCTTGGGCCGGCTCGAGCCGACCCGCCAGATCTGGTTGAAGGTCTCTTCCACGCTGTTGAGCGTGATCAGCAGTGAGGCGACCAGTGCGATGAAGCCGGCGGCGGTCAGCTGGCCGGCACTGGCCGAAAACTGCCGCAGGTAACCCTCGGCCGCGCGCGCAGCGGAGGGCACGAAGTTGGAGAAGACGTAGTCGCTGAGCTGGTCGCTCCAGCGGTCGAAAACGGGGAAGGCCGAGAGCACGCCGAACACCACGATGGCCAGCGGCACCAGCGCGAACACCGTGGTGTACGCCAGCGCCGCCGCTGCCTGGAACAGGCGGTCGTCGAGGAAGCGATGCCACAGGAAGCGGCCGAAACTGATGGCCCGTGCGCGATCCCGCGCGCGCTCCATCCACAGGTTGAGCGTATCCAAAGGTTCCATCGGTGGAAGGGTACCCGATGCGGAATGCTCGCAGGATAGCCATACTGGTGGCCACACGACGAGGAGAAGCGGGCACGATGGGCGAGATTCTGGTGCTGTATTACAGCCGGGGCGGTTCGGTGGCACGGCTGGCGCGCCAGATCGCGCGGGGCATCGGCGAAGTGCCGGGCATGACGGCGCGCCTGCGCACGGTGCCGCCGGTGGCCGCAGTGACCCAGACCGCGCAGCCGCCGGTACCCGACGATGGCGCCCCCTATGTAAGCGTGCAGGACCTGGCCGAATGCCAGGGCCTGCTGCTCGGCAGCCCGACCCGCTTCGGCAACATGGCCGCGCCGGTGAAGCATTTCCTGGATGGGCTGGGCGCCGAATGGATCAATGGCACCCTCTGCGGCAAGCCGGCCGGCGTGTTCACGTCCACCGCATCCATGCATGGCGGGCAGGAATCGACCCTGCTGTCGATGCAGGTGCCGCTGCTGCACCATGGCTGCGTGATCGTCGGCATTCCGTTCACCGAACCGGCGCTGAGCCATACCACCAGTGGCGGCACACCCTATGGCGCCAGCCACGTCGCCGGTGCCGCCGACGACCCGCAGCCGACCGACGACGAAGCCGTGCTGGCGCGCGCGCTGGGGCGCCGGGTGGCCGGCATCGCGCAGCGGTTGGCCCGATGAGCGCCGCGCCGCGCACGGTCCTGCTGCTGGCCCTGATGGGGCTGGCCGCGCTGTTCGCCGGCTGGTTCATCAATGACAAGCACTGGCTGGCGACCCAGCTGGTGTTCACCGCGCCGCCGCTGGCGCTGGCCATCGCCGTGCGCCTGGGCTGGCGCAAGGCCGGATTCTGGGCCTCGGTCCTGGCGCTGGGCTGGTTCAGCCACGGCGTGATGAGCGCCTGGAGCCATCCGGAAACGCGCTGGCTGGCGCTGATCGAGATCGCGCTGGCCCTGCTGGTGATCTTCAGCGCCAGCCTGCCCGGCCTGCGCGCCCGCTTCGGCAAGCAACGCTGACGCTGCGCCCGCTGGGCCGTATCATCTGCATTCCTGGCCCCGCGCCGCAGTACCTGTCCTGGTTTCGCGCATGCACATGATGGAAGAGCTCCTGGTCGTCACCACCGGTGGCACGATCGACAAGATCTACTTCGACGACAAGTCGGACTACCAGATCGGCGATCCGCAGATCGGCATGATCCTGCGCGAGCTGGGCGTGACGTTCCGCTTCAACGTGATTCCGATCCTGCGCAAGGATTCGCTGCACATCAACGATGAGGACCGCGAGCTGATCCGCGCCACCATCGCCGCGCAGCCGACTCGGCACGTCCTGGTGACCCACGGCACCGACTCGATGGTGCACACCGGCAAGGTGCTGGCGACGATCCCCGACAAGACCATCGTGATGACCGGCGCACTGAGCCCGGCACGCTTCCGCGGCTCGGATGCCGAGTTCAACATCGGCTGCGCGATCGGTGCGGTGCAGTCGCTGCCGAGCGGCGTGTACATCGCGATGAACGGGCGGATCTTCGACCCGCAGCACGTGCGCAAGAACGTGGCTGCGAACCGCTTCGAGTCGGTCTGAGGAACCGCGTGCCGACCAAGGTCGGCACCTGCCAGAGCACTGTCCTTGTAGTGCCGGGCCATGCTCGGCAACCGCGTGCCAGCGTGGCACAACGGTCGGCAGCCGGAGCAGCCGAGCATGGACTCGGCTCTGCAGAAGCGAAAACGCCCCGGCCGAAGCCAGGGCGTGCCCTTGGAGAGGGACTTGGGCTCAGTACTGGGCGTTGAGGGTCACGCCCGAGAAGGTGCTGTAGGCCTTCACCCGCACATACCATGTGCCGGCGGCAGGGCTGTTGATGGTGCAGGTCTCGCTGTTGCCACTCAGGTACGGACGGCAGGTGTAGCTGGTATCGGTCGGGGCACTGCCCTGGCGCACGTACAGGTCGGCATCTCCGCTGCCGCCACTGATCGTCACGCGCAGCTGGCTGCTACCGGCCGGAACGGCGACGGTGTAGTTCAGCTCGGCACCGGTTGCGGCGCCCAGGCCGGTCACCGGCACGTTGTTCTGCAGCACGTTGCCACCCGGGTTCGGGTTGCCACCGCCGTTGATCGCCGCAGCCACGGCCGCGTTGGCGTCGACGATGCCGGCGCCGCAGCCACCCGAGCAGGCGCCCGGCAGCGGGCGTGCAGTGCTCTTGATGATGCTTTCGACCTGCGCCGGACTCAGCGGGCTTGGCGCGACCGACTGCATCAGCGCAACCACGCCGGCCACGTGCGGCGCCGCCATCGAGGTGCCGTTGTACGACGCGTAGCTGGCGCTGCCAGGCGTGGTGGTGCCGGTGTTGAGGGTGGACAGGATGCTCTGGCCCGGTGCTGAGATGTCGATGCCGGTGCCGTAGTTGGAGAAGCTGGCACGCGCACCGGCCGAGGTTGTGGCCGCCACGGCAATCACGTTCGGGCAGTTGGCCGGCACCGACGAGGACACGTTGGTGTTGCTGTTGCCGGCGGCGACCACCACGGTGGTGCCACGGCTGACTGCGCCGTTGATGGCGTTCTGGTAGGTGGTGGAGCAGCTGCCGCCACCACCCAGCGACATGTTGATGACCTCGGCCGGGTTGGCGTTGGCCGGCACGCCACTGACGGTGCCGCCAGATGCCCACACGATCGCGTCGGCGATGTCGGAGGTGTAACCGCCGCACTTGCCCAGCACGCGCACCGGGACGACCTTGGCATTGAACGCAGTACCGGCCACGCCGGTGCTGTTGTTGGTCACCGCCGCCACAGTGCCGGCGACGTGGGTACCGTGCCAGCTGGAGTTGGAGGCCGGGATGCCCGAGCCGCACTCGTTGGCGCCGTACCAGTCGCCCTCGTCATTCGGGTTGTTGTCGCGGCCACCGCCATCGCGCGCCATCGCGGCATCGCTGATGAAGTCATAGCCAGGCAGGATGTTGGCGTTGAGATCGGGATGGTTGGTGATGCCGGTATCGATCACGGCCACCACCACGCCGTTGCCGGTAGCCTTGTCCCAGGCCGGCCGCACGTTGATCGACGCGTTGGAGGTACCGAAGCCCCACTGTTCGCTGAAGCGGGTGTCATTCGGGGTCAGCGTCGCACGCATGATCTGGTCGACTTCGACATATTCCACGTTCGGGTCGGCGGCGAGCTTGCGCATCAGCAGCTCGGATTCGGCCTGGTCAAGCGGGCGATCGGTCCTGACCAGGGTCGGGCCAACGGCCAGCTTGCGGACCTCCTGCAGGCCCAGCGCGCGGCCCTGGCTGCTGGCCAGGCCGGCGGCGGCAGTCTTCAGCGAAGAGGCCAGTGCGGTGGTGTTGGCCACCGGCGCACTGCCGTCGCGGTACTTCACGATGAAGCGCTGGTGCGTCGGCGCGGACTGCAGGCCGCTGAGCTGGACGTCACCGGCCAGCGCAGGCGTGGCCAGCAGCAGCGATGACAGAACGGACGCACCAAGGACCACCCACACTCGACGCACACGCGGTTGCGTTACCTGGGACATCAGTATTTCCCTTTCTTGTGGTGTGAATGCCGGAATCGGCAGAAGCACCGGCCCGAACCCTGGGCTGGCTTGCGTTGGCGAGGTTCGAAGTCCGGTGAGTCAGCGGATCCCCCTAACGATCCGCCGTGCATATGACGCTAATGGCCGAAACCGGACACCACAAGATTTTCAGCGTCTTTTCAGCAAGATGAAATGTTCGTTCTGAGACTTTTCGGGTCGAGGGTTTGTGAAGGTGAAGGAACTTTCTCGTGTCCTGCACAGACCTGACTGGGTCGTCACGTGTCCTGGAATGACTTTGCCGACATCGGCGTCCACCGATCCGGGGTCAGATCCCTTTTCACGCGGAAGGGGATCTGACCCCTTGGCCCGAAACGCAGAAAGCCCGTCGCGGGGACGGGCTTTCCAGAAGCGCAGCCGGGCGCGGGCCCGGCTCTACGATTCGATGTGGGCGATCAGCCCAGCTTGACCAGCCAGTTGTGGCGGTCCGGCAGGCGGCCGTACTGGATATCGGTCAGTTCCTTGCGCAGCGACATGGTCACTTCGCCGGCCGGCGCGTTGATGTCGCCCACCGAGAAGCCCTCGCCCTTCAGCTGGCCGATCGGAGTGACCACCGCGGCGGTGCCACAGGCAAACACTTCGCTGATCGCACCGGAGGCGACGCCGTCCTTCCACTCGTCGATGCTGACCTTGCGCTCTTCGACCTTCATGCCACGGTCGCGGGCCAGCTGCAGGATGCTCTCGCGGGTGATGCCCTCGAGGATGCTGCCCGACAGTTCCGGGGTGACCAGCGTGCCGTCCTTGTAGACCAGGAACACGTTCATGCCGCCCAGTTCTTCCAGGTACTTGCCTTCGACCGGGTCGAGGAACAATACCTGCGAGCAGCGCTGCGCCTGCGCCTTCTGCTGCGGGAGCAGCGAGGCGGCGTAGTTGCCACCGCACTTGGCGGCACCGGTGCCGCCCTTGGCCGCACGCGCGTACTCGGTGGACAGCCAGATGGACACCGGGGCAACACCCTTGGCGAAGTACGGGCCGGCCGGGCTGGCGATGACGTAGTAGCCGGCCTTGTGCGCGCCGCGCACGCCGAGGAAGGCCTCGTCGCCGATCATGAACGGGCGGAAATACAGGCTCGACTCATCGGCCGAAGGCACCCAGTCACTGTCGACGGCGATCAGCTGCTTCAGCGATTCGACGAAGATCTCCACCGGCAGTTCCGGCAACGCCAGGCGCTGCGCCGAACGCTGCAGGCGACGGCCGTTGGCATCCGGGCGGAAGGTCCAGATCGAACCGTCGGCGTGGCGGTAGGCCTTGATGCCTTCGAAGATTTCCTGGCCGTAATGCAGCACGGCGGCGGCCGGGTCCAGCTGCAACGGGCCGTAGGCGCGCACGTTGGCATTGTGCCAGCCGGCATCCTTGTCCCAGCGCACTTCCACCATGTGATCGGTGAAGTGCAGGCCGAAGCCCGGCTTCTCCAGGATCTTGGCGCGCTCTTCAGCGCTGCGCGGGTGGTCCGAACGGGTGACGGCGAAGCTGGGGATGGACTGGGACACCGGAGGATTCCTGTTCTGGTTGCGGGTAGTGCCGGGCCCGCGTCACTGCGGGCCCTGGGTCAAAGCATGCCGGTCTCTAGCCGGGCCGCCTCGGACATCATGTGCTGGTTCCACGGCGGGTCGAACACCAGGTCGACGTCGGCCTCGGCCACCGTCGGGATCATTTCAAGCTTGCTGCGCACGTCGTCGACCAGGATCTCGCCCATGCCGCAGCCCGGGGCGGTCAGGGTCATCTTCACGTCGATCTCGCGCTTGCCCTCATCCAGGTGCTTGATCTCGACTTCATAGACCAGGCCCAGTTCCACGATGTTGACCGGAATTTCCGGATCGAAGCAGGTGCGCAGCTGCTGCCACACCAGCTGCTCCACCTGTTCATCGGTGGCGTCGGCCGGCAGCTCGAGCGGCGCCGGTGCCTCCTTGCCGATGGCATCGCCGTCCTTGCCGGCGATGCGGAACAGGTTGCCCTCGACGAACACCGAATAACTGCCGCCCAGCGCCTGGGTGATGTACCCATAGCTGCCGGCAGGCAGGGTCACGGTGTCGCCCTGCGGGACCATCACGGCCTCGCAATCGCGTTCGAAGTGGACAGGTTCGCTGCTACGGGAATACATGGGGACCGATATGGGGCCGTGGCCGAGGCCACGCAAGACGGCATTCTAGCCCAGCCGCCCCCGCACCGCCGGTGCACTGCGGCAAACCACAGTATCCTGTGGGTGATCTTCTGGGAGCTTCGATGTCCTCCAATGCCGCGCGTGCCAGGACCGTGACCTGGCTCTGGCCCCTCATGCTGCTGCTGGGCCTGTTTGTCGCTCCCCTCGCCTGGATGGTCCTGGCGCTGATGACCGGCCGGCAGGTCGGCTGGATGGCGGTGCTGGCCGCCCTGGAACTGGTGTTCATGCTGCGCCTGGGCACGCTGGGCCCAGGCCGGCTGCGCGTCACCCTGGTCGTGGTCGGCACCCTGCTGGTGGCCGCCGTGGCCAACTGGGCCATCGCCAGCGCCTGGATGGGCGGCTCGATCGGCCTGGACCTGTGGGATGCCACCACGCGGATGGGCCCGCACCTGGCCTGGACCCTGATCAGCCTGGCCAATGGCGCGGTGGAATGGCTGTGGCTGGCCGTGGCCGTGGCCGTAGGTGCCTGGCTGGCGCGCTGAGCGCGTAGAGATTCGTGGATTCGGTAGTGCCGGCCGCTGGCCGGCAAAGGCGTGCGGACCAGGGACCGCACCTACCCGCTGCAGCCACCACGCGCGGATGGGGTAGTGCCGGCCGCTGGCCGGCAAAGGGGTCAGAGCCCTTTCCTGCGGAAAGGGATCCAACCCCGGTCCTCAACTCAATGCCCGCCGTCGAGCGCCTTCAGCTCGCTCACCAGCGATGCCGCCGCTTCGGCGCCGTCGCCATAGAGCATGCGGGTGTTGTCAGCGTAGAACAGCGCATTCTCGATGCCGGCAAAACCGGTGCCCTTGCCACGCTTGATCACCACCACGTTGCGCGCGTTGACCACGTCCAGCACCGGCATGCCGTAGATCGGGCTGGCCGGGTCGGTCCGCGCCACCGGATTGACCACGTCGTTGGCACCGATCACCAGCACCACGTCGGTATTGGCGAACTCGGGGTTGATGTCGTCCATGTCGGTGATCAGATCGTAGGGCACGCCGGCCTCGGCCAGCAGCACGTTCATGTGCCCGGGCATGCGCCCGGCCACCGGGTGGATCGCGAACTTCACTTTCACGCCACGCTGGCCCAGCCGCTGCGCCAGTTCCCAGATCTTGTGCTGGGCCTGCGCCACCGCCATGCCGTAGCCGGGCACGATCACCACGCGCTCGGCAAAGGCCATCATCGCCGCGACGTCCGACGCTTCGATGGGCTTCTGCGCGCCGGTGATCGCCTGTGCCTCGCCTCCTGCACCGCCGCCGAAGTTGGAGAACAGCACGTTGCGGATCGGCCGGTTCATCGCCTTGGCCATCAACCGGGTCAGCAGGATGCCGGCCGCGCCGACCATCATGCCGGCGATGATCAGCGCCTCATTGCCCAGCACATAACCTTCGAACGACACCGCCAGGCCGGTGAATGCGTTGTACAGCGAGATCACCACCGGCATGTCGGCGCCACCGATCGGCAACGTCATCAGCACGCCCAGTGCCAGCGCCAGCACGAAGAAGGCGACGATTGCCGAGGTGTTTAGCGTGCTGGCCGCGATGATCGCCAGCACCGCCACCGCCAGTGCCACCATCAGGTTCATCAGCTGCTGGCCGGGCCAGGTCACGCGCTTGTCCAGGCGTCCGTCCAGTTTGGCCCAGGCGATCACCGAACCGGACAGCGAGACCGCGCCGATCGCCGCGCCGACCACCGCCAGCAGCAGCACCATGCCCGAGGGCTGGCGCGCGGCCAGGTCGGCCAGCGCCTGCTCGCTCCAATGGCGGGTATCGCGGTTGGCAAGGAAGGCATAGCGCAGCAGTTCCACCGCACCGATCGCCGCCGCCGAGCCACCGCCCATGCCGTTGTACAACGCCACCATCTGCGGCATGTCGGTGATGGCCACCTTGCCGGCCGACCACCAGGCCAGGCCCGCGCCCAGCAGCAGTGCGACCAGGATCAGCGGCACGTTGTGCAGTTCAGGCAGGAAGAAGGTCGCCACCGTGGCCAGCAGCATGCCCAGCCCGGCCCAGCGGATGCCGCTGCGCGCGGTCAGCGGCGAAGCCATGCGCTGCAGGCCCAGCAGGAACAGCGTGGCGGCGACGAGGTAGCTGGCCTTGACCAGCCAGTCGAGCAGTTCGACGGTGCTGATGTTCAAGCCTGTGGCTCCTTCGGTTCGTCCCTGCCGCCCTTGGGCGCGCTCGGCTTGAACATCTCCAGCATGCGCGCGGTGACCACGTAGCCACCGGCGGCATTGCCGGCACCGAGCACCACGGCAAGGAAGCCCAGCGCCTTTTCCAGCGGCGTCTGCGCGTGCCCCAGCACCACCATCGCGCCGATCAGCACGATGCCGTGGATGAAGTTGGAACCCGACATCAGCGGGGTATGCAGGATCACCGGCACCCGCGAAATGATCACGTGGCCGGCGATGGCCGCCAGCATGAAGATGTACAGCGCTACGAACCCGTCACTCACTGGCAACGCTCCCGCTCTGTCTTCGTCGGCCCATCATAACCACGGGCTGAACCCGGCGCGCACCCGGCGTCAACCGCGGCGACGCTCACGCGTTGTCGATGGTGACCCCGAGCGAGGAACCGTACCCTGTGCTGGTGAGCAGCCCCGTCCCCCCGAGCGCCGACACCGATGCCCTGCCGGCATCGCTGGAGGCGTTCCTGGCCAGCGTCGGCCCGCGCGCGTTCCGTTTCGCCGAGGCCGGCCTGCGCCAGCGCGAAGACGCCATGGACGCGGTGCAGGACGCGCTGATGCGCATGCTGGACTACGCCGACAAGCCGGCGGCCGAATGGGCGCCCCTGTTCTGGAGCATCCTGCGCCGCCGCGTGATCGACCTGCAGCGCCGGCGCCGTTTCCGCCTGCCGTTCTGGCGCGACAACCAGGATGCCGACGGAGGCGGGATCGACTGGGCCGACCCCGGCCCGGACCCGGCGCAGGCGCACGAACAGCGCCAGCAGTACCAGCAACTGGTGCAGGCGCTGCGTACCCTGCCCGCACGCCAGCGCGAGGCCTTCACCCTGCGCGTGCTGCAGGACCTGGACGGGGCCACCACCGCCCGCGCCATGGGCTGCAGCGAAGGCGCGGTAAAAACCCATCTGGCACGCGCCCGGCAGGCGCTGCAGGACTACCTGGAGACCCACCCGTGAACCGCTCCCTGCCTTCCGATGACACCCTGCGCGACCTGCACGCGCAGTCGCTGCAGGCGCTGTCACCGGCCACGCTGGCACGGTTGCGCCAGGCCCGCCACGGCGCCAGCACGGCTCGTCACGGGCGCTGGCGCTGGTGGCTGGCCAGCGCCTGTTCTCTGGTGGTGGCGCTGGGGATCGGCCTGCAGTTCAGCGTCCACCGCCCACTGTCGCCCGCCGTGCCGGCACCGGTGCTGGCCTCGGTGGAAGACAACAGTGCGCTGTACGACGAAAATCCCGATCTGTACCTGTGGCTGGGCGATACCGACCTGGCGATGGAGTGAACCATGTCCCGACTGCATACCCTGCCGCTGCTGTTGACCCTGTTGCTGCTGCCGGTCTTCCCGGTACTGGCGCAGAACGCCGCGCCCGCCCCTGCCGCACGCGCCGCGCCAGCCCCACCACTGCCGGCCTGGGAACAGTTGAGTGAAGCGCAGCGGGAATCCTTGCTGGCGCCGCTGCGCGACCGCTGGAACAGCGCCGATGCCGGCCAGCGCCAGCGGATGCTCTCGCATGGCCAGCGCTGGCAGTCGATGAGCCCGGAGGAACGCGACAAGGCCCGCCGCGGCCTGCGCCGCTTCGAGCACATGAGCCCGGAACAGCGTGAGCAGGCCCGGGCCCTGTTCGGTCAGATGCGGGATCTGCCGCCCGCGCAGCGCGACGCACTGCGCGAGCGCTGGTCGCAGATGACGCCCGAGCAACGCAAGGACTGGGTGCGGGAGAACCCGCCGCCGGCGAAGCCGCGGTAAAGGCAACGTTCAACCCTTTGTGGAGCCGAGCCCACGCTCTGCTGCTCTATCGCGCCTGCGCAAGCCGAGCATGGGCTCGGCTCTACAGGAGGCAATGAGGTTCACCCCTGCCAGCGTGTCTTCGCCAGCAGTTCGTCGTCCCAATCGAAACCGAGCTGCCCGTCGCGCACGAACAGCGCAACGAAGTTGAGCAGGTTCCGTGCATACATCTCGCTGGCCTGGGTTGCGCCGCGGCTGGCCAGGCCCAGCGGACCGTCGATGGTCACGCCCTGGTGTTCGATGCACTGCCCCGGCAGGGTCAGTGCGCAGTTGCCGCCGCTTTCCGCTGCCAGATCAACAATGACGCTGCCGGTGGCCATGCCTTCCACCATCGCGGCGGTCACGATGGTCGGTGCCGGGCGGCCCGGTACCGCAGCCGTGCAGATCACCACGTCCACACTGCGCAGGTGGTCGGCCAGCCGACGCTGCTGCTCGGCGCGCTCGTCATCGGTCAGCGCCCGCGCATAGCCTCCCTCGCCCGCCGCGCTGACCCCGAGGTCGAGGAAGCGTGCGCCCAGTGACTGGATCTGCTCGCGGGTTTCCGGGCGCACGTCGAAGCCTTCCACCAGCGCACCAAGACGCCGGGCAGTGGCAATGGCCTGCAGGCCCGCCACGCCCGCACCGATCACCAGCACCTTGGCCGGCCGCACGGTGCCGGCCGCAGTGGTCAGCATCGGGAAGAAGCGCGGCGCGCGTTCGGCGGCGATCAGCGCCGCCTTGTAGCCGGCCATGCCAGCCTGCGAACTGAGTACATCCATTGCCTGCGCACGGGTGGTGCGCGGCAGCTGCTGCAGCGGGAACAGCTGCAGGCGACCATCGGCCGCCAGCGCGGCCAGCGCCGGATCGCTGGCCGGGGCCAGCAGGCCGACCACGCTGGCGCCGGGCTTGAGCTGTTCCAGCACCGCCGCAGGGGGGGCCTGCACGCACAGCAGGATATCGATCTCGGCCCAGCGGCCCGCGTCGAAGACGCGTGCACCGGCATCGTCATAGGCGGCGTCGGTGAAACCAGCGGCCAGACCCGCGCCCGCCTCATACCAGACGGCAATGCCCAAGGCCCCGAGCCTGCGCGCGGTCTCCGGCGTCAGTGCCACGCGCCGTTCGCCCGGCGCGGTCTCCTTGATACCCAGCAACGCCACGGCCATGCAGGTCCCCGCTGATCGGTGAGTTTCCCGATCCTAGCAGGCAGCCCCCGCTCAGTGCAGCGTGGCGCTGCCCGGGTCGAGGCGATCGATCACGCCCTGCATGGCGCTGTCGAAGGCGCCATCATCAACGTGGGCACGCAGGCGGCCCAGCCGCATCATCACCGCCAGCTCTTCCGGCGAGGCCACGCAGAAGCGCACGCCGCGACGGTTGACGAACAGCAGGCGCGAGGAAATCGGGCTGACCCAGGACAGCTTGCCCGCCTGCACCTTGCCATCCTTGTCGACGAAGTCCAGCCAGTTGCCGATTTCCATGCGGCGGAAGCGGTCGGCATCGGCGTTGTCGAAATCGTCGGCGTCAATCTGCCCGCCAAGCTCAACCGCCGGCGATTCAGCCACTGGCGGCGCGGGCAAGGCAACCTGCGGCAGCTCCGGCAGCGCACGCTGCAGTTCCGGCCGCGATTCGGCGATGCCCTGCAGGGTGTCATGCAGGGCATCAATGGCGGCGGTGGCCGCATCGCCGTGCACGCCGACGCTGGCAAACACCTTGGCCAGCACCGGCTGCCAGGCCTGCAGCCACGGCTTGCCGACGATCTGGCGGCGGGCCTCGGCCACTTCCTCCAGCAGGCCATCGCCAAGGCTCAATGCCTCGGCCACCGACGCGCCTTCTTCTCCCTCGCGCAGCAGCGCCAGGGTCAGATGATGCTGCCACGGCTGGCGCAGGAACTCGGCAATGGCCGGCGGCAGCGTGGCGTCACCGATGCGGCGGTCCAGTTCCGCACCGGCCCGGCTGCGGGCCATTTCCAGCTTTTCCTGGCCGCGCTGCGTTTCTGCGGCACGGCGCTCGG
The DNA here is from genome assembly GCF_047520985.2 of Stenotrophomonas sp. BR163. Classification (NCBI taxonomy): domain Bacteria; kingdom Pseudomonadati; phylum Pseudomonadota; class Gammaproteobacteria; order Lysobacterales; family Lysobacteraceae; genus Stenotrophomonas; species Stenotrophomonas sp. BR163. The sequence continues at coordinate 13,577 of NZ_JAXBRE020000040.1, forward strand.
CGATTTCCACGCGGCGGCGATGCTGCACCAGGAACTCGCGGAATTCCTCTTCCAGGGTCAGGAAGATCGCCAGGTTCTCGTTGAACTCGGCCACCAGGCGCTCGATGATCTCTTCGACCTTGGCCATCAGCATGCGCTCGGCCTGGCTCTCGCCGGTGTTGCCCTCGCAGGCCTCGGCCAGCGAGTTGAGCAGCTTGCGCGCCGGGTGGGTCTTCTGCACGAACATGCGGCGGTCGAGCATGGCGACCTTGACGAAAGGCACCACCAGGCGGCCGATCAGTTCGCGCGAGCGGCCTTCCAGTTCACGCTCGTCCAGCATCACGTCGAACAGCATGCCGACCAGGTCGATGGCGTCCTCATCCTGCGGGTCCAGCCGGGTCTGGCCCGGATCGACGCCAAGCTGGGTGGCGCTGGACAGCACTTCGCTCTTCAGGCGCTGCGCCAGCGATTCGCCGTCCTCGCCGATGGCCGCGCGCAGGGTGGCGCTGGGCGTGGCCTGCAGCAGCGACAACACCGACATCATTTCGCGCTGGCTGAGCGGGCGCTGCTGGCCAACCGCCACCTGTGCCGCAGACGTGGCGTCCTCACGCACGTGGCGGGTCTGCTGCAGCAGTTCGTGCAGCGCTTCCAGCAGCATGCCCTGCTGGCCAGCGTAGGCCTCGCCGGTGGCGCCGTCATCGCCGCCCAGGTGCTGCTGCATATGCCCGCGGCGCGCGGACCAGCGGGCGGCGAAGCGCTGCGCCCAGGCCGGTGCAGCCTGCTCGTCATCGCTGAACCCCGGATCGACGCCCGCGCCTTGGCGACGCTCGACCAGGTCATCCAGCATCCCGGCCATGCGCGGATCCGGTGCCGGCGGTTGTGGGCGCTGCGGAGCCCCCATCTGCGACATCACGCCGGCTGCGGCCAGCTGCTCGTCCAGCTTCTCGTAGATGCGACCGACCGGTGCACGCAGGTCGCGCTCGCACAGCTTGATCAGCACCAGATGCACTTCCGGGGCCAGTTCACAGCCGGCAAAGGCTTCGTGGATGGCCACGCCCAGGTGTTCGGGGCTGATCGGATTATGGTCGGCGTCCAGTTCTGCGCCGCCGATCAACCGGCCCAGGCGGCGATCCAGCCGCGCCAGCACCGGCTTGAAGTCACGCAGCAACACAGTGGCGAAATTGCGCACCGCCAACCGTGATTCCAGCACATGCTCGGCCAGCAGGCTGAGCCCATCCTCGGCCGGCCCGGACAGGGTCGCCTCGGCTGACAGCGGCTCACCAGCCTCCAATGCGGCCCAGGCCTGCTGCAGGTGGCCTGCGAAAGCGGCCGCGATGTCCTCACGGCGCCGGCGCAGTTCGCGCATCGCGTCCAGGAACAGCAACTGCGACGAGCCGGCATTGCCGGCGCGGTCGAACAGGGCATCGTCGAAACGCGCCAGTGCCGCCCCGAAGGCCTGGCACAGCGCGGGCAGGACCATGTCCCGGGCACGCTGGAGCTGGGCCGGGTCACGGCCCGGCGATCCCATCGGTGTGGGCACGCTCATCATTCGGGAAGGCTCCCCACCTTCTCTGGTACGACAGACAGCATGGACATCGCGGCTTCCGGCACACCCCATGTACCGGAACGTCGATGGTAGGCCGGCCAGCCCGTCACGGACAGTGAAACAGTCCTCACTTCAAACCTCATGACCGGCGGCCCGGCAAGACAGATATCGTAAGCCGTGCAAGGCCCACGAGGCGAGGGGAAGCAGCTGTCCGTTTCCCGCCAGTGGCATGATGTTCATCACAGTTTGGTATTCAGGGGCCGGACGCGACACAGACGGCGTCATTGACCACGCCGACTATAATCAAACGCCCGTGATGACCGGTTCAGCCTCCATGCCCGATCCTGCCGCCCTGCTCGCCCTGGATGCCCGCCGCTCGGTGCCCTCGCGGCAACTGGGCGAGCCCGGGCCGGACCCGGCCACCCTGCAGCGGATGCTGGCCTCAGCGGTGCGCGTGCCCGACCACGGCAAGCGCGTGCCGTTCCGCTTCCTGAAAATCGCAGGCGATGCACGTCACACTCTGGGCGAGTTCCTGGCTGAACGCAGCCGCCAGCGCGACCCACATGCGGGCGAGGCCGTGTTCGAGAAGGACCGCCAGCGTTTCAGCCACGCACCGCTGGTGATCGTGGTGGTGGCCAGCCCGCGGCCGGACCCGAAGGTGCCCGAACAGGAACAGCTGATGACCGCCGGCTGCGTCTGTTTCGCCCTGCTGCAGGCCGCGCAGGCGCTGGGTTTCGGCGCGCAGTGGCTGACCGCCTGGATGGCCTTCGATCCAGCCGTGCAGGCCCACCTGGGCCTGGTCGACGGCGAACGCATCGCCGGCTTCATCCACATCGGTACGCCCAAGGCCGACGTACCCGAGCGCGAGCGCCCCGACCCAGCGGCCCTGCTGCGCGACTGGACGCCCCCAGCATGACCCTGCCGGCCGCCCCGCCGTCGCTGTACCTGGTTGATGCCAGCATCTACGTGTTCCGTGCCTGGCATTCACTGCCAGACCAGTTCCAGGACGCACAGGGCTGGCCCACCAATGCGGTGCACGGCTTCGCCCGCTTCCTGCTGGACCTGCTCGAGCGCGAGCGCCCGCGGCACATCGCCATCGCCTTCGACGAAGCGCTCGACAGCGGTTTCCGCCACCGGCTGTATCCGGCCTACAAGGCCAACCGCGAGCCGGCACCGGAGGCGCTCAAGCGCCAGTTCGTGCACTGCAAGGCGCTGTGCGCGGCGCTGGGCCTTGCCGTCCTGGCCCACCACGAATACGAGGCCGACGACCTGATCGGCAGCGCCCTGCACGTACACCGGGGCAGCCATCGCGGGGTGATCATCTCTGCCGACAAGGACCTGTCGCAGCTTCTGCTGGATCACGACGAACTGTGGGACTACGCCCGCAACCAGCGCTGGGACGTGGCCGGCGTGAAGGCACGGCACGGCGTGCACGCGCACCAGATTGCCGATTACCTGGCGCTGTGCGGCGATGCGGTGGACAACATTCCCGGTGTCAGTGGTGTCGGCAGCAAGTCCGCCGCCGTGTTGCTGGCCCATTTCGGCAGCATGGATGCGCTGTTCGAACGACTGGACGAAGTGCCGTTCCTGCGCCTGCGTGGCGCTGCACAGATGGCAGTGCGGCTGCGCGAGCAGCGCGAACACGCCCAGCTCTGGCGCCAGCTGACCACCATCGCGCTGGACGCGCCGTTGGAGGGCAGCCAGCCCGGACTGCTGCGCCAATCGGCCGATCCAGAGCTGCTCGGTGGCCTGTGCCAGACCCTGCGCTTCGGCCCGATGACCCGCCGCCGGCTGTTCGACGCCGCCGGCGTGGCCGATCCTCTTCCCTCCCACAGCGAGCCCGCATGAGCCAGCGCAATACCGAAGCCCCGCGCGTCGTCTACGAAGGCAAGTACCAGCGCATGCTGGTGCGCGGTACCTGGGAATACAGCGAACGCACCCATGCCGGTGGCCTGGCCGCGATCATCATCGCCGTCACCCCGGAAGACAAGGTGCTGTTCGTCGAACAGTTCCGTATACCGCTGCAGGCGCCCACCATCGAAATGCCGGCCGGCCTGGTCGGCGACATCCACGCCGGCGAATCGATCGAAGTCTCGGCGGTGCGTGAACTGGAAGAAGAAACAGGTTGGACCGCCGATCACGCCGAAGTGCTGATGATCGGCCCGACGTCTTCCGGCGCCAGCAGCGAGAAGATCGCCTTTGTGCGCGCTACCGGCCTGCGACGGATCGGCGAAGGGGGCGGTGATGACAGCGAGGACATCACCGTGCACGAGATTCCACGCAATGAGGCTGCAGCGTGGCTGGTGCAGAAGATGGGCGAAGGCTACGAGCTGGACGCCAAGCTCTGGGCCGGGCTGTGGATGATCGAGCACCACCTGGACGGGCGCCCGCGTGGCTGACGCGGACCTGCACAGGCTGCCTGCGTTGCTCGGCGCCGACGACCCGGCGATCTACACGATCCACCGGGCGCAGGGCGTCTCGCCCTACCTCCTGCTGGCCGACCACGCCGGCCAGCAGGTGCCGCGTGCGCTGACCGGGCTCGGCCTGCCCCAGGCCGAGCTGGACCGCCATATCGGCTGGGACATCGGCATCGCCGGCACCACCCGTGCACTGGCCGAACGGCTCGATGCCTGGGCGATCGAACAGACGTACTCGCGGCTGCTGATCGACTGCAACCGCCCACTGGCCTCACCGACGCTGATTCCGGAGGTGAGCGACCACACCGTCGTGCCGGGCAATGCCGGGCTGTCGGCGGCGCAGCGCCAGCAGCGCATCGATGCGATCCACGCGCCGTACCATGCACGCATTGAGACCGAGCTTGATGCGCGCCGTGATGCCGGCCAGCCCACCCTGCTGGTGATGATGCACAGCTTCACCCCCGTGATGAACGGTACGCAGCGGCCCTGGCACGCCGGCGTGCTGTACCACCAGGACATGCGTTTTGCCCATGCCCTGCTGCAGGCATTGCGCGACGAAGGCGACCTGGTGGTGGGGGACAACGAACCGTATTCGGTCAGCAGCACCAGCGACTACGCGGTGCCGGTGCATGGCGAAGGCCGTGGGCTGGTGCACGTGGAACTGGAGATCCGCCAGGACCTCATTGCCGATATGGCAGGGCAGCAGGCGTGGGCCGAGCGGTTGGCGCGGATCTTCAGCGCGCTGCAACCGGAGTTGCTGGCGCTGGGTTGAACGCGCGTGGTTCCATCCCGTATCGGTAGTGGGGGGGGGGGGGGGGGGGGGGGGGGGGGGGGGGGGGG
>NZ_JAXBRE020000040.1:18368-21838 GCF_047520985.2 Stenotrophomonas sp. BR163
CCCCCCCCCCCCCCCCCCCCGCCCCCCCCCCCCCCCCCCCCCCCACTACCACAGGCGCGGCACATCCGCCCATGGCAGCGCCTTCAATCATGCCTCGTTGGCCGGGCAGACGGTGGCGGCCGATTCGGCCGGCGCCGGGCGCAGGCCCAACGCGATCACCACGCCGAACAGTGAAAACAAGGCGGCACCGTATTCGGCGCGCACCAGCCCGGCCAGTGCACTCAGCGACCCGGCTGCACCCGCATCGGCATTGGCCACCATCACCAGCACCGCCAGGCCCAGCGCACCACCGATCTGCTGCGCGGTCGCCGCCATGCCAGATGCAACACCCTGCTGTGCGGACGGCACGCCCTGCCCGGCCACGATCCACATCGAGGTCCAGGTCATGCCCTGGCCGATGCTCAGCACTCCCACGCCGGGCAGCAGCGGCCAGAAGTTCGCGCCGTGCGGCAGCGTCGCGGCCACCCAGGCGATACCGATGGCGCCGGCCAGCTGCCCGACCACCAGCACCTTGCGCGCGCTCCAGCGCTGCAGCGTCCACTCGGCCAGCTGGATGCCGACCGTGCACACCGCGGTGGCGGGCAGGAATGCCAGGCCGGCCTGCAGTGGGCTCCAGCCGTAGCCGTCCTGGAAGTACAGCGCCATGAAGTAGTACTGCACCCCATAGCTGCTCATGAAGGCGAAGGTCAGCCCCAGTGCCGCGCGCAGTCCGGGCAGCCGCAGCAACGCGAACTGCATCAGCGGATCGCGGCTGCGCTGTTCGATCTGCACGAACGCCACCAGCAGCAGCACCGACAGCAGCAGGCAGCCCAGCGTGGCCGGCGCAGTCCAGCCCCACTCCGGCCCTTGCACGAGGGTAGTGACCAGCAGGCTGCCGCCGGCAGTGACGGTGATGCAGCCGGCCAGATCGAACGAGCGGCCCTGCGCACGCGGGCCATCGGCCGGCAACCACGCACCCGCAGCCACCGCGCAGGTGGTGGCCAGTGGCACGATCACCGCCAGCACCGCCGGCCAGCCGAACGCCTGGGTCAGCACGCCGCCGAGCAGCGTGCCCAGCGCCAGGCCCACCGCGCTGGCCATGCTCCAGATCGCCAGTGCACGGTTGCGCACCGGACCTTCCGCATACAACGTGTTGATCAGCGCCAGCGTGGCCGGGAACAGCAATGCCGCGCCGATGCCCTGCGCCGCACGCGCGATGATCAGCAGGGTGGCGTTCGGCGCCAGCGCGCCGAGCAGCGACGCCAGTGCGAACAGCAGCATGCCCAGCCGGTAGAAGCGGCGACGGCCGATCAGGTCGGCGGCACGGCCCCCCAGCAGCAGGCTGCCGCCAAAGGCCACGGTGTAGGCACTGACCACCCATTGCAGCTGCTGTGCGTTGATCTGCAGCGCGCGCCCCATGTCATGCAGGGCGACGAAGATGATGGTGGCGTCCAGGGCGATGATCAGCTGCGCGGTGGCCAGCAGGGCCAGCGCCCAGCGCGGGTACTTGAGGGGAGGCATCGACGCTCCGGTGCTGTGGGGGAGCGCAGTCTCATTGATGCAGAGCTATCAATAAACCCCTTTCCGTCCATATCTGTCATGATTTTCAGCATGAATGGAACCTCGATGGACCTCAATGCCGTGCGCATGCTGGTGCAGGTGGCCGAAGCACGCAGTTTCACCGTCGCCGCCGGGCAACTGGGCCTGAGCCAGTCAGGCCTGTCGCGCGCGATCAGTCGGCTGGAGGCCACGCTGGGGGTGAAGCTGCTGCAGCGAAACACCCGCAACGTGGCACTGACCCCGGATGGTCGCCAGTTCGTCGATCAGGTCGCGCCCCTGCTGTGCGGTCTCGAGGATGCCGAACGCCAGTTGGCCGACCGTCCGTGCACGCCCTCGGGCACCCTGAAGATCAGTGCGCCCTCGATGTTCGGGCGCAAGGTGCTGGTACCGCTGCTGGGGCCGATGCTGCAGCAGCACCCGCAACTGCAGGTGGAAGCCGTGCTCAACGACCGCCTGGTCGATCTGGTCGAGGAAGGTTTCGATGCCGCGCTGCGCACCGGCGTCATCGCCGACCAGCGCATCGTCGCGCGGCCACTGCGGCCGCTGCGCTGGGTGACGGTGGCCAGCCCGGACTACCTCGACCGCTGTGGCGCGCCCGACGATGTGGCCGCCTTGCGGGATCATGCCTGCCTGGCGGTGCGCAACCTGCGCAGTGGCCGGCTGGTGGACTGGCAGTTCCTGCAGGACGGCCAGCTTCATGATTTCACGCCACCGGCGCGGATGGTGTTCGACAGCGGCGATCCGCTGGTGGAAGCGGCGATCGCCGGCATCGGCATCGTGCAGGTGATGGATTTCGCGGTGGCCGACGCCTTGGCCGATGGCCGCCTGCAGCGCGTGCTGCAGCCGTTTGAGGGCCGCAGCCGCGCGCTGTCACTGATCTACCCGCCGTCGCGCCAGCATTCGCCGAAACTGCAGGTACTGGCCGACGCGTTGCTGGCTGGGGACTGGTAGATCCACGCCATGCGTGGATGGAGTTCGGCTTCGCGGTAGCGCCGGGCCATGCCCGGCGAGCCGCATCGCGGCGACGGAACGGAATGCCGCCGGGCACGGCCCGGCGCCCCGCCCGCCACTACCGGGTGCAGTAGATCCACGCCGCGCGTGGATGTGGACTTCGGTGCAGAGCCAGCGCGCGACGCAGCAAAAACTGATTCAGCCCAATTGGAGAAAGAACGCCCCGGTGCGTCCTACCGGAGAAAAATCAGGCTTATCCCGGAGGAACAGATACGCCATGCCGTCGGACAGTACGCCTTTTTGCGAAGGCAGAATGCCGTCGATGTCCGCGCCGTAGAGCATCAAGCGACGGCGACCGCCATTCCACGTCAAAGGTGATTGCAGCCATGCATCGACTCCATCCAGCTTGGAATCCAGGTTCTCATCATCGTCAGGTTCCAAACACTCCACACGCTCGATACGGCCGCGCTCAAGCGAGTCGCTCATGCATCGGCTTCTGGATGCGCCGCCACGCCTGTATGCGAGCACAACTGCGTCGCTAGTTCCCTGCACCGCGCGCAGCCGACGGAAGTGGGAATGATCCCGCGTATCGGTGGGGATGAAGACTGAGAACCAGAAATCCTCAGCAACGCCCTGCGGATAGAACCAATGTGCAGGGAGTGCCATCAGGTGAAAGAGCGCACGGCCTTCAACACAGGCTGGCCAAGGTATGTTCTCTGGAAGAAACGCACCGCCGCCAACGTATGCATCGGTTGGAGAGGCCTTTTCCTTGGTCAACAGCAGGCGGGTGTACATGGTGGGGTCGCCGAAAACTGCACGGACGTCCACGGTGCCAGCGCGCCTCGCCCCGGTTCAAGGCCAATAGCGACAGCCTTGAACAAGGGAGAGAATCGCCGCCGGGCATGGCACCGTGGACGTCCGTGCAGTTTTCGGCGACCCCACCATGTACACCCGCCTGCTGTTGACCAAGGAAAAGGCCT
>NZ_JAXBRE020000040.1:21848-29679 GCF_047520985.2 Stenotrophomonas sp. BR163
GGGTGAGGCGTTGCCGGCCAGCGGCCGGCACTACCGGGTGCAGTAGATCCACGCCATGCGTGGATGGAGATCCGACCCCGGGGCATCAGGCGAAGCTATCGGTGGCGCGCACCAGCGCGTCCACGTTCTCGGCCTCGAACGCCGAGTGGCCCGAGGCCGGGGTGATTTCCAGCTTCGCCTTCGGCCACACCTTGGTCAGGTCCCAGGCGTTGGCCAGCGGGCAGACCACGTCGTAGCGGCCGTGCACGATCACGCCCGGGATGTCGGCGATGCGGTGCGCGTCGCGCAGCAGCTGGTCTTCCACTTCGAAGAAGCCGCCGTTGACGAAGTAGTGGTTCTCGATGCGGGCAAACGCCAGCGCGAAATGCGGGTCTTCGTGGCTGTTGATGAAGTCATCATCGACGTGCAGGAAGCTGGTCGCGCCTTCCCACACCGCCCACGCCTTGGCCGCTTCCAGGCGGGTGGTCTCGTCTTCGCTGGTCAGGCGGCGGTGGAAGGCCGAGATAAGGTCATGACGCTCCACCAGCGGAATCGGCTTGAGGTAGTGCTCCCACGCATCCGGGAACAGGCGGTTGGCGCCTTCCTGGTAGAACCATTCCAGCTCCCAGCGACGCAGCATGAAGATGCCGCGCAGGACCAGTTCGGTCACGCGCTGCGGATGGGTCTCGGCATAGGCCAGCGCCAGGGTCGAGCCCCAGCTGCCACCGAACACCTGCCAGCGATCGACCTTCAGGTGCTCGCGCAGCTTCTCGATATCGGCGACGAGGTCCCAGGTGGTGTTGTCCACCAGATCCGCGTGCGGGGTGGAACGGCCAGCACCGCGCTGGTCGAACAGGATGATGCGGTACTTGGATGGGTCGTGGAACTGGCGCATCTTGTCGCTGCAGCCGCCACCCGGGCCACCATGCAGCATCACCACCGGCTTGCCTTCCGGGTTGCCGCACTGTTCGAAGTACAGCGTGTGACGGTCGTCGACCTTCAGGGTGCCGACGTCGTAGGGGGTGATGGCGGGGTACAGCGTACGCATGCTTGCAGCTCCAGGGTGATGCCCTGCCGGGGCAGGAGAACCTCCATTCTAGGCCGGACGCCGGCCCAGGGTGATGCGGTCGCGCTGCTCCAGATCCTGCACGGTCTGCACCTCGGCAAATCCCGTCGCCTCGAACAGTGCCCGGATCGCGGCGCCCTGGTCCCAACCGTGCTCGATCAGCAACCAACCGCCGGGCCGCAGGTGGGCCTGGCCACCCTCGACGATGCGGCGGATGTCATCCAGGCCGTCCATGCCCGAGGCCAGCGCGGTAGACGGTTCGAAGCGCAGGTCGCCCTGTTCCAGGTGCGGGTCGTTGCTGGCGATGTACGGCGGATTGCTGGCGATCAGGTCGAAGCGCACGCCCTGCAGCGGCGCATACCAGTCGTGCCCGCCCTCGGCGAAACGGACGTTGTCCAGTTCATGGCGGGCCGCATTGCGCGCGGCCACGGCCAGCGCGCCCGGGCTGGCATCGGTGGCCAGCACCTGTGCCCGGGGCCGTTCGCTGGCCAGTGCCAGTGCGATCGCGCCGCTGCCGGTACCGAGGTCGGCCAGCTGCAACGCCTGGTCCGGCGGCAGTCGCTCCAGCGCCAACTCGACCAGCAGCTCGGTTTCCGGGCGCGGGATCAGCGTGGCCGGGTCGACCTCCAGGTCCAGCGTCCAGAAACCGCGGCACCCGGTCAGGTAGGCAACCGGCTCACCGGCCACACGGCGGGCCAGCAAGGCTTCGAAGGCGGCCTGGTCATTGGCGGCCAGCGGATCGGTGGCATGGGCAAACAGCCAGCTGCGCGGGCGCTCCAGTACATGCAGCAGCAGCAGTTCGGCCTCGTGGCGGGCGTCGACACCGCCCAAGCGGGCACTGGCGTCGGCTACGACCTGACGCAGAGTGGGTTCGGGTTGGAAAGACATGCCTCAATTGTAGAGCCGAGCCGATGCTCGGCTGCTGCTGGAACAGCCGAGCCGATGCTCGGCTGTTCCAGCAGCAGCCGAGCATCGGCTCGGCTCTACAGATCCACCGTCGAGCATGGCTCGACGCTACAAAAAGCTGGAATCCGTTCAGGTTTCGCCCGAGGGTATAAGGAGGGGCTATCAGCCCTCTTCACACGTCCCGGTCGATTTTCCTTGTCACACAAGCAGTTGCAGGAAGGGAGCGGCAGGGTTCAGTGCTGGCTCATGGCCTTTTGATAGACTCCATCTATCAAATAGATGCAATCAATGGATTGTTCTTATCGCCAGCGAGTCGGTAACCTAGCTCCTGTCGATTCACCCACTCCCCTTCACCAGAGGAAAAATGATGTCCCTCATCAACACCCAGATCCAGCCGTTCGAAGCCAACGCTTACCACAATGGCGAGTTCATCAAGGTTTCCGACAACAGCCTGAAGGGCCAGTGGTCCGTCCTGATCTTCATGCCGGCCGCCTTCACCTTCAACTGCCCGACCGAGATCGAAGACGCGGCCGACCACTACGCCGAGTTCAAGAAGGCCGGCGCCGAGGTCTACATCGTCACCACCGACACCCACTTCTCGCACAAGGTGTGGCACGAAACCTCGCCGGCCGTCGGCAAGGCCCAGTTCCCGCTGGTCGGCGACCCGACCCACCAGCTGACCAACGCCTTCGGCGTGCACATTCCGGAAGAAGGCCTGGCCCTGCGCGGCACCTTCATCATCAACCCGGAAGGCGTGATCAAGACCCTGGAGATCCACTCCAACGAGATCGCCCGTGACGTCTCCGAGACCCTGCGCAAGCTGAAGGCTGCCCAGTTCACCGCCGCCAACCCGAACCAGGTGTGCCCGGCCAAGTGGAAGGAAGGCGAGAAGACCCTGACCCCGTCGCTGGATCTGGTCGGCAAGATCTAAGCAGTACCGGCCTGCCGTGGCCCCACGCCACGGCGCGCCCTTCATCCCCGTGCCGGTCCCCCCGCCGGCGTGGGGGTGAACCCAAGACAGCCAACGCCCGCTCGCCTTGGCCAGCCAGCCCCTTCCACGGTCGCTGTCTTGGGTTCACCCCTACCCCCTGCTGGTCCGCTACCTTCTACAGCGGTGCCACGCCCCCTGTTTGCCTGAAGCCAGGAGATGACCCGATGTTGGACGCCAACCTGCAGTCGCAGCTGAAGACCTATCTGGAGCGCGTGACCCGCCCGATCCAGATCACCGCGCACGCCGACGACGGCGCCAAGTCGCAGGAAATGCTGGAACTGCTGCAGACCCTGGAAACCCTGTCGGACAAGATTTCGCTGCAGGTCCTGCGCGACGGCCAGGGCCGCGTGCCGTCCTTCGACCTGGGCACCCCGGGCCAGGACATCCACCTGACCTTTGCCGGCCTGCCGATGGGTCACGAGTTCACCTCGCTGGTGCTGGCCCTGCTGCAGGTCGGCGGCCACCCGTCCAAGGCCACCGCCGAGCTGATCGAGCAGGTGCAGAACCTGGAAGGCGAGTACAGGTTCGAAACCTACTTCTCGCTGTCCTGCCAGAACTGCCCGGACGTGGTGCAGGCGCTGAACCTGGCCGCGGTGCTCAACCCGCGCATCCAGCATGTGGCCATCGATGGCGCCCTGTTCCAGGACGAAGTCGAGAAGCGCGAGATCATGTCGGTGCCGACCGTGTACCTCAACGGTGAAGTGTTCGACCAGGGCCGCATGACCCTGGAGCAGATCGTGGCCAAGCTGGACACCAATGCCAGCAAGCGCGATGCCGAGAAGATCGCCGCCAAGGATGCTTTCGACGTACTGGTGGTCGGTGGTGGCCCGGCTGGCGCCGCAGCGGCGATCTACGCCGCACGCAAGGGCATCCGCACCGGCATCGCCGCCGAGCGTTTCGGTGGCCAGGTGCTGGACACCATGGCGATCGAGAACTTCATTTCGGTGAAGGAGACCGAAGGCCCGAAGCTGGCCACGGCGCTGGAGCAGCACGTGCGCGAGTACGAGGTGGACATCATGAACCTGCAGCGCGCCAGTGCGCTGGTGCCGGCCGGCGAAGACGGCCTGGTGCAGGTGCAGCTGGAGAACGGCGCGGTGCTGAAGTCGCGTTCGGTGATCCTGTCCACCGGCGCGCGCTGGCGGCAGATGAACGTGCCGGGCGAGGACCAGTACCGCAACAAGGGCGTGGCCTACTGCCCGCACTGCGATGGTCCATTGTTCAAGGGCAAGCGCGTGGCGGTCATCGGCGGCGGCAACTCCGGTGTGGAAGCGGCGATCGACCTGGCCGGCATCGTGTCGCATGTAACCCTGCTGGAGTTCGATTCCAGCCTGCGTGCCGACGAAGTGCTGCAGAAGAAGCTGCGCAGCCTGGGCAACGTCACCGTGCTGACCAGCGCACAAACCACCGAAGTGCTCGGCGACGGCAGCAAGGTCACCGGCCTGGTCTACAAGGACCGCATCGGCGGCGATGCCCACCGCGTCGAGCTGGAAGGCATCTTCGTGCAGATCGGCCTGCTGCCCAACACCGAGTGGCTGAAGGATGTGGTGGCGCTGTCGCCGCGTGGCGAGATCGTCATCGATGACCGCGGCCAGACCAACCTGCCGGGTGTGTTTGCTGCTGGCGATTGCACGACGGTGCCCTACAAGCAGATCATCATCGCCATGGGCGCCGGTTCCACCGCCGCACTGAGCGCGTTCGACCACCTGATCCGCTCGTCGGTGAGCAACAGCAGCGGTGCCGTTGCTGAAGCGGCCTGATCCACCGTTCCCAGATCACCGGGAACATTGTCTGCCTGTCGGGTAACCACGCCGTCAGCCGGTCCGTTACCCCTGGGGTGTAAGGATGAACCTACGTGATCTGAAGTACCTGGTAGCCCTGGCCGACCACAAGCATTTCGGCCGGGCTGCCGCGTCCTGCTTTGTCAGCCAGCCGACGTTGTCCACGCAGATCCGCAAGCTGGAGGAAGAGCTCGGCCTGCCGCTGGTGGAACGCGCACCGCGCAAGGTGATGCTGACCCCGGCCGGCCAGGAAGCAGCCGCACGGGCGCGGGTGATCGTGTCCGAAGTGGAACAGCTGAAGGAAGCGGCGCGACGCAGCCGCGATCCGGAAGCCGGTACGGTGCGCCTGGGGATCTTCCCGACCCTCGGCCCGTACCTGCTGCCGCATGTGATCCCGCGCATCCGCGAGCGCTTTCCGGAGCTGGAACTGCTGCTGGTCGAGGAAAAGAGCGATGTGCTGCTGGACCGCCTGCGCGAAGGCAAGCTCGACGCTGCATTGCTGGCGCTGCCGGTGATCGACGACCAGCTGCATGCCGAGTTCCTGTTCGAGGAACCGTTCCTGCTGGCCGTCTCCGGTCGCCACCCGCTGGCACGTCGCGAGCACCTGGACGTGCAGGAACTGGCCACGCAGAAGCTGCTGCTGCTGGAGGACGGCCATTGCCTGCGCGACCAGGCGCTGGAAGTCTGCCGCCTGTTCGGCGCCAACGAGAAGTCCGAGTTCCGCGCCACCAGCCTGGAAACGCTGCGGCAGATGGTCGCCGCCGACGTCGGCATCACCCTGCTGCCGAGTCTGTCGGTGCAGCCGCCAGTGCCTCGCTCGAACAACATCCGCCTGCTCGACTTCACCGGCGAAGGCCGTCCCAGCCGCCGCATCGCCATGATCTGGCGCCGCAGCTCGGCCATGAACGACTTCCTGATGGACCTGGCCGACCAGTTCAAGCGTCTGCCGCAGGCGCTGTTCACGCTGGAGGCGCTCGATGCCGGCAGCGATGCAGCGGCCCTGCCCGGCCCCGCGCTGAACGGCTGAGCCCCTGCAGCACTGGCCCGGAATCGGCAGGAGTCGATTCCGGCCGCATTTGTCCCCACAATACAGACAGGCGGCGCCAGCAGGTGCCGCCTTTTGCATGGCTTTCAACCAAGGAGCGTCACCATGAACACCGCCAGCGGCCTGCCGCCGTCGATCACCGTTTCTACCTTCGACATGGACCGCCTGGACGCCATGCTCGAATCTCCCGCGCTGAGCCAGACGCCTGCCGCGCTCGCGCTTGCTGAAGAACTCAACCGGGCCACCGTGCTGGCACCGGACCAGATTCCCGAAGGCATCGTCATGATGCATTCGCGCGTGGAGTGCGAAGATGAAGTGTCGGGCGAAAAGCACGTCCTGACCCTGGTCTTCCCCCGCGAAGCCAACGTCGATGAAGGCAAGGTTTCCGTGCTGGCCCCGGTCGGCAGTGCCCTGCTCGGCCTTTCGATCGGCCAGAGCATCGACTGGACCGCGCCCGGCGGCCGCAAGCTGCGCCTGCGCGTGACCGCGGTCCACAACGACCGCCCCTGATTACCGCTGCGCACCGCGCGCGATTCGATCCCCCTGTCCCAGGAGCCGTAATGAGTACCCCGTCCAAACTCTCCCAGCTGCGCGAACTGTCCGTGGTTGTTGCCGATACCGGTGACTACGAGGCGATCAAGCGCCTGCAGCCGGTGGACTGCACCACCAACCCGACCCTGGTGAAGAAGGCGCTGGACCTGCCGGTCTACGCCGAGCTGATCGAACGCGAACTGGCCTGGGGCCGCCAGCAGAGTGGCGACCGCGAAGCCGTGGTGCACGCCGTGGCCGACCGCCTGACCATCGGCGTCGGCGCGCTGCTGAGCACGCTGGTGCCGGGCCGGGTGTCCACCGAGGTGGATGCCGACCTGGCTCACGACACCGCTGCCACCGTGGCCAAGGCCCGCCAGTTCATCCAGATGTACGCCGACGCCGGCGTGCCGCGCGAGAAGATCCTGATCAAGATCGCCGCGACCTGGGAAGGCGTGGAAGCCGCGCGCATCCTGCAGGCCGAGGGTATCGACTGCAACCTGACGCTGATCTTCAACCCGACCCAGGCGCTGGCCTGCAGCGAAGCCGGGGCGTTCCTGATCTCGCCGTTCGTCGGCCGCATCCTGGACTGGTACGTGGCCAACGGCCAGGCCCCGGCCACCATCGATGAAGACCCGGGCGTGAAGTTCGTGCGCGGCGTCTATGCCGAATTCAAGCGTCGCGGTTCGCCGACAGTGGTGATGGGCGCCTCGTTCCGTTCGACCGCGCAGATCGAAGCACTGGCCGGCTGCGACCGCCTGACGATTTCGCCGGACCTGCTGGAGAAGCTGGACGCCGACCACGGCGAGCTGCCGCGCAAGCTGGTGGCCGGTGCCGCCGATGGCGCGGCGGTGACCCCGATCGATGCGGCCAAGTTCGCGGCGGATCTGGCGGCCGATCCGATGGCCACCGAGAAGCTGGCGACCGGCATCGATGCGTTTGCCAAGGATCTGGAAGCGCTGCGCGAGCGGATCCGCGCGGCACTGTGAGGATTCCGGCCAACGGCTGAGCCCCTCGTGGCGGGGGGCTCAGAGCAAAAGCCGTGCTGGGTCGGGCGGGTTGGGTTCGCGGGAGACGCCGTGAATCCATCCCTGGAGGCTTGGCCGCCGCTTGCTCGTGTGCGCTGTCCTGCGCACACGGCAAGACCGAGGTTGGGCGTCCTGCCCAACCCGCCCGAGGCATGCCTCGGGCCCATGCGGCTCACGCCCCTGCACGGCCTACCCACCCCGCCTTCGACAGTTTCCTGCGGCCGCCCGCCACGGAAGAAAGAAAGAAGAGCAACAGCGGGTCGCGCGCTTCGCTTGCTTGGAGCGGAGCATGGCTCCGCTCTACAGAAAGCACTGCAGGATCAAACAAGAAGGACGCAGCAAACGCCGCGTCCTTTTTGTTTTTCTTCAGTTCGTCAGTAACCCATGCTCTTGCCCACCGTCACCGGGAAACTGTCGAAGGTGGGACGGGGGCGGCTGGCAGGACCGTTGGCGCCATGGATGGCGCCATCGAGCCCCCATGGACGGGTTTACGGCGTGTCCTGCCAGCCG